>JBMNTN010000044.1:0-16142 GCA_050945755.1 Bacillota bacterium | reverse complement strand
TTGCTACGGCTACATCTCGTCCGTTGCTTATAAAAAGTCCGTGCAATTCTTCTTCGGTTAGGGTAATATTAAACTGAGCCATGGATTTCATCCTCCTCGGTTTGGTATTTGTTTGTCACTTATATTTTAACCGAGGTTATGAGGTCGTGGCTCATTTTCTTTTTACACAATTATAAGGGCTTAATCTTACAGTTACTACAGCTAATGCAAATGATGTTCTTAATTTTAATACACCCTCCCCGCCAGCACCTGCCAATCCTCCCTTTGAACAACAATATCAAGTTCTTTATGCACAGTTACTGGCCGCGAACCTAAATGTCTTGAATCTAACTGCCATGGGTTTTGAAATTTGTGATTTTGCCACTGATGCTATCACTGCGGCAAATAATTTCCTGGCAACATCACCGGCAGGCGGAATGGCCGGCGCACCTGCTGTTCAAGAACCGTTAGCTCAATTCAATGAGGGGAATGGTCCCGGCTGTCCGCCACATTGCGAGGAAGAGAGTGACTAAGAAGAATAGTCAAGCATAGCCATGAATAGAAAAGGGGCTGTTGCACAACGAGTTTAATTAGCTCGTAGTGCACCAGCCTCTTTTTTTCCAGCCTTACGGTATCCTGTGCAATCACGATCACATTAAAAGGTTGACTGTTCCTGAAATGGTATTATCTTTGTAAGATTTTTGACACAATTTAATGTTATACTTTATTAGGTCCGGTATAATCCGGTTGTATAATGTTTAATAATATTAAATATACTATTAGGAAGGGGAAATCTATGCGTAAAGATAGACAAAAAATTTATCTGGTACTATTAATTTTGATTGTTGTCATTGCTGCTGCCGTTTACATTTCAACCTCCGGTGAAGTGGTCGCTCGGGTAAATGGAGAGAATATTTCCAAGGAAGAGTTGTATGATTACCTGGTTGCCCAAAATGGGGAGGCAGCCTTGGATTCATTAATTACCGAACGGATTATTGCACTGGAAGTAAAAAAGCAAAACATCTCTGTGTCTGACAAAGAAGTGGAAGAGGAGTTATCCGAATTAATTGCCCAAAACGGCGGCGAGGAATATTTTAATCAAACATTAGCAATGTACGGACTGACCATGGATGACGCCAAGAAAGATGTTAAAGGCAATTTGGAGTTGACGAAGCTTCTTGAAGGTGAAGTTTCCGTTTCAGAAGAGGAAATGAAAAAGTATTTTGAAGAAAACAAAGAAACTTTCAACCAACAAGAACAAGTCCAGGTACGACATATCTTGGTAGAAACCATCGATAAGGCCAATGAAGTGAAAGAAAAATTAGCCGGCGGTGCGGATTTTGCCGAATTAGCCAAAGAGTATTCCACTGATGCCAGTAACAAAGATGCAGGCGGAGAACTGGGTTATATCATCAAAGGCCAGATGGTGGAGGAGTTTGAGAAGGCAGCATTCTCTCTGGAAGTAGGAGAAACAAGTGATCCGGTCAAAACCAAATATGGCTATCATATTATTAATGTGGAAGATAAGAAAGCAGCAAAAGCTGCCAAATATGAGGATCATAAAACTGAAATCAAAGAAACTTTAACGAATCAAAAAATGCAAACAGAATATGGCAGCTGGCTGGAGAAGAAAAGGGAAGAATACAAGGTAGAAAACCGACTTACAAAAGGGGAATAATTATCCCCTTTCTTTTTTTGCAGACTTTCTCTTGCTAAATTATTTTATGTTCAGATTACATTAAACAAAAGCTGGGGAATATTTCCCCAATGCAGAGGAATTCTTTCAAGAAAAATAAGGACTGAGGGGGAGCAGTTTTTAGAATGGAAAAATTGACAGTAACGCGATATAGAAAATTGTCGCTATAAATGCATACTTCCAATTAATACCTACACCAACGTTTAGTGGATTCTGCATAGTCAATCCGGCTGTAATCAAAACGGTACCTGATATAGGCGATAAAAGTACTCCCAAGGAATAAGCCGTTGTCAAAGTCAGAACAAATTGCATAGGCATTAAAGGTAAAGTTGAAACCGGAAAAGTTACTAGTATTGTGGAGACACTTATTACCGGGTGAATACCAATGATTGCTAATATGATAATCATGTACATAAATATACAAATTAGAATGACTGGCTGTTGAATATTCAAATTATAAATAAAATCACTTAAATATTTTCCTGCACCGGAAATATCTAAAGCCTGCCCAAAAAAACCGGCTAACATAAATAAAACGATTTGGCTTTTTAGGCTCGGCAGAGTTATCCGGTAATAATTTTTTAAAGAATTGTAATAAACATTTTTCTTTTTCCATAATAAGGCTATGAGTAAAGGGGCAAAAACGGCAACTACCGGGACGGCGACCACTGCACTATGACCGGTAAATACTTCAAACAAAACAACTGAGGAAAGGATGAATATCCCCATTAATGATAATTTCTTAACTAAATATGTACTGTTTTCATCTGCTGCTCCTTCAAAAATATATTCTTCAATGTTATCTTCTGATTTTAAATCCGCTTTATTAAATATTTTTTCGAAGTATACGATTATTATGATTGTAATAAAAAGAAAAAAGAGTCCCCCTGGGAAAAATTTCACCCAAGGTATTTTTAAATAAGGTAAAACTACAGCTATGGATACAGCATTGGGAGCCCAGATAATACTTGTGGAAAAACCCCGAGTGACTGCTTTGGAAAACAAGCTGAGAGGATATTTATCTTTAAATTTTTTTACCAAATGATAAATTATTGGGATACACGCTATGTTTATCAGCATAGATAGAGTGACGGTCAAGAAAGCAGTAATATTATAATAGTTATGAGGTGAATTAAAATATTTAGAAACTTTATTTTTGATAGCACCTTGAAAATCTTCATAAGACAAAGGAAACCCCAGCATAGGGACGGTAGCTAAAAAAGCAACTAAACCGGCATTTTTGTTGATGGATTTTAGCCATTGATCAAAACCGGCATCAAAATATAATAAAATTATGGTACCTACCAACAATAAACTAATAGAAATATATCTGTTCGCATGTTTAAGAAAAGGAAAATTAATCATTAATAAAACCAAAGATAAAACAAATTGTGTTAGCTCCAGAACCTGGCAAGGAAAAAAAATATCTATTAAATAAGAGAAAACAAATAATATAATTACAATACTGTGCGTCTTGTCTAAAAACTGCACTTTCTCCGCCTACCCCTATTGCCTTTTTTCTTCTTTTTTCTATTTTTCCCTCCAAAATCCTTTAATTAGGGTGAAAACATTGGTCGGCAACGAGAATTCTTAACTCAAAGCCGATCTCTTGAATATAGTGTATTAGCAATTCAGTAAGGAGATGGTGGTTTTGAGGAATGATCATAAGTTTAATCGAGTGATGTGTCCTGTGACAAGAGGCCAAGTTCGCCAACTGTCTCAATGTGATGGTCAGCTTTATATTGTAAGAGCCGGGGATACACTCTTCAATCTTTCACGCAGATTTGGAGTAACAGTTGAGGCAATTCTTGCTCGAAACCCACAGATTATAAATCCGGACATTATCTACATAGGTCAGGTAATTTGTATTCCTCCCGTGGCACCTCAATGTGACCTGCGTGTACTTACCTTAAGATTTCTGACAGAGGCGGGACAACCGCTGCCGGTAGTTAATGGAGCAGTTCAGCTTGATGCCCGTGTCATTGTTCGAGCAACCTTCAATCGTCCTGTTTCCCGGGCATTCTTTTTCATTGAACCTACCGGCACTGAAGTATGCGAATTTGCCCGTCTCATCGGCATTGATTGTCCCAGTGCGGTCACAGGTGTTGCCGAGATTTTCTGGCAGGTACCAGTGGGTACTTTAGGCCGTGTTTATGTGGTGGCCTGTATAAACAACTGCTGTGCCAAATCCGACGAAGTTCTTGTTGTGAGAAATAGTTAGGTCTGTGATCCCTGTCCCACAATTGACATCCAGCGAATGGACAGCTATAATTTTATTAAGCAGCAAGAATTTTGAGAAAGGGCAAGGTACCAGCAGGAAATGAGAAACTAATTCACTCAACAATATTCAAAATGAAGATTTGCATAAAGATGTGATCATGGATGTTATCATGGCCTGCTTTATGTCATGCATTTTATTAAACGTGTGAGTGGATAGTGTTCAATTAACTGCCGGTAGCTTGTTAAATAATATACAGCCTAGGATTTGATCCAGGTCTTGACGTGTACAATTGGAAATATCATTGTACACTGTTGGATATTGACGCTATCCTCTCCGGTTTATAAGGAGGGGTTTTTATTTTATTATTGGAATGCAGCAATATTAAAAAATATTTTGGAGACCGCTTAATCTTTGATATAGATAATTTGCGGGTTTATGCCAAAGATAGGATCGGGATCATTGGTGTCAACGGAGCCGGTAAAACCACATTAATTAATATTCTCAGTGAAAAGTTGGAACCGGATGAAGGATGGGTTAAGTTGTATGGAAGGTATTCCTATATTTCTCAACTCCAACCACCCGAAAACAAAAGGATAAGCTCCGAAATGGCCTCTAAATTTGGTGTCCTCGAAATATGGAATGAAAATATGAGCGGGGGAGAGAAGACCCGGTTTAAGCTGGCCGAAAGTTTTGGGAATGACAGCCTAATAATATTTGCAGATGAGCCCACCAGTAATATCGACATCGAAGGTATTGAACTGATGGAAAGCTATTTTAGCGAGTATCGGGGCGGGCTTGTTCTCATATCCCATGACCGCAGCTTTCTGGATAAGCTGTGCAACAAAATCTGGGAGATAGAAAATGGTAAGCTCAAAGTATACAGCGGTCACTATAGTGAATACAGTGCGCAAAAGAAAAAAGAAAGGGAAAGAGCCCAATTTGAATATAATTGGTATGTAGAAGAAAAGAAGAGGCTTGAGGGAGTTATCGTCGAGAAAAGGCAAAAGGTCAAGTCTATCAAGAAAGCCCCGAAAAGAATGGGCAATTCTGAAGCCAGGCTGCACAAGATGGGTAATCAAAAGGCAAAGGCTTCCCTGGAGCGGGCCATAAAAAGTATTGAAGCCAGACTAGCGCATTTAGTGGTGAAGGAAAAGCCGGTGGAAAAAGAACTGATTAAGTTTGACTTGGTAGACTCAACAAAGATTCATAGTAAAATTATTATTGAGGGCAAAAATATTTATAAAAATTTTGGCGATAAGGTGATATTTAGAGATGCCGAGTTTAGTATTGGGAACGGTGGGAAGGTGGCCTTAATTGGACCTAACGGTTGTGGAAAAAGCACATTGCTCAAAATGATTATCTCAGAGGATCCTACCATTAAAATTGCCGCCGGAGCAAAGATCGGTTACTTTAGTCAGGATATGAGCATCTTAGATGAAAATTTAACTATCCTGGAAAATGTAATGGCCGAGAGCATTTATCAGGAAACATTTGCCCGAACTTTGCTGGCCAGATTGCTATTTAAACGGGATGATGTATATAAACGGGTAAATGTGTTAAGCGGAGGAGAGCGCGTCAAAGTCTCTTTTGCAAAAATACTTCTTAAAGATATAAATCTTCTCATATTGGATGAACCGACCAATTATTTAGATATCAATTCTCTCGAAGTTATTGAGGAAGCATTGCAAAATTATAATCGAACAATTTTGTTTGTCTCTCATGACCGCAGCTTAATAAATGCAGTTGCCGATCACATTATGACGATTGAAAATTATCAAATCAAAATGTTCAATGGGAGCTATCAGGAGTTTTTGGCGAAAAGAAACCAACCATCAAATAATGCTTTAGGAGATGTGGAGAAACAAATTTTTGTCTTGGAAAATCGGTTGTCTGAAATCATCGGGCGATTGTCCATGCCATCGAAGAAAGATGATCTCCAGGTATTGGATCAGGAATACCATCAGATATTGGAAGAGCTAAAAAGACTTAAACAATAAATAAGTGGGTGCGGGGCACAAGAATCATCAACCTAATAAGTTGATAAGCAGTGTCAGGCACCCGTTTAAATTTATTTTGGCTTTAATCTGGACTGTACATGAGGTATTCGCTAAGCTATAATGAAAATTTAAGGGATAATTTAATGTCTAAAATTGGCATGATAAATATTTGATGGAGGAAATGTATAGCCAGGGAGCAGTAAATGATTTAATTCCACAGAAAGGACGGAACTAATGAATTACAAAATTATTTTTCTTTTATTTGCCGGGCACTTGATGACTGATATTTCTCAAGGAATGGTGCCGGCTTTATTGCCATATTTTATTTCGGAATATAAACTTACATACTCTGCCGCAGGTTTTTTAGTTATGGCTTTGACCATTTCCTCCACTATTGTCCAGCCGTTATTTGGTTTTTTGGCTGACCGAAAGCCCTTGCCCTGGTTTATCGCACTAGGCCCATTTTTGGCAGGTCTGGGAATTGCTATTGCCGGGCTTTTTCATCAATACTATTTAATTGTTTTAGGCATTTTCATCTGCGGTCTTGGAGTCGCGGCATTTCACCCAGAGGGAGCGCGCATTGCGGGAATCGCTTCCGGAGAGAGGAAGGCTTCCGGCATGAGCCTTTATTCCGTTGGCGGCAATGCCGGCTTTGCGATGGGGCCTCTGATTGTGACCGGGCTGATTTTGCTCGGGGGATTAAAAGGAATTACTTTTTATTTTATCCCGGCACTGTTATTAGCGATTATTTTATATCGGGTAGTCGGCCGTTTTTCTCAATTGTCCCCGGGAGTAAGTCAGGGAGGAAATGATTCCGGCCAGGTTGGAACAAAGAAAATCGATATGGAGGATGCCTGGGTCCCATTTATTTTGCTTACTTTAGCCATTATCTGCCGTTCCATTCTCTTTCAAGGGATTAATACATTTTTACCATCATATTGGATTGAATTTTTTAAGGCCTCAAAAGAACATGCCAGCACTTCTTTGACTATCCTATTGGGCATGGGGGTAGTTGGCAACCTGGTGGGCGGACGGTTGGCAGATCGTTTTGGCAATTTAAAAACGGTGTCAGGGGCATTCTTGCTCCTCATCCCACAACTGCTCATTTTTGTACGCGTGACAGATGTGACTTTAGCTACATTACTTTTAATGACGATTGGGTTTACCTGTTATCTTACGTTTAGTCCGATGATTGTTATGGGACAGCAATATTTGCCGGGACGGGTCGGCTTTGCTTCCGGCATCACGATTGGCGTGGCTGTGAGTTTCGGTGGATTTGCTGCACCTTTATTGGGAAGAATTGCCGATGCAGCCGGGGTGCAGGCAGTATTTTCTCTGATCGTTGTTTTTCCGTTGATAGCTGCTTTGCTCCTTGCTTTTGTGCCGAAAGCACTGCACCGCTAGGGCAGGCGTTTTGTCAATACTTGACAAATAGGGGAGGTTGAGATGAGATCGTAGTAGTTACTTCTGTCGCTGCTGGGTAAATACAAAAATTATTATAGAAGAACTTGAAATAATTAAAAGCATTTGGGGATTCCGGAAGATAAATCTAGTGGTTTACATAGCAGAGGATAAAAAGAGGAAAAGTTTTTATTTTAAGCAGGTGGAAAGGCCTGCTTTTTATGTTATAAAATTATTGCCCATCTCCCCTGTAGGTTCAGAGAGGGTTGGGACAGGAGATCCTACAGGAAAAGGTGACGAGGAGTTTATTAAAACAGCAAAAAAATTAAAAGAAAAATAAAGGAACTAAAAGAAAAGGGGTAGTAGGAATTAGCACATGCTTGTAGAATATATTGTAAATAAGCAAATTATTATATAATAAAGAGGTAAAACCTTATTGGATAGTGTTTTGCTTTATTATAATAACTTTACGAAAGCGGGTTTTACAGGAGGTATCACCGAAATGATAACCCAATTTTTTTCGATACTAAATGACCAATTACTAAAAATGACATGGCTTTATGAATTGGTGCGTGCTTTGGTGGAGCGGGTTCTTGGTTTGTCGATCTCCGAAAAAATTGGAGGCAGCATTCATTTCTTTATATACGATACTATTAAAATATTCATTCTGCTTTCGGTTTTGATTTTTTTCATTTCCTATATCCAAAGCTACTTCCCCCCGGAAAGAACCAGACGTATTTTAGGTGGGATCAAAGGGATCAAGGGAAATATCATGGGGGCTTTACTGGGAACAATTACGCCATTTTGCAGTTGTTCCAGTATCCCGATCTTCATCGGTTTTACATCTGCCGGGTTACCTATTGGTGTGACGTTTGCCTTCTTAATCTCCTCACCTTTGGTAGACCTGGCCTCCTTACTGATTTTAATGTCCTTTTTTGGAGCAAGAATTGCTTTAGCATATGTAGTTGTCGGGTTAATTCTTGCTGTTATCGGAGGAACCATTATTGATAAACTGAATATGCAGAAGTTTGTAGAAGGATTTGTTTGGAATGCCGGGCATATTGATGGGGAACCCGAACAATTAACTCGAAAAGAGAGAATGGACTATGCAAAGTGTCAAGTTAAAGATATTGTGAAAAGGGTATGGTTATATATTTTAATTGGAGTAGGTATTGGCTCCCTTATTCATAATTGGATTCCCCAAACTGTTGTGGAGACTGTAATTGGAGATAATAATCCTTTTGCGGTTACCTTGGCCACCTTGATAGGAGTACCTATGTATGGGGATATTTTTGGTACGATTCCCATAGCCGAAGCTTTGTTTGGTAAAAGTGTTCCTGTCGGTACGGTATTGTCATTTATGATGGCTGTTACGGCACTTTCTTTACCTTCATTAATTATGTTGAGCAAGGTGGTAAAGCCAAAGTTGTTAGGGGCTTTTATTGGGATTGTCACCTTGGGAATTATTATTATTGGATATCTATTTAATGCCGTATCCCACTTTTTTATTTAATAATAAATTTTATGATGGGAGAGTGTTTCATGATAGAATTAAAGCTTTTGAGTTCTCCTACTATCCGGATTAATGGGCAGGATATTCAGTTAGAACTAAGGGAGAGTCTCTGTCCGTCATGTGGGGATCTGTGTGGTGACAACATTGATTGCCGGGTATGGGTATATCAGGGGAAAGAATACACCGTGCCTCCTAAAGCAATGATTATTGAGGCAATTTTGAAGGAAGTATATGGTGGAAAAGAAGCCCGGCCGGATAACAAAACTTACGTGATGCCTGACAATTTAAAAAAGTTTTTTGCCAAAATATCTTCTGAATAGAATTAATCGCTTAAACCGAAGAATAAATAATTATGCCTTTGTTAATAAAAACAAATAAAAGAAAGGTGAGTTTGATGGAAATTAAAGTTCTTGGAATGGGTTGTACGAAATGTAATTCATTAGAAAAAACAGTGCGTGAAGTAATTAATGAATTGGCGATAGAAGCAACCGTTGAAAAGGTTACCGATATTAAAGAAATTGCTAAAGCAGGGGTTATGGTGCCGCCTGGTTTAATGATAGACGGTAAGGTTAAGCTTACCGGAAAGGTACCAACGAAAGCAGAGTTGACTAATATTATTACAACGGTTTTAATGGAATCCTAAATATAAGGGACAGGGGGACAGGTGACTGTCCCTCTATCCTAAAGCCAAAGGTTTTCTTTAGGTTCTTAATGAGTTTAAGCAAATTTAAACCGGAATGCAATGGAGTTCTATACTTCATGCGGGCATTTATAGGTTTTGTGTTTGTTTTTGTAGATTAGCAATAATTATTGTTATATGTGAAAGAAGGTGAATCCTTGAATAAACGAATATATAAAGCTTTTAAAGCACTGGGTGAACCTACCCGTTTAAAAATTATTAAAATGCTTTCCATACAGGGGATGTGCGTTTGTGAGCTAAGTGACGTTTTAAATATGCTCCAGCCAAGGGTTTCCCAACATTTAAAGATTCTTAAGGATGCGGACTTGGTAGTGGAAAACAAAGAGGGATATTTTGTTTGTTACACATTAAATCTGAACGAATTAAATCGTTTATGGCATGATTTTACTTCCTTTTTACAAGCTGATTTAACTGAGCTTCCCGGTTATGAAAAAGAATACGCCCGTATCGGAAATTTGTCATGTAATGAAAAAATTCAAGAAATCAAAGAAAAATTAAAGAAGGAAAAATGATGTTTCCTGTCGTGCCAAATTCACCCCAGCCTTTTGCACACCTTTAAGGTATAATTAGACGTTTTTTGCGCTAAAAAATTTAAAACAATATACCTAATGCAGGTCCAACAGTTTTTGTTGGGCTTTTTTAGTTTCCAAAGTTGGGAGGGACAAGGGTAGTGTTTTGTAGTTTCTCTCGAAAATTTGGCATTAACGGTTTTGTAATTGAATAATAATTATCAGGATTATCCAAACTTTGTTGGATATTAAATATTTTGGAGCAGGAAGGGCTCAGGGAGGCTTCAGTATGGGCAGAAGATATGTTAGAAGAAAAATAAAAGAACTTCGCCAAACCCTGCTGGAGGAAATGCTGGGGGAAATAAAAAATAATACCCAATCCGAGCAGATAATAATGCAGCTAAAAGAAATTGAACCTTTGATTACTGCAATCAAAGATCTTGAACCCTTGATTTCCGTATTAAGTGAAATAGCTCCTAAGTTCGATCAAATTAATGCGCTAGTTCCCAATCTTAATCAGATTAATGAGCAGGTAAATTCATTTGAAACAGCGCCCGAACTGGGGCTGAAATCAGAACCGGAACAAAAGATAGAACCCGAATTTAATTTAAATTCTATCTTACAGGATGAAGAACCGTGGAACCCTCTCACAGGGTTTCAGGAATGTGGTATGCCAGACCCGATAATTGTGGAAAAAGGCGAGGGAAATTATGTTTATGATATGGAGGGTAACAGGTACTTGGATGGGGTCTCCACCTTATGGACCATCTTAGGTCACGGATCTCTCTGCTTGGAAGGAATAGAAAAAACTCTATCTGATTCAATAACACCTGAATATTTAAGGACGCTAAAAAATACCCCGGGTATAAAACTGGCGGAAGAACTGGCAGAGACAGCTCCTGCTGGGTTAAACAAAGTAATTTTTTCCGATTCCCATGTTACCGCACTGGAGATAGCATTAAAAATTGCGGTACAATACTGGCAACACCGGGATTTTCCCCGCTATACAAAGAAAAGAAACTTCATTTCGTTTTTACAAGCTGATTTACCCGGTCAGGAAAGTTTAATAGCATCCTCTCTTGTGTTTAGAGGATACCATGTTTCACCTCCGTATTGCTACCGCTGTCCCTGTGGTCTTGAATTAAGCAATTGTCAACAGGAATGTCTTAAGGAAGTAGAAAATATCATGATAGAACATGGGGAAGAAATTAGCGCATTGATTATTGAGCCTCTGGTTAATAGCACAGCTGGAGTGATTGTAGCTCCTGCAGGCTATTTAAAAGGAATTCGTGATTTATGCAATAAGCATCAAATACTGTTAATTGCTAATGAAACAAATCTGGGACTGGGAAGAACCGGAACCATATTTGCATGTGAACAGGAAACCGTCTGCCCGGATATGCTTTGCGCAGCAAAAGGTTTAACAGGAGGGAATCTTCCTCTTGCAGTTACTTTGGTACAGGATAACGTTTACAGTTTAATCACAGGGAAAAGTACCGAAACACCAATGTGTTTTGGTACAGGAAACCCTTTAGCATGTGCTTTGGCGTTAGCGAATATTGTCCGGATGAAACAAGATAATCTAATGGGCAAATTGCAGCCCAATATTCAATTTCTCGAACAGGAAATTCGAAAACTAAATGATTTAAAACATGTCGGAGAGGTTAGAAAAAAGGGTTATTTAATTGGAATTGAGCTTGTAGAAGATAAAGATACCAAAAAACGTTTTTCAGCCGACAGGCAGATTGGTTACCAAGTTTTTCATGAGGCAGCTCAAAGGGGTTTACTGATATATCCACTGCAGGATGTAATTATTTTGATGCCGCCCTTATCTATGAGTAATGAGGAACTATCTGACTTAATAGATATCGTCTATCAAGCCATTAATGCTATTTCATCAGCCACTCCGACCAAAGATACAGACTTAACAAACTGCTGATAAGTCCAATCGGAATCACGCGAACTGTCACTTTCAGGTACTGTCTCCATGTGATATGGATTTTATGTTGACGTAAGATAAAAATCCATATTAAAGATGCTAAAGTGCCCATTGGTGTAATGAGTGCCCCAATGTCACTGCCGATAATATTTGCGAGATAAGCAATATGCAATGTGTGTGGATCTAATCCCATTTCAGTCAGTGATAAAGTACCAATCATCACTGAAGGCAAGTTGTTAAATAAATTTGACATGGCAGTGAGCAGAAATCCAATGATAAAACAAGCATTTAAATGATTTGCGGAGACGGGATCCTGGCAGAGATTAACAATCATTGAAGTGAGGCCGGTGTTGTGTAATCCATAGACAATCACATACATGCTGAAAGCGAAAACGATAATATGCCATGGGGTTTTTCTCAATACATCATTAGGCCCAATACCTTGTCGGATCCATCGAATACCAATCAAAAGCAGCGCTCCGACAATGGCTATCCATTCAATCGGGATACCAAAACCAGATAAGACAAAAAAGCTTGCTCGGGTTAGTATCACAACTAAAATACAGACACGAAACATCCACCAGTCAACAGCTTTAGTAGGTTTGGGCGGGAGATGTGCTGTTTTAGGTAAATGGAGCTTTTCCTTTAAAACCGGTTTTGGGGGGGGTTATATTATTTTTGTGCAACGGTGGATGCGGAGGAATTACCATGTCATTAACCGCTGAATGCGGTATACAATAAATTTTTTGAGGGATGGCTACTTCAAAGCATCCTAAGATTAAAAAACAAATAGACAGAATACCTATCAATGAGGGAAGAAACATCAAGGTTGCATAGGTGTTTAAGTCTAAGCCCACAATTTCCAGAGCAATTAGGTTGGCTAGGTTGCTGACCCCAATTGGGGCACTGGAAGCTGTTGCTACTAAAGCTCCTCCTATTAAATAGGGGAGCTTTTGATGGGGTTTCAATTCCAGTGCTTGTACGATTTGAATAATGATAGGGGTTGTGATTAGAATACTTCCATCATTGTTAAAAAACATAGTCATAAAAAAGCATAAAGCTACTATGTACCAGTATAGTTTGATGCCGCTACCCTTTGCTTTACTTGCCAGGTTAAACGCTGCCCAGCGAAAAAAACCAAAGCTCTCTAAAACAATAGACATGACAATAGTAGATAAGATTGTAATTGATGCCCCAGTGACAATGCCCAGAATATTTCCAATGTCATTTATACTAACAAGGCCTAAAAAGAAAACCAAGATTGCTGATACAACGGTAGGAATAGATTCATTTATCCCAAATGGCCTCCAGATAATTAACAGGATCGTAGGGAAAAAAACACCTAATGCCAACAGCAACTGAGTGTCAGGCATAATATCGCCCCTTAATAAAATTGTGCTAAGCATTGAAGAAATAGTTGCAAAAGTTACCTATGTAAGGAAGAGTAGTCTGGTTTAATTGTATTTACTTTTAAAAGGTGAACTCATAAACAATTTTTTAATTCTGGAAGCTCTTAGATTTTGTTCAGTGTAAGCCGTAGGTGGTTTAAGCAGACAATATAATCCTATCCCTGAGATTAAAATAAAAAAGGTTGCTATCATTGTTATCCTCCTTTCATTTTTCGGTTAGAGAAACCAATATGCTATCGTAGTACCGGAGATTTCTATTTTTTCCCATGCTTGTTTGTTCTTTTTTTGCTGCTGGGGCTCTTGTTTTGGAACAATTTCTTTTTCAGGAAGATTGTCTGTCACATCGGGCAAATTGTTTTTCTTTAAACTTTTATTTTGAAGATTATTAACTAAACTTTGCGGAATACAAATATTTTTAATATGATTCAGAAAAATTATTTTGACTTCTTGCTTGTCTACCACTGTGATGCTGTCATCCCCGACTTCACAGATAATTCCGGTCTCGGATTCTGAACTGTCGTTAAGTTTTATCGTTTCATATTTTAAAGCTTGCAATATTTCATAAAAGTTTTTTTCATTAATAAATCCCATATCTATGTTATCTTCGTTATTTTCGCTGATCGGAAACAGAAAATTATCTTTCACATCTACGCTAATACTGTGTATATGATCTGCTTTTATCAGCATTATTTCATTTGTCTGAAGGGACAGTGTGATGTATTCTTCTCCCACACCCAATATTTTGCCGGTGAAATAATTTGGTCCCTGATAGACCCGAACTATTTTGCCTTCAAAGGCTTTTAATTCATTGTTAATCATGATGCAATCCACCTTTCAAACAATTGATAACCACAATAATTGAGCAGCTTGGCATAAAGCAGGTTAGAAAAAACCGGGGAAGACATATGTAACCAATGGTAATGACATTCCCCGGCTTCCCTAAAAAATTGTCTAAAATATTTAACCATTTTCTTATTCGTTTTTGTTTTTTTCTTTGTCCTTTACATCCTCACGGTTTTCTTTCTCATTATGTTGGTTTCCTCCGGGGCCTCTGTGCTCGGATTCTTTATTTTCGGCATGTTTATCGTCATTTTTCTTCTCATCTTGTTTCTTTTCTTCTTGTTGTTTGTTTTCTTGTTGTTTATCCCCTTGCTGTTTGCTTCCTTGTTGTTTATCTCCTTGTTTGTCCCCTTGTTGTTTATCTCCATGTTGCTTATCTCTGCCTGAGTTTTCTCCTTGTTCTTCTGCGCTTTGTTCTCTTACATCAGACTTCTTTTCCGGTTTTGGTCCAGGACTAACGTTTTTTAGATGGTATAAATACATAATGCGTACTTCCTGATCAGAAATTATTTTGATATAATCATCTTCAACATCAACAATAATTCCTTCTACACCTTCCGGCCCATCATTTACTCTTACCCATTGGTATTCGAGTTTTCGTAAACAATCAACCAGAGTGTCGGCATCTACATAAGCGGGATAAACTACTTCCTCTAATGCGAAATTAAAGTTACCTTTCTTGTCTTCGCAAATACTTTGTACGTGGTTTCTTGCCAAATACTGAATCCCATCCTCGTCATTCCACATGACCAAATAGTCTTTTCTTACCCCTAATAACAATCCGGTTCTTGATTTTGGACCACCCCGGTGTACACGTACTACTTTTCCTTCCAACGCCTCTAGGCCAGCCATGGTATTATCTCCTTTCAATTTATTATTGGGTGCTTGACCCAGTCCGTAATACATACTATGTGTCATAGTTTCAAGGTGTTACAGAGCAGTTTCCTTAATTTTGAAAAGGAGCAATTAAATAACTGCCCAATAACTTTTACTAGACCTTTGTTAGTTTTAGAAACAGTGTCGGTATTTTCCGGCTCATGATATGTTTGTTTATTTGATGGTGTAATCTCATCGATTATCTTTGGAGAATCTTGTTTCGGAATGGAAGTTTTGAAACAGCGGATATGAAATATAAAAATGCAGGAGGTTTTTCCTTTCTCTTCACATTTAAGAAAATCACGATCTACTTCTTTAATAATTCCGGTGAAACCCTCGGGACCGTTATTGAAACATATTTTTTGTCCGGTAAGATTTTTTAGCAGCGAAGAAAAATTGTTTGCTTCGAAAAATTCTTTTGTATTATCAGAAGGAGGTGATACTCTTGTATCATCTTCAACAATTTTATGAATATGGTACAAATTAATATAATAGATTTCATCATTTTTTGACTTAATAACAAGATAATCAGACTTAACATCTAAGATTTTGCCTGAAAACAAACCAGGTCCTGTTTTATGAATATCTACATTTTTTCCTACTAAGTAATCCAGATTGGACATGCTCAACCTCCTTTCTTTTTGCTGCAAAAAATAATTCCGCTAATGCATGTATACGTGGTAGTTGTCCATAAGGTGACAAAAAGTACGAGAAAAGAAAAATCGCCTTGTTGAGGCGATTCATAGTTTTTTTTTCTCTCTCGGATTAAAATGATCCCATCATTTTTCCCAGCGGCCCTTCTTCATCAATTATATCTTGAATTTCATAGACGGAAATAGGGAAATATGGGAAGCCGTAAGCATAGGGGGTAATTTCATATAGCTGAAAATAAATAACCAGCGCTTTGTCAGCAATATAAAAATCTTGATCCGGCCTAATTCCTGTAAACTCACCCAGGATAGGGATATTTCGCCTCTCAATTTGGATGCCAATGATTTCCGAAAGGCGGGCAACATAATCTGCTCCCGGTTTAAATAAGTCCTGCAATTGATAAAGTCTGCC
>JBMNTN010000043.1:0-16146 GCA_050945755.1 Bacillota bacterium | reverse complement strand
GAGAAATTTTTTCTCGGGTTGACCCTGTTATTTCTTATTTCTTTTTAATAAGAAAGAACTATTTTTCTTTATATTCAAGGTGGTTTTTGATATAATGATTAGAAACAATAAGGGGAACTTTTTCATGAGAATAGCAGTAATTGACGGTCAGGGTGGCGGAATTGGTAAACATATTACAGAAAAGTTAAGAAAAAACCTGCCTGAAACAGCGGAAATTATTGTTTTGGGCACCAATGCCATGGCAACTACTGCTATGCTGAAGGCAGGCGCTAATGAAGGTGCTACCGGAGAAAACGCTATTGTCTTTATGGCGAAAAAAGTTGATATTATTGTTGGTTCCATATGTATTTTAGCAGTTAATTCAATGTTAGGAGAGTTAACGCCTAAGATGGCAGAGGCCATTGCAAACAGTAAAGCACGAAAAATACTATTACCGATAAATCGAAACGGAATTGAAATAGTTGGGGCGATGAATGAACCGCTTCCACATCAAATAGATAAGTTAGTAGCGACAGTCAAAAAGATTTGGAGGGAATGATATTTATGTGTGAAGCTAATGCATATATTTTAAATGAAGGAAAAGAAGAATTATACCTGGAAAAAGTAGATAGAGTAATACCTCAGGAAGGACAACTGATGTTGGAAGATATTTTTGGTCAAAGAAAAATTATTAAAGCCACAATTAAAGAACTGGCATTGGTTGACCATAAAATTATTTTGGAAAGACTGTAAAAATCACTTAATTTACCAAAATAGGTGCTTCCAAGCGAATGCACCTTTTTTGTGTATATGTAGTAATACATGAATTGTCGGAACATAGTTCTTATAATTGAAAAACTAGGTGTGAATTAGTTAGGCAAAAATTTCTTTAACTTAGCAGGTTTAATATAATATTTAGAGGTAAAGATGGAGGGGTGTTTATGAGCATTACTAAAACATATGAAGAAATAAACGAAAAGATTAAAAAAGGCAAGGTAGTAGTTGTAACGGCCGAAGAGGTAATTGACATTGCGGCCAAAGAAGGGATCAAAAAGGCGGCTGAAAAAGTAGACATTGTTACCACCGGTACTTTTGGCCCCATGTGTTCTTCTGGTGCTTTTCTAAATTTTGGACACTCAAAACCAAAAATCAAAATGCAAAAGGTTTGGTTAAACGGAATTCCTGCTTATGGGGGAATTGCCGCTGTTGACGCATACATCGGTGCTACAGAATTGGCAGAAGACGATCCGTGTAATAAAGTGCACCCGGGATCATTTTCTTATGGTGGGGGGCATGTAATTGAAGACTTGGTTGCGAGAAAGGCCATCAGCTTAGAGGCAACGGCATATGGTACTGATTGTTATCCAAGAAAAAAATTAGAGACAACCATTACAATTGATGATTTAAATAATGCTCTTTTATTTAACCCGCGCAATGCTTATCAAAACTATAATGTTGGGATTAATACGACGAAAAAAACAATTTATACCTACATGGGCGTGTTAAAGCCAAATATGTGTAATGCCAACTATTCCAGCGCCGGTCAGTTAAGCCCGCTGATGAACGATCCCTATTATAGAACAATCGGTATTGGGACAAGAATTTTTTTGGCGGGAGGAATTGGCTATGTAGCTTGGCATGGCACCCAGCATAGTCCATCAGAGGAGCGAACGGATAAGGGTGTACCGACAGGAGGGGCCGGGACGCTGGCGGTAATGGGCGATTTGAAACAGATGAATACCGGTTTTCTGCGTGGAGTAAGCATATTGGGATATGGAGCTAGCCTGGCGGTTGGAGTGGGTATTCCAATCCCAATTTTGAATGAAGAAATATTAGAATTCACCACTGTCCGAGATGAAGAAATATTTGCGCCTGTAGTAGATTATGGTACTTCATATCCCAATGCAGAACCAGGAAACCTTGGGTTAGTAAGTTATGCTGATTTAAAATCTGGAAAAATTATGATAAATGGTAAAGAAGTAAAGACAGCGCCAATTTCCAGTTATCCTAAGGCCAGGATGATTGCTGAAACTTTGAAGCAGTGGATTCTCAACGGAAAATTCTATCTTACCCAACCGGTGCAGCTTTTGCCTTCCGTAGAGGATGACATCAAAATTAAACCATTAGTAATAAAATAGGGGGAAAAGCCATGACTGTATCAAAAAAAGTTGTCCTGCGGTTTGATGCCAAAATAGTAGACCAACCAATTATGTATTCATTGATCAAAGATTACGGCTTAATACCTAACATTCTTAAAGCGGAAATCAACCCGCATAAACAAGGATACCTGGTATTAGAATTAAGCGGGGAAAACCAAAAGTATGCAGAAGGTATGGAATATCTTAATTCTTTAGGGATATCCGTTGATGCTCTTGATGAGAAGGTTGTTTGGCTGGAGGATAAATGCATGCAGTGCGGTGTTTGCACCGGTTTGTGTCCAACCCAGGCGCTGAATATGAGCAGGCCATCCATGGAGGTTTCTTTTGATGGTGAAAAATGTATTGTCTGCGAAATGTGCCTGAAAAGCTGTCCTGCTAAGGCAGTGGAATTACGTTTCTAAGGATAATAGGCTGATTTGTTGAATGGAAGAGATGAATATGTATGTAGATCGAAAATACCGCACCAATCTTGTCACAGACATGGAGTCTTTTAATGTAATAGTAAAAGAGACGGATCTTTTCATTTCTGTCAGTCAAGGTAAAGTGAACGAGATGATGCGTGATAAAATATACCAACAGATAGTATTACTTCGAAACGAATTGGAAGAATATCTAAAAAACGACCCGGAGTTTGGACGGACTCTATCACCCTATATTGTCAAGGATAATGCTCCTTTTATCGCGTGGGAAATGGCGAAATGGGCGAATCAAGCCGGCGTTGGCCCGATGGCGGCAGTAGCAGGTGCCTTTGCAGAACTCATTGGTAAATATATTGAGGAACATTATTCTCACGAAGTTATTGTGGAAAACGGAGGGGATATCTACCTTAGCTCTCAAAAGCAACGGGTAATTGGCATTTTTGCCGGAGATTCTCTCTTTACTAATCGAATAGGAATAAAAATCAGACCCCATCAAACTCCTCTTGGGGTTTGCACCTCATCCGGAACGGTAGGACCTTCCTTAAGCCTTGGAAGAGCTGACGCTGCTGTGGTATTGGCACAATCGACTTTTTTAGCTGATGCTGTTGCTACCGCCGCCGGGAACTGCATTCAATCCCCAGACGACTTTCCGGACACTATAAAGTTTGTAAAAAAGATTGAGGGGATTAAAGGAGTCTTGCTGATTAAAGGTGATAAGATGGCCGCCTGGGGTGATATTGAATTGGTTCCCCTGAACAATAGAACGAGATAATCAAGGGGGTAAGGAGGGGTTGTTACAGATGAGAGTTGTAGAGAGCATTACAGAATTAATTGGAAAGACACCGGTAGTTAGGTTAAAAAAGCTTGGTATGCCAGGTGGCGCTTCAATATTGTTAAAATTAGAGTACTTTAACCCGGGAGCAAGTATTAAGGACCGGACTGCCCTTGGCATGATTGAACAGGTGGAAATAGATGGGAGACTAAAACCTGGATCAGTTATTGTCGAACCAACCAGTGGTAATACCGGTATTGGCCTGGCTATGATTGCAGCAGCCAGGGGTTATAAAATGATGGTAATTATGCCGGATAATATGAGTCCGGAGAGAAAGAAATTAATGGAGGCTTTTGGTGCAGAAGTTATTCTGACACCGGCAGCACAGGGAATGCAGGGAGCCATAGATTTAGCACATCACCTGGCCACCGAAGAGGGCTATTATTTGCCGCAACAGTTTGAAAATTGTGCTAATCCACTAATGCATCAGAAGACCACTGCCCAGGAGATTATTGCTCAAACCCAAGGGAAATTAGATGTATTTGTAGCAGCCGTAGGTACGGGAGGCACTTTATCAGGTACCGGCCAAGGGTTAAAAGATGCAATTTCCGGGTTAAAGGTAGTTGGTGTAGAGCCGGCTTCTTCGCCTGTTCTATCTGGGGGTAAGCCCGGAATCCATAAAATTCAAGGAATTGGGGCAGGATTTGTTCCAAAAATATTGAATCTGGATATAATAGATGAGATTATTTGTGTTACTGATGATGATGCTATAGAAACTACGCGCCGCCTTGCTCGAGAAGAAGGAATTCTTGCCGGTATTTCTACCGGGGCTGCGGTTTGGGCGGCTGTCCAAATTGCTCAGGATTTATCCCAAGATAAAGTGGTGTTGACTATTGCACCGGATACCGGGGAACGTTATTTGAGTTCCGGTTTATATTAAAATTGGGCAACTACAGTAAATATTAGATAGTCCTTCTTAAGGAAAACTTTTTGAGGGGGAGCGAAACGGTGAAAGGGACAATTGGAGAAGAGATTAATTTTGTTGTTGACTGGTTAAGAAAGCAGGCCAAAGGGGCGGGTGCCCGTGGTTTGCTTGTAGGCATCTCAGGAGGCATAGATTCTGCTGTTGTGGCCTTTTTAATTAAGAATGCTTTTCCGGAGAACTCATTAGGTGTTGTTATTCCATGTAAGAGTAATTCTTTAGATAAAGAGTATGCTAATAAACTAATTGCAGCCTGCAACATTGATGCAATGGAGATTGACCTTTCAGACGTACATTCCCTCATGATGAAGGAAATTGATGCACATGTTCAAAAATACAACCTTTCGGAAGGAAGTAAAAGGACTACCTCAGCTAACTTAAAAGCTCGCCTACGTATGAGTTTGCTGTATGGAATTGCTAACCGCTTGAACTATCTGGTTGTTGGCACAGATAATGCAGCGGAATTTTACACCGGTTATTTTACCAAATACGGTGATGGAGGAGTGGATCTCTTGCCGTTGGCTAACCTAACCAAAAGAGAGGTTAGAGCGTGGGGACGCTTTCTTGGCGTACCCCAAGAAATTATTGACAGAGCACCAACAGCAGGACTGTGGGAAAATCAGACCGATGAAGGTGAGATGGGGACCACTTATGATATTATTGATGATTTTTTAGAAGGGAAACCGGTTCCGGAAAAAGACAGAGAGATTATTGAACGGCTTCATCGAGTGTCGGCTCATAAAAGATCTCTTGTACCAAAACCGTAAGAATCATATTTTAATATAATAGTTGCTACTTTTCCAAGGAATGTTTCTATGCTAAAATTATTTTGCTTTTTATTTATGATTCTATAGATAATAAGATTGCTCTTGTTTAATTAATTGAGAGGAGGAACGGTATGGCCGGTCATTCAAAATGGGCAAATATTAAGCATAAAAAGGCTAGACAGGATGAAGCTAAAGGAGCGGTTTTCACTAAGCTTTCCAAAGAAATTATGGTGGCAGTGAAGCAGGGTGGTCCTGATCCCGATGGCAATTTCCGGCTAAAGCTGTGCATACAAAAGGCGAAAGCTAATAATATGCCAAACGATAATATTAACCGCGCTATTCAAAAGGCGGCGGGCGGAACAGATGCGGACAATTTTGAAGAATTATTCTACGAAGGGTACGGTCCGGCCGGTGTTGCCGTTTTGGTGGAGATATTAACTGACAACCGAAATAGGACAGCCAGCGAAATTCGCTATCTTTTTTCCCGCAATGGAGGAAACCTCGGGGAAACAGGATGTGTGGCATGGATGTTTGACCGTAAAGGTCGATTAGTGATAGAAATGGAAGGACAGGATGAAGAGACCGTAATGATGGCAGCATTGGATGCTGGGGCGGAAGATATGCAGGTGGAAGAGGATAATGCAGAAATTATTACCGAACCTGATGCATTGGAAGAAGTCAGAAAAAAGATGATCGAAGCAGGAATTGAACCAAAAGAAGCAGAGGTAACAATGATTCCTCAGAATACAATCGAAATTACTGATGTGGAACAGGCGAAGAAACTAATGAAGCTAGTTGAAGCACTGGAAGACCATGATGATGTCCAAAATGTTTACGCTAATTTTGATTTCCCGGAAAGTATTATAAGCCAATTGGAATAATGGAGATAAAAATTATATTGAAAGACTAAAACAGGTATATAAATTCCACCTTCTGGTTAAATTGATAATCAAAAGGTGGGATTTTTATGTTAAGAAAATATCGCGGAATAATTATAACATTTGTTATTGCCTGGGCAGCAAGCTTTTTTTTGACATATTGGGCAGTTGGTTCAGGTGTTTGGATGCAAGAAAGAAAGCCCTTAAAAAGCTTAGATGCATTTTTCCCAAAAACAGAGGCAGTAGGAGGATTCTCTGAAGATGCCAAGGTCCAAGAGCAAATATATTATGAGCTGTGTCGTCATCTAGTTACACGAGATGTTGGTTTAGATGACCCGGTTAGGGATATGAGCACCAGCAAATTAAAAGAACAAGGTTGGTCCGTTTATCAGGATGAAATAGACGATGTTACAATATTCAAGAATATTAATGGGTTGTGTCAGGTTTGCCAAGGTAAGAGACACCTGGGAATAGCAGGGGAATATGTAGCAGTATTTCAAGGGCCTATTGGGGTACAAGGGCAGCAGATGGAAGTATTAAACGTCAGAGTTGACCGTCTACCTGTAGAATGGCAAGAGAAAGTGAAAAGAGGCGAATTGGATTTTTCCAGTGAACAAGAACTGTTAGAAGCCTTGGACAGTATTGATGAGTATGAATAAAATAAATTAAACTTAATTATCCTTTCATAGGGAGTAGTACTTTTTAACAAAATGACGGCAGAGATGCCGCTTTTTTGTTGGGGTTAATAGCCGGATTTTACGGCAGGATAAGGTATAAAAGCCGTCGAATAGTAAGGACGAAGGGAGTGGATTTGGTGCTGATTTTAGGAATAGATCCGGGTACGGCGATTACCGGATACGGAATAATTGAAGCTGTTGGAAGTAGACTTGTTATGCATGACTATGGGGTAATTAGAACTCCAGCGGGAAGAAGGCTGGAACATAGACTGGAGCAGGTTTATGATGGTATGAGTCAATTAATCGACCATTGGAAACCTGATGAGGTTGCGATTGAAGAACTGTTTTTTAATAAAAATACAAGGACTGCTCTGACCGTAGGCCAAGCCCGAGGGGTTTTGCTCCTCGCTGCCGCTCACCATGGGCTACCGGTAGGGGAGTATACCCCGTTACAGGTCAAACAGGCGGTTGTCGGAAACGGAAGAGCGGAGAAACAGCAGGTACAATACATGGTGAAGGTATTATTGAATATGTCATCCATTCCCCAGCCAGACGATGCAGCCGATGCGTTGGCAATAGCAATATGTCATGCCCATTGGTATGCCACAAAGAGAAATTTTCAGCAAAAGGAGAGGTAATGTGTGATTGCATTTATCAAAGGGAACGTTTTTTCACTTGATGGTGAAAATATGGTGGTGGATATTGGTGGCATCGGGTACCATATTTTATTTCCACCAATGGCTTTTAAAGAAAAACCAAAGATTGGTGAAGAAGTGTTTCTCCATACATTCCTGCAGGTTAGGGAAGACGGATGGCAGCTTTTTGGTTTTCCGGAAGAGGAACAGCTGGAAATTTTTCGAAACCTGATCAGTGTATCGGGCATTGGCACTCGTTTGGGTTTGACCATTCTAAATCATTTGTCTTCTCGAGAAGTTGTCCAAGCCATATTGGTGGGTGACAGTAATAAACTTAATGCAGTACCGGGAATCGGCAAAAAAACTTCCCAGAGGCTGATATTGGAACTCAAAGAGAAATTTAAGAAATTGAATTTCCATGAAATGATTGATATTTCCCCAGACGAAAGAGAGTCAAGCCATAGTAATGAAGATGTTATTGAGGCATTAACTCAATTGGGTTATTCCCCGCCGGAAGCAAGAACGGCCTTTTTAAAAGTTTCCCGGGCTCTTGGCCCTCAAGCCGGTACAGAAGAATTAATTAAAGGGGCTCTTAAGCTTTTGGCAAAGTATTAATATACAACGTAATCATAGATAGATGATGCGAGGTGAAGCAAGTGGATGATGACAGGCTTATTACTTCTATGAAAAAATCGGAAGACAATGATTCCGAAATAAATATTCGTCCGAAAACCTTTAAGGAATACACCGGTCAGGAAAAGGCGAAGAATAATCTAGAAATATTTATTCAGGCAGCATTAAACAGAAGTGAGTCTTTGGACCATGTGCTGTTGTATGGTCCGCCTGGTTTAGGAAAAACAACACTGGCTAATATTATTGCCAATGAAATGAATGTGCATATTCGGACAACTTCCGGACCGGCAATTGAAAGGCCAGGAGATTTAGCTGCTATTCTCACCAGCCTGGAGCCAAAGGATGTACTTTTCATTGACGAAATTCATCGATTAAATCACACGGTAGAAGAAGTTCTCTATCCGGCAATGGAGGATTATTGCATTGATATAATTATTGGGAAAGGTCCAAGTGCCAGAACCTTACGATTAGACCTTCCCAAATTTACGCTGGTTGGAGCTACTACCCGAGCCGGAATGCTCTCTTCGCCCTTAAGAGACAGGTTTGGCGTTATCTGCAGACTGGAATACTACAATGAAAAAGATTTGGTAACAATCATTAACAGGGCGGCTGATATTTTAGGTGTCAAGATTGAACCAGGCGGAGCAAGAGAGATTGCTCGGCGTTCCCGGGGTACTCCAAGAATTGCAAATCGCCTACTCAGGAGGGTTAGGGATTTTGCAGAAATCAAAGCAGGGGGTATAATTACCCAAGAGGTAGCGGAAGAGGGATTGGTGTTGTTGGAGGTAGATTCTCTTGGCTTGGACAAGGTAGACCGGAAAATGATTTTAGCAATTATTGAAAGGTTTAGTGGCGGGCCGGTTGGACTGGAGACTATTGCTGCTACTATCAGTGAGTCTGCTGATACCGTGGAAGATGTTTACGAACCATACTTAATGCAGCTTGGTTTTTTAAATCGAACCCCCCGAGGGCGGGTGGCTACACCATTAGCTTATCGGCATTTTAACATTGCCCAGCCATCAACCACAGATAGTAAGGTAAACCAAACATCATTATTTGAAGAGAGGGATGAATAAATGAAAATTCTTCTCCATTGTTGTTGCGGACCATGTGCGACTTTTCCGGTAAAAAATTTGCGAGAAGAAGGACATAGGATATATGGTTTTTTCTACAATCCCAATATTCATCCGTTTTTAGAATACCAAAAAAGGTTGGAAGCCTTTCAACAATTTGCTGATCAGGCTCAATTAGAAACCATCATGAAAAATGAATATGATTTAGAAAAGTTTTTGCGTGAGACTGTTTATCGGGAAGATATAAGATGCCGGTTCTGTTATTATCTGCGATTGGAGGAAGCAGCAAGATATGCGAGGAAAGGCAGATTTGATGCATTTACCAGCACTCTTTTAGTCAGTCCTTTTCAAAAACACGAGCTAATTAAACAGATTGGGGAAGAAGCGGCAGAACGGTACCAGGTACCTTTTCTTTACCGGGACTTTAGAAGTGGATTTTCCGAGGGGGTAAAAATTTCTAAAGAGATGCAATTATACCGACAGCCATACTGCGGATGTGTTTTCAGTGAAAGAGATCGTTATCGAAGGGAGAAAAAATAATGGATTGGCAGAGTATAGGCCGATTATTAATAGGGGTTGGTCTTTTTATTTTTTCTATAGGAGTAGTAATGTTTGTTGTGGGGAAATTTTTTAATCTAGGTGGTTTACCCGGTGATATTGTCTACCGGAAAGGAAATTTCACTTTCTATTTTCCGCTTGTCAGCTGCCTAATCATAAGCATAATTCTTACTTTATTATTAAATATAATTTTTCGTAGGTAATACCCCCATAAAAATTCAAGATATTGCGAATTAGATATGTGATGGGCAGGTGATGGCTTTGGATGAATTAGAGATTTTAATCAGCAACGCCCAGGCAGGTCACCTTGATGCGAGGGAACAAATTATTAAAAAATTTCGGCCGCTGGTAATCAAGGTCGCAACTTCTTTAAGCGGCAGGTATGTTGATAAAAGCAGTGATGAAATCAGTATTGGGATGGTTGCAATCAATCAAGCAATTGATTCATATAGCCCTCAGGGAGGAGCGGCTTTTTTAAGTTATGCCGAATTAATTATAAGAAGGCGTTTAATAGATTATTACCGGACTGAGAAAAGAGCGAAAAATATGATTCCATTTTCCAGTCTACAAGGAAAAAATCAAGAAAAAAGTGCATTGGTTTTGGACTGTATTGAACATGATTTAGCTTTGAAAGAGTATCAAAAAGCGCGGGAGCAGGAGGAACGTCGAGAGGAAATTAAGGCTTATACCGTAAAACTAAAAGAATTTGGCATTGCATTTAAAGATTTGGTTGATAATTCCCCTAAGCACGAAGATGCAAGGATCAGGGCAATACAGGTAGCAAAATTTTTAGCGACAAAGGAAGAATTGTTTATATATCTAAAGGAGAAAAAGACACTTCCACTCAAATTGATTGAAGAGCAAGTCCCGGTAAGTCGCAAAACTTTAGAGAGGCAGAGAAAATATATTATTGCGATAACCTTGATATTGACAGGTGAATTCCATTATCTAAAGGAATATATATGCAAAGCTTTGCCAAATGGAGGGGAAGGCAAGTGACAGAAAAGGCTATTGTGATGGATATTACAGACGATGAAATGATTTTACTTACCCAGGATGGTCGCTTTGTGTCACGCAAAGTAGTTTCCCCGGTTCCCATGATTGGTACAGAGATTACAATTCAGTGTGTGAAAAAAAAGAGATTTTTTATGCCATATACTGTTTTAGTGGCAGCAGCAATTTTACTACTGACATTTTTTGCGAGCAGATTATGGTTCCAATCCCCGGTCACAACTACATTAGGTGCGGCTGTTAGCTTTGTCACAATTGACATCAATCCGAGTGTGGAGTTAGGGATAGATATAAATGGCAATGTGATATTGGCAAAAGGATTAAATGCAGACGGGGAAAAAATTTTACAAGGGAAGGAAATTATTGGTCAAAAATCTGAAGTTGCTGTTGAGATAGTTGTTGACAGTGCGATTGAATATGGGTATCTCGCTCCTGAAAAAGGTAACAACATTATTATAAATGTTTCTGGCAAGGAAGATAGTAATAGAAAATTAGTCGAGATGACTGATAAATTACCGGAAAGTGCAAAAAAAGTACTATTGAAAAGAAAGCTAAATGCTCAAGTCGAGGCTTTCAAAACAGATATTGTTGTATATCAAGAGTCTAAGGAATTAGGAGTTTCTGCAGGGAAATATGCTCTCTTTTTAGAAGCTAAGGAGGCAGGGCTAAATATTAACCCGAAGGATGTAGTTCAAGGGGGAATAGTTCAGGCAATAAAAGCTGCAGGTGGACACCCAGGAGAAATAATCAGTAAGGCCCGGCAGGAAAAAGAATTTACCGACAAGGTTAAAGAATGGAAGAGTCTCAAGGAAGAGAGAAAAGAGTTTGAACGTCTGGTTAAGGAAGAGGTAATTAAACAAAAGAAAGAAAAAAATAAAAAAGAACAACTGGGAAAAGAAGACAAGGAACAACCTAAAAAGTGGAATGATAAACAACAGGTTTCCCCAGGAAAAATGAACACAAATGTAAGGGAATCTATAAAGAACAACAGTAAAGGTAATAATGGCAAAATAAATAACAGTAAAAATGATAACGGCAAAAGTAATAATGGCAAAAAAAATAACGGGGAAAATGATAGCGAGAAGAATAATAATCGTAATGGAAAAAATGATAATGGGAAAAATAATAGTAGGAAAGGAAAAGCAGAAGTAGAGAAAAACTCCAAACCGGAAATCCCGGAGAATCAAGGCGAACGGGAAAAGGAAAATTGAAGAAAAACGGAGAATATTATCGGGAAGGCAATAATCTAATGTATAAAAAGTTTAAGTTTTTTATATGAAAAATTAGGCACAGTTGGATACTGTGCCTTTTTTATGCAGGAAATATATATCCGTTGTCGAAAAGTAATATTTTCAAAAGGAATTAACTGAAATAGCAGGTGGGTGGTTATTTGCGGAAGATATTTAAATTGATATTAGTAGGAGTTATTTTTTTATTATTGTTTTTCCCGGCTAGTGGTAAAGAGACACCTGAGCTGAGAATATGCTTGGATCAAAATGCCACTTCCGTTTCCTATCGAATTCAATCCGGGCATTATGAATTACGTGACTTTACCACCAATTGGTTAATTGGAGAACTAAAACCCGGAGATGTGGTTATGGTTAACCTGGTAGGTAGCAGTCTCAATGTTGAAGTAAACAGTAAACAGGATAATATTCCATATTCCGGGCCTTTGATTGCGCTGCCTAGTGATAAAAGCGACAAAAATGTTTTTAGTTTTCAAAATAGGCAATATCGAGATGGTATTACGATTAGTATTGATAACCGGCGTTTATTGACAGTAAACCATGTCGGGATAGAACATTACCTTTATGGTGTTGTGGGTAGGGAAATGGGCAATGATGCTCCTGAAGAGGCTCTCAAAGCTCAAGCGGTTGCTTCCCGTTCTTATGCATTGGCATTACAAGGTTCGGGTTTAAAATATGATTTAGGTGTAAATACTTCAACACAGGTCTATGGGGGATACAGCGCAGAAATGGATTTTGGCGCAGAAAGGGCAATCCAGGCTGTAGATGAAACTCGTGGGGAGGTGATTTATTATAAGGATAATGGAAATAAAAAAATTGTACAGGCTTTTTTTCATTCTAATGCGGGTGGTTATACAGAGGACAGTGAAAACGTCTGGAATGAATCTTTGCCATATTTAAGGGGAGTGCCATCCCCTGATGATGATTATGCAGAAAAGTATGGGGAAATGATCGGCCAAAAATGGGCATCAGAGTCTTATCGTTGGGAGAAAACATTTTCTTTGGCAGAAATTGAGGAAGCAATAAAGAAATACAATGAGGGATCATCTTCTCCGATAAATATTGGTGGTTTCCAGGAGATAATACTTCACCGGGAAGGAAGAGATGCAAAATCAAAAACCGTATCCGGTCGGGTAACAAGGGTGGAACTAGTAGGAACTAAGGGAAAGGCTAATGTTTACCGGGATAATATTCGCACATTATTTGGTTTAAAGAGTACAAAATTTGATGTTATCGGTAGCACAAGTAAAATAATTGTGATTGAAAATGGTTTGGGAGAAAGGCGGCGCTTAGAAGAGACGACAGGGTTAAAAATAATAGGGGCTGGAGATTATCTGGTAGATAGTAATGACATTAATGAACCTTTTCAGGCTATTACTCATAATGGTAAGACAGTTTTGACGGGCAGATCGGAAAAAATTACATTTAAAGGTTTCGGATATGGACATGGAATTGGTATGAGCCAATGGGGAGCGCAGGGAATGGCTGTTAAAGGTGCAAGCTACCGGGAGATTATTGAGCATTATTATAACCAAGATAAAAAAGACGGGAAATTAACAGTGGAAAGTTATTAATGGTCTAGGGAAATTAGTCCCGGCACTGTCCGGGCTTTTATTTTGTGTATTTTTTGACCATACTGATAATGTCAGGCGATAGGAATTTTTAAGATTGGGAGCGAAAAATGAAAGTAGCTGACTTTGATTATTTTTTACCTAATGAATTGATTGCCCAACATCCGGTGGAACCAAGAGATTCTTCTTGTTTAATGGTGTTGCATAAAGATACTGGAACAGTTGAACATAGAAGTTTTCGGGATGTAGTGGAGTATCTTAATCCAGGGGATGTCCTGGTGATAAACAATACTAAGGTTCTTCCTGCCAGAGTGTATGCCAGGAAAGAATCCGGTGCTAAAATTGAGGTTCTATTACTCAAACAATTGGCTCATAACCAATGGGAAGTACTTGTTCGACCGGGAAAACGGATAAAAACGGGAACTAAGCTAATATTTTCTCCTGAGGAAATGGAAGCGGAGGTTTTTGACCGGACGGAAGCAGGAGGACGGATTATAGAATTTAAGTATCAGGGAGATTTTTTTGAGATTCTTGACCGTGTCGGACACATGCCGTTACCCCCTTATATCAGGGAAGAATTAGCCGATGGCAGCCGTTATCAAACGGTTTATGCCCAGGAAAGGGGCTCTGCTGCTGCACCTACTGCTGGCTTGCATTTTACCCGGGAACTATTAAAAACTATTGAGGATAAGGGGATTATCATTGCTCAGGTGCTGCTACATGTTGGACTTGGGACCTTTCGCCCGGTAAAGGTTGAAAATGTTGAGGAGCATGAAATACATTCTGAGTACTACCAAATTGATCCCATTAATGCAGAAAAGATAAATAAAGCAAGAAAAGAGGGAAAGCGGGTGGTGTGTGTTGGCACTACATCCACCAGGACATTGGAAACTGTCGCTGATGAAAAAGGGTTTGTCTGTTCCACCCAAGGCTGGAGCAATTGCTATATATATCCTGGATACAAGTATAAAGCGGTCGATGTTTTAATTACCAACTTTCACCTACCCAAAAGCACTTTGTTGATGCTAGTATCCGCCTTTGCCGGGCATGAAAATGTTATGAAGGCATACCGTTTGGCGGTTGAAAAAAAGTACCGATTTTTTAGCTTCGGAGATGCAATGCTGATTATTTGATGTTGCTGCACTTGATAGAAAAAAATTATGTAAAGAGAATTAGTAGACGGAGGTAGCAATGCCGGTAAAATATCAACTGATTAAACAAGATAAAGAAACGCAGGCACGGGTTGGAGTTTTGGAAACGCCACATGGTAAGATTGAAACCCCGGTATTTATGCCGGTTGGAACTCTGGCAACTGTCAAAACAATTACACCGGAAGAATTAGAAGAATTGGGTGCAGAAATAATTCTCAGCAATACTTATCATCTTTATTTAAGACCGGGACATGATTTAATTCGGGAAGCAGGCGGTTTGCACCGTTTTATGCACTGGAGAAAACCAATTTTAACAGATTCTGGCGGCTTCCAGGTATTCAGTTTGAATGATTTGCGTAAAATAAGTGATGAGGGAGTAGAGTTCAGATCCCATATTGATGGTTCCAGCCATTTCTTTAGTCCGGAAAAAGTGATGGAAATCGAAATGGCTTTAGGTTCTGATATCGCCATGGCATTTGATGAATGTGTCCCCCATCCTTGTACATATGAAGAAGCGGTAAAAGGGGTAGAGCGGACAACCGCTTGGGCTAAGCGCTGTAAAAAGGCACATAATCACCCGGGACAGGCTCTTTTCGGGATTATCCAAGGAAGTACCTTTCGAGATTTAAGAGAAAGAAGTGCCCGGGAAATCACGGAAATTGGGTTTCCGGGATATGCTGTGGGCGGATTGAGTGTTGGTGAGCCGAAGCCATTAATGTATGAGGTTCTGGATTATACAGTGCCCCTTCTCCCCCAAGACAAACCTCGATATTTAATGGGAGTGGGGTCTCCCGATTGTTTGGTGGAAGGTGTTGCCCGTGGTATTGATATGTTTGACTGCGTTCTTCCGACAAGAATTGCCAGAAACGGCACAGTCTTTGTTCCTGAGGGGAAACTGGTAATTAGAAACGCGGAATATGCACGGGACTTTTCCCCATTGGATGCTGACTGCGGGTGCTATGCCTGCCGCAACTATTCCCGGGCTTATATCCGGCATTTGATTAAAGCTAATGAAGTATTAGGTATTCGCTTAACTACAATTCATAATTTGCACTTTTTAGTTTCCTTGATGAAAAGGATTAGGGCTGCGATTAATGAAAACAGGTTTCAAGAATTTCGCCGGGAGTTTTTTGATCGGTTTAAGATGTAATTAAAGAAGTTAAAAAAATATTAGAAAAAACTACAGGTGAAAAAGGATTTAATTCAAGAATAGCGAAAAAAGTAACTATTGGTAAAAAAGGTGGTGAAAGTAGACTTGAGTGGCTGGACTGGAACAATAATTTATTTTGTCTTTATATTTGCGGTGTTTTATCTGATTTTGATTAGACCGCAGCAAAAAAGGCAAAAACAACACCGTGACCTAATTTCATCGTTGAAAGTTAATGACGATGTCATTACAGCGGGCGGTATCCTTGGAACTATTACCAGGGTAAAAGATAATTCGGTCTGGATAAAGGTGGCGGACAAAGTAGAAATCGAAGTTCTTAAATCTTCTATTGGTTCGCTGCAATCAGATGAAAAAAAATAGACCTCTAAAGAAGCGTTCACATAGGGATTTACGAAACATGTGAATTTTAACCGACTCTCTTCAAGCGGAGACTTGAAAGAAAAGACTGCACCGAAGGATAAAACCT
>JBMNTN010000042.1:0-16189 GCA_050945755.1 Bacillota bacterium | reverse complement strand
GAAATTTAGGGAAATTATAATAAAGCCAGAAAAATGGGGGTGTTAATATAAGTGGATTTAATGGATAAATACCAAAAAATAGCTGATATCGGTAAGTCAACCAGGGAAAAACAAAGAATTATTAATGTAGTAGAAGTTTTTTATATCTGGGATGTTTTAGTCACCAAGTTGGATGCTCTGGAAACCATTCAGATTTTTGAACATATGATTGAAGACAATGATTTAAAAATAATAAAAAATAAAGTAAAAGAAGGTCTGATCGTAGGGGTTGATGATATGGAAGTATTAATGCGTGATTACGATTTACCTTTTCCAATTATGCCGCCAAAAGATGTGAGTTCTACAGTTCATTTGGAGGTCATAGATGACAGGGACATCTTTCAAATGTTATATGAAGTTATTGCTGCATTTTTTCCTGTTCTTGGCACCGGATTTATGCAAAGTACCACTCCTGAGGTTAGAAAAGGTTTAAAAAAACATTTACTCTTGACGATGGAATTGCAGGAAATGTTGGTTGAATACGGTAAATTAAAAGGCTTTTTATATCAACCACCTGTATATCGTCCATAAAATTAATAATTGGGGTTGATATCATGAAGACATTAAAGTATATTGGAAAAATTTCTAATTTTAACAAGTCTCTAAGGGATAAACAAAGAACCATAAATGTTAGCGAGGTTTATCACCTCTGGGACCATTTAGTCCAGAGATATAATGTCATATATATTACCAATCTTTTAAATAGCTTTATTAAAGATGATGATTTAAAGCTAGTTCTTAACTCTGGTATTAAGACTCTAGCTAAACATATTAGCTTATTAGAAAAAGAGCTTTTAATCTATGGTATTCCTTTACCTCTTAGGCCACCAAAACAAACTCAAAAGACAATAAATTTTGAGTTGATGTCGGACAGGCAAATTTACAGACGAATATTAAGAGGAATTCAGGCTTTTTTACCGGTTCATAACATGGCTTTTATTCATAGTACGTCGCCGAAAATCAGGGATTTGTTCCTGTCATTTATGAAAGAAGAATTAAAAATATACGATGAGTATCTCGAATATGGTAAACTTAAGAATTATTTAATTAACCCCCCTATTTATAGGCCATAGTAGAAGATAAATTACTCCCTCAGACCGAAATGCTTTATTTCCGTATTTACCTGAATATCAATAGGAATTGTGGGATAAACCTCTTTCCACTTGATGCTTTTATAGAGTTTTGGGTCCTTCCGTTTGACAGCATTACCGATTCCTAAATAATCCACACCTGCCGATTGTGATTTTTTTATTGCTGATCTAATTTGACTGGCGATAACACCGGAAAAGAGTTTTTCCAATTTTTCTATATTCTCCGGTTTAGTGAGATCCAAATCGCTTTCCTGTTTGGATAAAATATCCCCTGTAGTTTTTAGAGAGATTTGGACCCTGAGATTTCCGTTTTGCGTTAAAGGCTTTATCCTTAATTTCTTTTCATCGCTGCGGTAAGTATAAATACCTTTGTCCAAATTTCCTACTACGGTAGCATCAGATTTACCTACCGGCCAGTTAGCGGCTTGTGCTTCCTCACTGCTTAACCAGCCTGTCAGTTTCCAGTTATTAAAGATCGCTCCTCCGTCCCGGACGATAGTTTTGTTTTCTTCCGTGGCAAGCACACGGGTCACCAGAGCCCTACCTTCAGTGCTGCATAATTCATTTGTAAATTGATGAAAGGGCATTGTGCTTGCTAAAGACAGTTCATATTCAAGCAATGTCATGTTGACTAATTCCGCAGCTACATATTTGGCCAGTTTTGGTTTGGCCTGCAAGATGTCCCGGGCAAATCCATCTTGCACAAACATCAGGCGCACTCTTGAGGCAACCTGAGGCTCACGGAAGATCATATCTGCAATATTTTTGAAATTTTCCTTACCAGCCTCCTCCCCTACCAAAACAACCTGCAAATATCCCAGAAAAACATGACGGGACACTTTGGCTTGTAAATATTCCACAGCCTCCCTTAGGCTTCTCCCCTCTATAGTCTCAATAATATTTGCCGTTTCTCGGGAATTTTCATCTTTTAAACCTGGCGGGTTAACAATTTCAAATGTAAAGTTATAATTGGAACCTGTTTCCTCAGTCTTATCAATGCCCACAGCTGTAATGAGCGCTCTTTTGCTGATATCTTTTACATCCCAGCACCCGGTATTTACCAAACTAAAAAGCATTAGTATTAAACAAATAATCACTTTTTTCATTGGACAGGCCCCTTCTTTCCTCTAATTACTGCGACCAACAGGGTCAGTACCGGTATGATAAAGACAAATATATAAGTGGGATAATGAAGTAATTCCCGCAGCTTAAATTGCCAAGCTATATTAGGAATCAGATAAACTGCTGCCAGGGAACTAATTGCTACTATGATCGAAACAACCTTTCTGTACCTATATCTTAATAAATGAAGCATCCCTTGAGTGATTAAGTAAACATATATGACCATGGTAGTAAACATGGCAAAAAGCCACGGTATGCTTAAAAAGAGCTCAAACCGCTCCACCGGAAATCCCGGCAGGGTCATGGCGCTTAGTGTGTCAATGCCCGGTAAAATTGATTTTTTGATGTTTTCCACTCCATATACCCCTATCCCCATCATGGCTTGGAGTAAATTTAAAAACAGAACAAAGTTTACTCCGATAATTGCCGGCTTAATCAATGCTTTTTTATTACGGAAAAAGGGACCGATAAATAAAATAACTTCCAGCCCTTGCACTGCCCCAATTAGCAGAAAGGTACCTTTTATGACAGGTAACCAGCCATTACCAAGGACAGGAAAGAAATTCACTATGTTTATTGACCTTAGGGATATAAGCGCAGTAAACAGCAGCGGTAACAGTGTAAAGGGAAAAATCAGTTGGAAGAAACGTGTAATCGCGGCAAACCCATACAGGCATAAGCCAACTGCCCCAAGTGCTAATAAAATAACTGGTACTACTATGGGGGTTTCCGGAAGAAAGAGAAGTTTATTGACTTCTCCAAAGCTTTCGAAAGACATACCAAGGTATACCATCCAAAATGCAAGATAGCCCATGATGATGATGGTGCCTAAAGCCTTTCCCCAGGTATTTTTGCTGAATGCAAAGAAATTTTCCCTGGGGAAACGGGCAATCAGCTTCACTGTCAAATAAGTAGTTGCTGTAACAATAGGACTGGCCAGAATAATGCACATCCAGGCATCCTGTTCCGCCACTTGAATAATTGACTTAGCCGTGGTAAATAGTTCAAATTCTATTAGAGTTATAATTAACACGATGGCGATTGCCTTTGGGTCTAGTTTGTGCCTTTCAGTTGTTTTTTGCTGATTATTCTTATTGGGCTTATATGTCTCATCCTGAGACATAACCTGGGTGTTTTCTCTCAAAATGGTATGGCCCCAGGCACTGCCTCCCATAGGAGCCAGGGGTGCCATGTAAGGGATACCGAAGGACTTGAGGCAAACCATGTGAATGGCAAGATAAAAGAAAGCCACAGCAAAACCAAAGAGGCCAAAAAAGTTGTGGCGATCATGGTGAAGAACTGAATAATCCTGACGGACTTTCTGAGGTCAGAATTAGGAATACCAAATGACGATATGATGGTGAGAGTAACTATGATCACCACGGGACTTCCAATAATCTCAGCTTCCAATCCCGCGATCACCAGTACGATCCCGGCAAACAAAGCAATGGTAGAACCAAAGGTGGAGGGAATGCGCTCCACCATCATCCTGATCGCCTCGGCCACACCCATCATGACAAAAGTTTCAAAATATATGGGGAAGGGAGCTATTTCCCTGTTTGCGGCAATTAACAAGGCAAGACTTGTAGGAATAAACTCCGGATTAAATGAAGTAAGGGCAATATAAAATCCCGGAAGGATGGCGGCAAAAATAAACATGATATATCGGGCAATGCGAAAAAAGCTTGCGGCAAAAAACCATCTACCGTATGCATCTTCAGGCGCATCCATCAAATCAAAAAAGGTAGTAGGTGCCAGCAAAACCGTGGGGCTTCCTTCCACCAGAATAGCAAATCTCCCCTGGATGAGAGCTGATTCTGTTACATTTAAACGGTCCAAAGTTTCTACCTGAGGAAAAGGGCTGAGATTGGAATTCTCAATATTTCGTTCAATATAGCTGCATTCCAGTACTGCCGGCAGCTTAATTGCTTCAATTCTCCTTCTTATTTCCGCCAGAATCTCTTCATTTGCCACTCCCTTTAGATATGCGATGACAATCTGTTTTTTATAAAGAGATCCTATTTTAAACTGTTCAAAAACTAAGTTTGCATCCGGCATTTGCTCATTAAGCAAAGCCAGATTATAGCTAAGGTTTTCAGTAAATTTTCTCCTGGATCCTCTGATTACTTGATCCGGATCTCGGGGTATGATATCAACTAGAGTTCCTTTTACTATTTCGTCATTTGAAGAACTACTTAAATGACTGTTTTCCGAAGCTTCAATTTTACTGTTTTCTACTTGCTCCAGCCGGTCAGTTTTATTTCTCTTAAAGAACCTAAAAGCCATTGAATTTCACCATTTCTTCGAATCTGCGTTAATTTCTAGTATATCCCCTTTAAGAAGATGCAAACCATTTTCCCAGAGGATTTCACCCACACAATTACTCTTATCGGTCAGATGTATACAAAGACGATCTCCATGACATTGGGAAGAACTTGGTTGCGATGATGCTGGAAAGCGGTGGTTTCCCTGAGAATAATTTCTCCCAATATGTAACTAAAGTTAGTGACTTTGTTCCCTTTCGCCCAAACGCCCATGTTGACAGTCTCCCTTCGGGAGACTTAAAATGAAATTGTGGAACGGTGGAAAGGAAATGACAAAAGCTTCACATGAAATCGAAGCGAAAGAGGTAAATGATGATTCAAGATATAAAGCCGAGAATATTTCATAACAAGTTTAAAAACAAAAAGGCAGAGCCTCAGGATCTGTTTCTTTCATATCAAGGAGATTCTGTATTGGTTAGAGAAAAAAGGGACAAGCTTTGGTATCCGTCATTTTCTGATTTTGAGGCAAGGTATCCAGATCTAATAGACGATGCTCAGTTCCTGTTCACTATAGATGAAATTAATTACTATTTGGTAGATAAAAAAGGACTTGACGCAGAAGAAGGGTGGATTTACGTAACTACCAATAGATTCAGAACGGAGCCGAAATATTGGCGTTCATTTGCGGGCGCGGTTGGATGGCAACTGAACCGCTGGTATGATAACCATCGTTTCTGCAGTAAATGTGCTAAACCGATGAGGCGTTCAAAAAAGGAACGGATGCTCTATTGTGAATCCTGTGGACTTCAGACGTACCCGACTATATCGCCCTGTGTAATAGTAGCTGTTCATGATGGTAACCGTCTACTTTTAACCAAGTATGCTGGACGTGAGTATACTAAATATGCCCTTATCGCAGGCTTTGCTGAAATAGGAGAGAGTCTGGAACAGGCCGTCCACAGAGAAGTAAAAGAGGAAGTAGGACTTAACGTGAAGAATCTTAAGTTCTACAAGAGCCAACCTTGGCCGTTTAGCGATACGATTCTTGTCGGCTTTTTCGCTGAACTTGACGGGGATGATACCATTACGATCCAGGAAGAGGAACTGGCCTTAGGGGTGTGGATGAACAGAGAAGACGTTCCTCTTGAGGAGCTGAAGTTAAGCCTAACCGGTGAGATGATGGAAGCATTCAGAACCGGAGTAGTTGATTTATAATTGAGATATTGCCACTGTTTTATTAGTTATCATCTAGTGACTGTTTAATACATAATCAAAAGGAGAAAACAATATGGTATTAATATTATGGGACTACGATGGCGTTTTAGTTAATACTATTGAGATAGAAGATAAATATTTCACCGCCGCATGTCGGGAAGTAGGAATAGAGCAAATCCATACAGGTGAGGATCTCATTAAACTTAGTCAAGGTAATTTTTATGAAGAATGTATTAAAGTGGGGATAGATATTGAGAAGATGGAAGCCGCAATACATATTTTTGAAAAGAGGATTAAAGAATTAAACTGTCAAATCCCAATATTCCAGGGTGTACCGGAAATTATGGTGGATACGGCGCGATGGTTCCCCTCATATATTATTACATCTAATTCAGCAACACTAGTAGCCGAAAAGCTGAAAAAAGAGCATATTATAGGGATCCGTGAAATTCTTGGTTATGAATTTGATAAAAGTAAAGTTAAAAAGATTGAATACGTTAAAGCTCTTTATCCAGGAGAAAAAATATATTTCATTGGAGATACTTCGGGTGATATTTTGGAAGCCAAGGCAAGCGGGGTTGACGTAACCATTGGTGTTTCCTGGGGATGGCACACTGTAGAGGTATTAAGTCAAGCAAATCCGGACTATATTTTTAACGAAGTTTCGCAGCTAAGAGATTTTTTGTATTCCTTGTTCGAGAATGAATGACAGGGGGACGGGGTTGTTGACATCAGGGGTGTGACAGGGGGACGGGGTTGTTGACATCATCCCCAAGTTCCGGTAGCGTTAACTGGAGTTTTTGTGCCAAGAAAATTCGGGACGAAAAGGCAAAGTGCAAAACAAGGCACACTTAAGTGGAATGAAAACACCGGTGAGGGCACAAAGAAAAATTGTGAGGAGCCTATTGTTCTTAAAGGCAAATATCCAATTAAGTGGCAAGAATACTGCAAAGTGAATGATACCAATACAGGGAGATTCGTCTATTTGATTAATAAATAGATTGAGCGAAATTGGGTGAAATCAGTATGAAAAAAGTGAAAATAACGGTGATGAAACAAACAGTTTATCAAGACTTAATAGACAAATATGAAAACCCTATACAGCATGCTTGTAATATGAAGATTGGGCAAGTTTTTATTGCTAATGGGTGGGAAAAGCCTAAAGGAATGTGCGACAGTGCATGGGAGAGTATGTCTGCCTTCGTAATGACGCTTGCCCACGGCGGCGAAGATTTTTATGATGGCTGGATGAAAAATAAGAAGTCAGCAATGATTTCATGTAATGACGGTTTCCGTCCAGTGAGCTTTTTGATTGAGACACTGACTGAGGATGCGAAATAAGAGAACTATATAAACTTGATTTAACGATGACCTGGTCCGCAAGCTGATTCATCGATATGACCAAGTAGGAAATAGTATATAGAACTATCGTTTGATAGTGGAAGGTTTGTATCACTCGATGGAGATTTAAATTATACCCCTGTCATCCCTTGATTAAAGGAGAAAAATATAGGAGGCTGAACCGTAGCTGTTTATTGCTATGGTTTTTTATTTATTGGAAAAATTTTCGTATAAAGGATACGGAAGTATTGTGTCAAATATATGCATATGCATGTTGTCAATTAAAAGGCTATTTCTGAGAAACCAGAGACACAGAGGGGGAACATAATTTTGAGAATTTATTCGTGGAACGTAAATGGGATCAGGGCGGTTCATAGAAATGGTTTTCTTGACTGGATATCTAAAGAGCAGCCGGATATCCTCTGCCTTCAGGAAACAAAAATCCAGCAAGACCAGCTGACTGAAGAATTGAAAAATATTGAAGGTTATTATGCTTATTTTTCTTTTGCGTCCCGCAAGGGATACAGCGGAGTGGCTATATATACCAAAGAAAAACCTTTGTCTGTTAAACACGGCATAGGAATAGACAGGTTTGACTGCGAGGGGCGAATTTTAATTGTAGAGTATCAAGGTTATACATTGCTGAATATTTATTTTCCCAACGGCCAAAAAGATGATGAAAGGCTTCAATATAAAATGGAGTTTTATGATGCTATTCTTGAGTACTGTGATGCTCTTGTGGCTGAAGGGAAAAAATTAATTGTCTGCGGCGATTATAATACTGCTCACCGGGAAATTGATTTAAAAAATCCTAAATCCAATGAAAAAAGATCAGGTTTTCTGCCGATAGAAAGGGCATGGATAGATAAATTTATTGCTCATGGATATGTGGATGTATTCAGATGGTTTTATCCCGACACCGTTAAATACTCCTGGTGGAGCTATCGTTTTAATGCCCGGGCAAGGAACGCAGGCTGGCGTATCGATTATCATTTTGTCTCGGAGAATCTCCTTGACGAAGTTAAAGGTGCTGAGATTTTGGATGAGGTAACCGGTTCCGACCACTGCCCGGTGGTGATTGAGTTATAAAAACTATACTTTCTTTTCTTGATAGATGATATGTTCCATAATTAACACTGCTATTATGCCGACAACAAAGCCGTTTCCGAGTACGGGCCTGAGTGATAACGGAAAAGTGTTTAATACTTCTTGTGGCAAAAAAGAAATTAAGATACTTAGCATTAAAGGCAGTCCCATCACGATGCCGTTTTCAAACTTGAAACCGCCGTTAGAGTTAAAAGCTACAATAAGTCCTGCTCCAATTTGGGAACACATAATATAGATCATAGTAGCTCCGATTACTGCTGAAGGGATACTGCCCATAAAAGCGATGGTTTTAGGCAGGAAAGAAAGTAGCAGTAAGCCTAGTGCTGTGGGGATCAGAGTAAACCGGGAGGCTACCCTGGTTGAAGCGATAACCCCGGGGCTTAAAGAAAAATTGACCAGGCCAATTACCCCAAACATACCGGCTAAAACATTAAGAAGTCCGGTAAGAGTTATTCCCCGAGTAATGCGCTTTTGCATATTATCCGGTTTAAGCATCTCACCGACAGATTGGATTGAACCTAAATCGTTCACGGAAAGGGCTAAAAAGCAAATTAAAAAAGATATTAAAACCCCCGGTTCGACTGAAACACTAAAATCAAGACCGTGAAAAAAACCTGCTAAATATGGTGTATCTGCTCCTCCCCAAGAAAAGCGTACTCCAAATATAAAATAATAAGCCAGACTGCCCAAGATAATCGACCAGAGGATTAAAGTGGACTTCCAAATCCCGGTTATAAACTTATTAAAAATAAAAATAACTAGTACAAATAATAATGAAAAAACTAGGTTATTAAAGGGACTGACCGATTCAACAGAAGAGGTAATAAGGTCTAAAATCATGGGCGTCAGGGTAAAAGCTATCAAGATCAGGGTAGTGGCGACTACCCGTGGAGTAAAAAATTTTCTCAAGTGGGCAAACAGACCTGTGATACCTAAAACTGCCAGAATTAACCCGCAGATAAGAATAGCAGAATAGCTACTGCTGCTGCCCTCACTTGCGGCGATGCCTATTAAGAGTACTGCGGCAGGACCAACAACTAGGGGCATTCGATGTCCAAAAAGTGTTTGAAGCAATAGGGAGACGCCTACTACGAAAAAGATCCTTTGTAAGTAAAGTGTCGGTTCTATGTAATTCTCCGGCTGGATTCCGGCTGCAACCTTTCCCACAATAATAATAGTAGGTACTGTTATTGCCAACCACTGGAGACCAAAGGTCAATAAATGAAAAACAGGAGGTATTTCATCCAGCCCATATTTTAATTTTAAATGTCCCACTAAAATCACTCCTCCCATAATTATCGAACACCTTGATTTGATATTAGCATATTATGGATAGTTTAGTCCAGTCCGGCAGGCTTGCACAGGTACTGGAGCATATTATCACCCCAATAAAAAACGGATCTTTCGATCTGTCACCAAATATATAGTAAAAAGAGACAAGGTTAACGATAGAATTGATGCTGACTTGAACGGTTAGCATCATTTTTCTTTACCTTAAGAATTTCTTAAGAATTACATCAGGCTTATCGTAAGAATTGCTTGATATCATTACCTTAAAGTAATGATTGAGAGGGTGTGATATAATTTTGCTTGAATATAAGCTTGATTATAGGAGTGATTCGTCTTGAATATCTTGGTGTGCGATGATGATAAAGAGATATTAGATGCCATTTCAATTTATTTAGAAAACGAAGGTTATCAAATATATAAGGCTCTTAACGGCATCGAAGCTTTGGAAGTTGTGGAAGAGAAGGAAATACACCTGATTATAATGGATATCATGATGCCCCAAATGGATGGTTTAAGGGCAACTATGAAAATAAGGGAAGATAAAAATATTCCGGTAATCATGCTCTCAGCAAAATCCGAGGATACTGACAAAATAATCGGTTTAAATATGGGAGCGGATGATTATATGACAAAGCCCTTTAATCCTTTGGAGTTAATTGCCAGGGTAAAGTCCCAACTGAGAAGATATACCGCTCTGGGAAGTATGAAAACAAGGAGCAATGTTTTTAAAACGGGGGGACTGGTTGTAGATGATGAGAGTAAGACGGTTACTGTCGATGGGGAGCAAGTTAAACTCACTCCCGTCCAATATAAGATGCTGAGGCTTTTGACTGCTAATGCGGGCAGGGTTTTTTCCATAGATGAAATCTATGAAAAGGTTTGGCACGAAACAGCCTATAGTCCGGAAAACACAGTGGCAGTTCATATCAGAAAAATTCGAGAAAAAATTGAAATCAATCCAAAAGAGCCGAAATATTTAAAGGTGGTGTGGGGAATTGGATATAAGGTGGAAAAAATATAGCTACTCTTGGGTTACTAAAACAATTGTTTTTTTTATTGCCATGCTGAGCTTTTCCTTCTGTATCACCATATTTGCCAATGTGGTGCTAATGCATGACGGCGATTTCAGCCCGGCGTTTGAAAAAAGCTATTATCACGGATCGGAATTTATGGATACAACCAGTGTTATCATTTACAATATCAAAGAAATTACGGAAAAGTACAAAAGCGAAGAACATATTTTAAGCGGCGGGGCACTTTCGGAAGATTCCATCAGAGATTTAAAAAGAGATTTATATTATGAGTTCCAAGACACTTCCAAAAACTATAATCCCAATTTATCGGAAGAAGAAAACTTTGAAATATTTCAGGAAACCAGTAAGGATAAAATTGCAGCGGCAAAAAATGAGTTGATCCAGAAACAATTACAAAGGTATCAGACACATCTTAGCAATCTGAAGAAATACGAAGGAATTACCTACTATGCCAAAAAGGGAGAAAGCGAACTCACTAACAGTACAAATAAAAGTGAAATATATTTTCAGTCTTTTCCTGCCTATATTATGTTTGAGGGTTATGACGAGCAGGTTTTTCCGGAAGCAATCAAGGAAAATGTCTATTATCAATGGCTGCAATCTAATAAATATGACCATGACCGGTTAGCACCGGATGACGTAATTTATGTGGGGTTTTCTAAAACTTTTTTAGACCCGAGGATTGAAAAGTGGACAGAAAACAAAACTGTCGCCGCAAACAGCCTAAAACTAATAGCAGGCATGTTGGTAGTGCTTCTGGCAGCGTTGGTCTATCTGGTGATCGTGATCGGCAGAAAGCCCGGGGAAGATGAGATTAAAATAAACTTTATTGATCGGATTTATAATGATATTAAGCTCTTTTTGTGCATAATGCTTATCATCTCATGGATTGCGACTATGATCCAGCTGGATCATCTTAGATTTTACCAATTGATATTTCCCATTAGTTTTGTTATTGGGTCTGTTGGCCTGGTACTGGTCCTTTCTCTGGTTAAGAGCCTTAAAACGAAAAATTTCATCTCCCACAGTTTAATTTATACTGTCTTTTACAAGGTTTTTAAATTTATTAAAGATATCTATGACAGTGGAAGTGTAGCCATAAAGGTTTTAGTGGTAGTGGTCGCCTATCCCTTCATTGCTGCGGCTACATTCTTTATGTTCCCCATCACCATTGGTGTGGCCGCCTGGTTCGCTCACAAAAAGGTGAAGGAATTTAACGCCATTAAAGAAGGTGTACAGAAGGTGAAAGAGGGAGACCTCCGTTACACTATTGATGTACCGGGGGACGGAGAGTTCTCGAAATTAGCCTCTGACATAAATAGTATTACTGACGGGTTGAATAAAGCAATCGCCAATGAACTGAAAAGCGAGCGCATGAAAACAGAGTTGATCACCAATGTCTCCCACGATATCCGGACACCCTTAACATCTATTATCACTTATGTGGATCTATTAAAGAATGAAATGGACGAGGCGAAACGTAAAGAGTATATTGAAGTTTTAGAGCAAAAGTCCCAACGGCTGAAAATACTGACCGATGATCTTTTCGAAGCATCCAAAGCTTCCACTGGAAATATCCCGGTCAACTTTGAAAAAATAGAACTGGTATCTTTGATCACCCAAGGCTTAGGTGAACTTGACGATAAAATCCAAGAGCGCAATTTGGAATTTAAGATGAATCATCCTGAAGAAAAGATATATATCAAAGCAGACGGCAAATTATTCTGGAGAGCTGTGGAAAACTTGTTTTCAAATATCTTGAAATATGCTTTGGAAGGGTCAAGGGTATATATTGAGATAATAGATCAAGGCAGTGAGGTAACCCTGACAATTAAAAATATATCTGCCTACGAACTAAACATTTCAGCGGATGAATTAATGGAACGATTCAAAAGAGGTGACGAATCCCGAACCAGTCAAGGCAGCGGATTAGGATTATCTATTGCAAAAAGCCTGATTGAACTTCAGCAAGGTAATTTTCAGATAGAAATTGATGGAGATTTATTTAAGGCAATAATTCAAATTCCTAAATGCTAGTGCCAGGGGGACGGGGTTCTTCCTGGCGCTATACCACGATATCAAATCCATGGCCTTTTATTTAATGCTAAATTTTTAATATTTGTGTAGTTATCAAGGATAAAAAGGCCATATCAAAGGGATTAAGACGATGCTTACCAGAAAACAGACGAGAATAAGAGGAAGACCTATTTTTATATAATCGATGAAATGGTAACCTCCCGGGCCTAAAACCAAGGTATTGGGCGGGGTGCCGACAGGGGTAGCAAATGCGGTAGATGCTGCCACGGCAATTGTCATCAGTACTGCATGAGGACTGGCTCCAAGGCCTTGAGCAATAGCAACACCGATGGGTGCAAGTAAGGCTGATGATGCGGTGTTAGACATAAACTGTGTTAATCCTGATGTGAGGAGGAACATGACAATTACCAAAATATATGGACTGGGATTTTCCCCCATAATATTAATTACAGTGTTGGCAATTAGGGATCCCGCTCCAGTCTTTTCCATTGCGGCAGCTAGGGGCAACATTCCGGCAAATAAAAATATTGTTGTCCAGTCAATAGAATCATAGGCTTCTCTTTCAGATAAGCAGCCTGTTAGCACCATGATTAATGCTCCTGCCACAGCTGTAACAGCTAATGGTATACCTACCTCTTTTTCAAATGCCATCATGAAAACAACAACGAGAAGTACTGCTCCGGCAATCCACTGCTTATCAGTTCTAAATACTTTTTCTTCATTTTCACCATGACTACCTGAATCACCTTCAGTCCGGTTGGGGAGAAGTCTCCTACCAATAGTTACAATATAGATAATTCCCACGAGGGTGAGAGGTATACCGATATAGGCGTATTCAAAAAAGGAAAAAGGGCGAAAGTCTCCGGCATCCAACACTCCGTTGACAACAAGGTTAGGAGGGGTGCCTACCAGGGTCATAATACCCCCTAATCCTGCTGCCAAGGCAAGAGGAAGTAAACTTTTTGATTTAGAAATGCCAGCGCTGCGGGCAATGCCAATTGTCACTGGTAAGAGTACGGCAGTTGTTCCCGTGTTTGATAGTAATGAAGATAAAATTGCCGCAATCAGCATCACACCGATAATCAGACGGACTTCACCTTTTCCTGTGGCCTTAACAACGCTGTCGCCTATCCTTTTGGCCAGGCCGGTTTGAAAAATAGCTGCACCAACAACAAACATTCCGGCAAAAAGAACGACGTTTAAGTCTGATAAACCTGCCAGCGCTTCCTTAGTAGTTAAAACGTTAGTCACTGCCAGCAAAACAATGACACTCATTGCAGTTACCGCCAGAGGAATAATTTCTGTGACAAAACATATAGCAGCTAATACTAAAATAACTAACGTAACTGTAGCAGCGGACATACTCGGTAACCTCCTTATGAAAATTTAATAAGCTTATGTGCATAGTCTTTTACAGAGCGACAAATTTTATAAAACCAAAACATGTTATTTTTGGATGTCATCATCCGACATCACCTTGCTTTCAAGCTTTTGCTGCAAAATTTAATGATTTATTAGATGGGCCGCTTGAGCTTCAAAAGTATGAGGAATTAGTTTATTCTTTTTTATATCATTCTATTACTATCACAGCCCCATTCTGATTGTCCATCCAGTTATAAAGGAATCTGGCATGACTGGTAAAATTACGCACGCACATGTTGGAACGGGGGAATGTACCGATAGTTTGGAGATATTCTTTCAGCCCGGGATCCACTCTTTCACCATTCTGTTCTTCATAAGTTACCGGAACGCCGTGAATATATGCTCCACCGGTAAAGCGAATGGCATAAGGGGCGTAACCCCCCACTTCCGTACTGCCTTTTTGCAGATATTCAAACCGCTCTTTTTTTTCTATCGCCTTGTAACTGCCTAGGGTAGTTTCGAAGGAAAAATCGCCTGGAATTCCTGTTGTTGATAAGGTATATGAAATAAGGTTCAGACTGTTTTGACCTAGTGCAAAGGTGGCCTGGTTCTGTTGATTTCTATCTACGACAACTACATGGTTTAATTGATTTAATGAAGCAGCCGGATCAATGTACTGTTTTGGTACATAGTAATTTCCCCCAAAGGTAGGAACGTTAACTTGATAAAAATCACCGGTTTCGTTTAGCAAGCGTACCAACATGCCGTCCGGTATATATCGGAAGTTGCTGCCTGTATTTGCCTGTTCATATGCAGGAGCACTATGATAAAACCTATATCCATGTTCGTCTATTGCGGTGTCACCCTTTTTCGGGGGGGCGCCGTTTTGATTTTTATAGTTTCTGATAAAGTGTAATTCTCCCTGGGCTAACTGCTGTCTTAGCTCATTAACTGCAGCCTGCATTTTATCAAAGCGAAAAGCTCTGGGAACACCTGTCGTCGAGTGAAGATAACCCTCTTCTGTTTGATTTTCTTGATTGCAAGCTACCCTGTACCAAATATTTGACCCCTGAAACTCTATGCCCTCAACCTGCTGAAACAGAGAAATTTTGTCCAAATTGTTCACCTTGCAGACTACAGAAGCATCAGGTGCAGGGCCTTCTCTGATCTCCGCCCCATTCTCCGCTGTAATCAGGAAATAATCATAGGGAAAGTTATACTCAAAATATTGAACCGTATTATTAATTCCTTCCGGGAGAGTGGTGTTGTACTCATGAAGCACAGTATTTGTCTGATTGAGGCTCATGTTTTCAAACAGACGGATTTGTTGCTGCTGATTAAGACTTAAATTCCTGTTTTCTTCGCCTGTCCGAGTATCTTTGGTAATCTCTAGGTCATCTTCAAGACTGTAACCGTTTATATTTTCCTCCACCGCCTCCTGGTCAGATTTGGGTAGTTTATCCTCTCTGGGTAAGGTCTCCGATGGCCTTTCTTGATATCTTTGAGGAGAGGGAGGCGCACTCCTCAAAAATATAATACTTGACAAGCCAATTACTGCTGCGACTGCTAATAATACAGTTAATTTTCTTTTCATAGAAATCCCCTTAACAGGTTTTTAAGACATATTCTTCTCTAAGTGTTTTCCTATTATGTACAAATCAAAGAAGGTGAAAAGTTACATTCTAACTGGAAACTATTGGATATAGGTCAAAGCATATCATTTCATTTTATCGAAATACTAATTTTATAAGTCATATTATCAACTATCTTAGAAAGGAGTGCTGTTCTTGAGACTTGAAATAGGTAATTTTCATGTAAAGGATATTGTTTTTGGGGATAAGACATCTTATGCAAACGGTATCCTGACAATTGATAAAAAGGGAGCTCTGGACTTTATTCGCCAGGATGAACATATTACAGAAGCTGAACTTTATATCGCTAAACCAGGTGACAAAATTCGCATGTGCCCTGTCAAAGAAGCAATTGAACCACGTGTAAGATTAAACGGCGGCCCCCTCTTCCCGGGATATACCGGGGAATTAATCTCTGCAGGGGACGGGAAGCTCCATGCTTTAAAGGACTGCTGTGTCACAGTTGTGGGTAGGCATTGGGGAGGCTTCCAGGATGGGCTGATCGACATGAGCGGAGAAGGAGCAAAGTACACCTATTTCTCTCAACTAAAAAATATTGTTTTAGTTGCTGATACCGATGAGGACTTTGAAAAACGGGAGCAGCAAAAGAAAAACAGGTCACTTAGGATGGCTGGTCACAGACTGGCGGAATATAT
>JBMNTN010000041.1:0-16756 GCA_050945755.1 Bacillota bacterium | reverse complement strand
AGCAATTATATCAGGGAGTTTTATGCCATGCTCATCAAAGTGGTCTACCTATGACTTTCAGAACTTCCCTGTCATCAAGAGGCTATATCAAGAGCATGGGAAAACTTTAAACTTTTTGGGCATTATCATGTCTAACCTTAATGTGGCTCTGGAACAAAAAGAAAGATCAGCTCTTTTTGTGGCTCAGATTGCTAAATCCCTGGGTGCCGACGGCGCAATTGTCGCTGAAGAAGGCTATGGAAACCCGGACGCAGACTTTGTCGCATGCATTGTAGCTTTGGAGGATGTCGGCGTGAAGACAGTGGGTATAACCAACGAATGTACCGGAAGAGATGGGGCATCCCAACCTCTCGTCACTATGGACGAAAAAATGAACGCCGTAGTCTCCTGCGGAAATGTATCGGAAATAATTGAACTTCCTCCTATGGAAACTGTGCTGGGTGAGCTGGAAGCTCTGGCCAGAGACGGTTTGTCCGGCGGATGGGGAACAGATGAAATTCTCGGACCTTCAGTAAGAAAAGACGGTTCGATCATCATGGAAAATAACGCGATGTTCTGTGGGGATCAGGTTGTAGGATGGTCACCAAAGACGGTAAAAGAATTTTAAGGAGGTGTAGTTATGGCAAAAGCAATACTTTATCTAAATCAGTTTTTCGGTCAAATCGGGGGAGAAGATAAAGCAGATGTAGGTCCATCCATCAATGAAGGATTGATCGGTCCTGCTATGGAGCTTGATAAACATCTGGACGCGGAGATTACCCATACCGTAATCTGCGGCGATAATTTTATGGGGTCAAATACCGAAGAAGCAATAAATACCATCCTGGGATTTCTTGAAGGAAAGCAATTTGATATATTCTTGGCCGGCCCGGCATTCCAGGCGGGCAGGTATGGAGTTGCTTGCGGCCATATCTGTAAGGCGGTAAAGGATAAATATAATGTTCCGGTGGTTACCTCCATGCACGAAGAAAACCCTGGGGTAGAGATGTTTAAAAAAGATATCTATATTATGAAGGGCGGCAACAGCGCCGCTAAAATGAGGCAAGATATAAAAAGCATGGCCGGCCTTGCCAACAAACTCATCAGAAAAGAGACCATTTTGGATGCAGCGCAGGAAGGATATTTTCCCAGGGGCGTAAGACATCAAGTGTGGAGGGAAGATAAAAAACCTGCCGCAGACAGGGTTGTCGAAATGTTAATTAAAAAATTGAACGGCGAGCCTTATGAAACAGAATTGCCGGTTCCCAAGATGGACCGTGTCCCCATTGCGCCACCTATTGCCGATTTAAGTAAAGCTACCATTGCTTTGGTTACAAGTGGAGGTATTGTCCCGGTGGACAACCCGGACAGAATCCAGTCAGCTTCTGCAACCAGATGGGGCAGATATAATGTTGAGGACATTGAGGACCTTAAAAAAGGAGAATTTAAAACAATTCATGCCGGATATGACCCGGCAGCAGCTGATGATGATCCCGATAGGGTAGCTCCGGTTGATGCACTTAAAGCTTATGAAAGAGAAGGGATCATCGGCAGGCTCCATAAATATTTCTATGCAACGGTGGGTACCGGAACAACACAGGGTGAAGCAGCCAGGATGGCTAAAGAAATGATTCCTCATCTTAAAGAGGATAATGTGGACGGTATTATTCTCACCTCCACCTGAGGAACCTGTACTCGTTGCGGTGCAACGATGGTTAAAGAATTTGAACGGGCTGGATTCCCCATTGTGCAAATGGCAAATTTAATCCCGGTGGCAAAATCTATCGGTTCCAACCGGATAGTACCGACAATTTCTATTCCATACCCCTTGGGAGACCCGGGCACAGATAAAGAACAGCAGTGGAAACTGCGCTATCACCGGGTGGGTGTTGCTTTACAGGCATTAGCGACAGATGTAAAAGAACAGACTGTGTTTAAGGTATAGCATTAGGGAAAAATCTGAGTTATTAATTGCATAAGTCTCATCGAATAAAAGATGAGACTTATGCTTATAGAATTTTTTAGAGGGGCGAAAAAAATGAGCAAAGAAGGTCATATTGCAAATCAAAAGCCGGACCAAACCGTGTATCTGGTATCATTGGTTGTGACTTTTCTGGTAGTGCTTTGGGCCATATTGGCAAAAACTAGTTTTGAAAATGCCGCTAACGCTTTGCTGGGATTTTTAACCAACAAATTTGGCTGGTCATATCTTTTATCCATGTTGATTTTTGTAGCTTTTGCTCTCTATCTGGCATTCAGCAAATATGGAAAAATTAAGCTGGGGGCGGATGATTCCAAACCTGATTTCAGCACTGCCTCATGGTTTGCCATGCTCTTTGGGGCAGGAATGGGTATTGGCTTAGTGTTCTGGGGAGTGGCAGAGCCTATATCCCATTTTGTCGCTCCTCCGGGGTTAAAAGAAGGAACGGTTGAGGCGGCTAATTTTGCCATGAATGCATCATTTGTTCACTGGGGATTTCATCCCTGGGCCAACTACAGCATCATCGGCCTTGCTCTTGCCTACTTTCAGTTTAGAAAAAACAGGCCGGGCCTTATTAGCACCATTTTTGAACCTCTGATCGGTGAAGAAGGTGTCAAGGGCCCTGTGGGAAAACTGATTGATATCTTAGCAGCCATTGCTACGGTAGCCGGAGTTGCCACATCTTTAGGCCTAGGAACACTGCAAATAAACAGCGGGCTTAAATATTTGTTTGCAATACCGGAAACAGAGTTTGTCCAGATAGTAATTATTACGATAATTACCGTAATATTTATCTGGTCAGCCGTCAGCGGGATTGAAAAGGGTATCAAGTTTATTTCAGATATCAATCTATATCTGGCATTTGGGATATTGATTCTTTCCATCCTTGTCGGGCCGATGGTAAAAATGATCAATGCATTTATCAGCGGCATGGGACAATACCTGAACACGTTTATTCAACAGAGTTTGTATATTGATCCTTATGGAGATAACTCATGGGTCAATGGATGGAGGATATTTTACTGGGCATGGTGGATTGCCTGGGCACCGTTTGTCGGTACATTTATTGCCAGGATTTCCCGGGGGAGGACTATCAGAGAATTTGTCCTCGGTGTAATTGTGGCCCCCGCCATCGCATCATGTATCTGGTTTGCCGTGTTCGGCACATTAGGATTAAATTTGTTCTTTACTGAAAAAATGACACTGGATGCTTTGCAATCAATATCTGCCGCACCTGAAACAGGTTTATTTGTTGTGTTGAAGAGTTACCCGCTAGGAACTATCATTTCATTTATTACGGTGTTTTTGCTAGGCACATTTTTTATTACCTCAGCCAATTCGGCCACATTTGTGCTTGGGATGCTAACTTCTGAAGGTAATTTGGATCCCACAAATACAAAGAAAATTATTTGGGGACTCATCCAGTCGCTTCTTGCAACAGCCTTGCTTCTGGCCGGAGGGTTGCAATCTCTCCAGACAGCGTCTGTTGCAGCAGCATTCCCCTTTATATTTGTGATGATTTTTGCGTGTATTTCCTTGATGAAAGCACTAAACCAGGAAATATCCAAGTAATAAAAAGGAGGGATTAATTTGTCGGAAATTTATGATCTGCTTATTGTAGGCGGAGGGCCGGCTGGTTTGGCGGCAGGAATTTACGGGTCACGATCCCGTTTGAAAACGGCAATTTTGCAAAAGGGAAAGCCGGGCGGTCAGGCAGCAACTACTTCAGACTTAGAAAACTACCCCGGATTTTCCCGAGGTACTACCGGTCCGCAATTAATGGGACATATGGCGAAACATGCGGAAAGCTTTGGCACGGAAATTCTGTCTGAAATAGTTGTGGACATGGAATTAGATGGAGACATAAAAAAATTAAAAGGGAAAAGTGGTAAAGAGTATCAAGCAAAGACTGTTATTTTAGCACCGGGCGCTCAGCCTAGATCCTTAAATATCAAAGGAGAGCATGCTTTTCGGGGTAAGGGAGTTTCTTATTGTGCTACTTGTGATGCCGACTTTTTTGAAGAGTTGGATATAGTTGTTGTGGGTAACGGTGATGCGGCGATAGAAGAAGCCATGTATCTCACTAAATTTGCGGAAACCGTTACCATTATTGTCATCCATGATGAAGGTATTCTGGATTGTAATAAGGCCAGTGCTGAACTTGCGTTTGCGAATCCTAAAATAAAATGGGTATGGAATTCCGTGCTTCATGAAATCAAAGGGGATGGCCTAGTAGAAAGTGTGATGATAAAAAACATCAAAACAGGTGAACTTTCCGAAATGCAGACCAACGGCGTCTTCTTCTTTGTGGGAACGGTTCCTAACACTGAAATACTAAAAGGAAAAGTGGATCTTAATGAACATGGATACATCATTACCAATAATCTGATGGAAACTTCCGTCTCAGGTGTATATGCTGCCGGAGATGCCCGGGAGAAATATCTGCGTCAAGTGATTACCGCTGCCAGTGACGGGGCGATTGCCGCTGTTGCTGCAGAAAAGTATTTGGCGGAAGAAGAAGGCTTCAAAGAGAGAGTACTGAATGCCAAAGAGCCGCTGATGGTGGTATTTTGGGCACCGCAAAACGAAGAGAGCATTGCCGCAGTTTCCACCTTGGAAAAAATTGTCGGCACTAAAGAAGGTAACGTGAAGCTGGTAAAGATTGATACGTATCGCAATCAGCGAGTAGCCAAACGATATGATGTTAGCGTCATACCCAGTGTCTTGTTTTTCCAGAATGGTAAACTGCTGGACAAAATATATGGTGTTTTCAACGAAAACGATATTATTGAAAAAATAGCTACAGTGTTTACGGAAAGCTAATTAAGGAGGTGAAAGAATGATTGAACTAACAAAAGAGAATTTTGAACAAGAGGTATTAAAAGCAGAAGGTTTGGTAATGGTTGATTTCTGGAGTGAAAAGTGTGAACCCTGTAAAGCATTGATGCCCAGCATCCATGAGTTGGCGAAAAAAAATGCAGATAAAGCAAAATTCTGCAGTTTGAATACTGCCGGAAATAAAAGGCTTGCGATCAGTCAAAAAGTTTTAGGCTTGCCGACGATTGCCTTTTATAAAAACGGAGAAAAGATTGCGGAATTAACAAAGGACGTTGCTATTGAAGATGTTGAAGCAAAGCTGAATGAATTAGCGTAGATTTTGTTCTTCTCATTCCAGAAGACAAAATAAAAATATAAAATATCAAAATATCAAAATAAGAAAGGAGCACGCACAATGCTGAAAGGCAAAAAGGTAGCCATTCTTGGTGACCGGGACGGTATTCCGGGACCGGCCATTGAACAATGCGTGAAGTCAGCCGGTGCAGAAGTAGTATTTTCCACAACGGAATGCTTTGTCTGAACCGCGGCTGGAGCAATGGACCTGGAAAACCAAGCAAGGATTAAAGAATTAACGGAAAAATACGGTAAGGATGATTTAATCGTTGTACTGGGCGGAGCGGAAGCGGAAGCATCCGGCCTCGCTGCGGAAACCGTATCTACCGGTGACCCTACTTTTGCTGGTCCATTATCCGGAGTCTCGTTGGGACTCAAAGCTTATCATATATTTGAACTGAAAGATGAAATTGATCCTGCTGTTTACGAAGAACAAATCAGCATGATGGAAATGGTTCTGGAAGTAGATGAGATAGTGAATGAAGTAAAGACATATCGAGGGTAAGTTTTTGGAGGTGATTTCATGAGTTTTCCGGTTGTAAAGGGTGCCGCATATGCCTTAATTCAAGCAACAGACATGCTAATTCATCATGGCACTACTCAGACATCGGAACGACGAAAAAACCCCGCATCAGAGCATTTAAAGAAATTACCCGAGCACCTTAGAAGTTTTCAGGATGCTGTCGGTTACCCACCTAATCAGGTTTATATCGGTAATATGACTCCTGACGACTTAAAGGATATTCCTCGCCCTTGGTATCAGGCGCCGGTTTCCGGCGCCTCCCGTCATGGCAAGTACGGGGAAATTATGCCGGAGGACGAGTTTCTCGGTTTGATAAAAATCGTAGATGCTTTTGATCTGGTGTTTTTAGATAAAGAGTTTCAGGCTCAAGTACACGAGAAAATCGCTGCTCATCCTGTATTAGGGGATATTAACGGTTTAGAAAAATTATCCAAGGACCCAGGTGACGCAGAACAAATTAAAAAAATGGTGGATGATCATTCAGCTCAACCATTGTATTTTGAAGGGAATTTGGTAGGCTGTGTAAAGAAAGCCCATGAATTTGACGAAGCTTTATCGGATCATGTTATGTTTGAAAATCTGGTAGGTAAGGCTTCTGCTGTATTTGCCTTAAAGCTTCTCCTTGTCAAGACAGAATTACAAGCAGATCAGGTAGAATACATCATTGAGTGTTCAGAAGAAGCCTGCGGTGATATGAACCAAAGAGGCGGAGGCAATTTCGCTAAATCTATAGGGGAAATATGCGGATGTGTCAATGCTACCGGCTCCGATACCCGAAGTTTCTGTGCCGGTCCGGCCCATGCCTTAGTTGAAGCGGCTGCTTTGGCCCAAACAGGTATTTACAAAAATGTAGTAGTTCTTGCCGGGGGTTCTTCCGTGAAATTGGGTATGAATTCTAAGGACCATGTTAAAAAAGGCATACCGGCTTTGGAAGATATGCTGGGGGCATTTGCTGTCCATATTGGAGAAAATGATGGTGTCAGTCCGGTGATTCGAACTGATGGCATCGGAGGCCATAAAATTGGCTCGGGTTCCTCGCCCCAGGCAGTAATGACGGCGATTGTGGCAGATCCCTTAGATAAATTAGGCTATAAAATCCCTGATGTAGATCGTTATTCGGCGGAAATGCAAAATCCGGAAATTACGGAACCGGCGGGAGCAGGAGATGTGCCGCTGGCAAATTATAAAATGATCGGTGCTTTATCGGTGAAAAGAGGCGAACTGGAAAAGGCAAATTTGCTTAAGGCTGTAGACAGTTTTGGCATGCCTGGATTTGCTCCCACTCAAGGCCATATTCCCTCCGGAGTGCCGTTTGTAGGTCATGCCCGGGACATGATTTTGGAAGGTAAAATTAACCGGGCAATGATTATCGGGAAGGGTAGTCTCTTTTTAGGCAGACTCACTAATCTATTTGACGGGGTATCTTTTATTATGGAAAAGAACAGCGGTGCACCCCAAGAGACAGGTTTTAACAAAGAAGAAGTGAGGCTGATGATCGCAGATGCAATGCGGGATTTTGCCCAAGCATTCAGAGGCGAATAACAGACTTAGCAAATCCCTAAAGGGGGTGAAACCATGAGCGCAAATAAAATTAGAGCTACAATTGCGGAAGTATTCGAAGATTTGGCCGATGCTCTGGAAACAGGGTCTTTTGGGAAAAAGATCAGAGTCGGGCTAACTATCCTGGGAAGTGAACACGGACCCGAAGAATTGGTTCGCGGAGCGGAGCTTGCGGAAAATCAAAATTCTAATATACAGGTGGTATTGATTGGAAGCTGTGCGACGAGCAGACTGGAAACTGTTGAGGCATCAAATGATAAAGAAGCACATGATAAAATGGATGAAATGCTTTTAAATGGAACATTAGATGCTGCCGTAACTATGCACTACAGTTTTCCAATTGGTGTTTCCACAGTAGGAAGAGTAATCACCCCGGGTAAGGGGAAAGAAATGTTTTTGGCCACTACCACCGGCACATCTGCCACCGAACGAGTCACCGCAATGCTGAAAAATACTATTTATGGTATTGCTACAGCCAAAGCCTGTGGCAAGGATAATCCTACCGTGGGAATCTTAAATATTGATGGGGCAAGACAAGTAGAAAGGGCTTTAAAGAAGCTTCAGGAAGGGGGATATCCCATTAATTTTACCGAATCTGCCCGGGCAGACGGGGGAGTGGTTATGAGAGGCAACGATCTTTTAATGGGTGTTCCCGATATTATGGTGGACGATAGTTTAACCGGTAATGTATTGATGAAGGTATTTTCTGCCTATAGTACCGGTGGTAATTATGAGTCTTTAGGATTTGGCTACGGACCGGGAGTGGGGGAAAATTATGACCGGATTATTTGTATTATCTCCCGAGCATCCGGTGCTCCGGTAATTGCCGGTGCTATTCGCTTTGCTGCTCAATGTGTGCAAGGAAGACTGCTGGATCAGGCTAGAATGGAGTTTGCCGCGGTTAAAAAAGCGGGGTGGGATAATCTGATAAAATCCCTCAGCTCTGCACCTATGCATAAAGAAGGGGAAGGTGAAGTCGTAGCTCCCCCGAAAAAACCTGTGACAGATTCCATTCCCGGCATTGAGGTAATGGAACTGGAGGATGCGGTAGCCGTCTTATGGAAAGCAAATATTTATGCAGAAAGCGGCATGGGTTGTACCGGGCCGATCATCATGATTGCGCCGGAAGACAAAGAAAAAGCATTAGAACTGCTTAAGAAGAATGAATACCTGTAATAGTGCTCTTTATAATAAAGGTGGTAAGTCAAATTTCGGCTTACCACCTTTTAATTATTGAAGTGTTTGTTGTATGTTCCCTTGATCGGCAAAATAGATGTCTTGATATATGTTTTCAGCAAGCTCGGTTTTAGGATACATGGCATTTTTGTAAATTTGAATAATGTCCTCCAACTGGGCTGTTCTTGGATTAGTTAGGCTGGTGGCATCCTTCATGGCATTCTCCGCCATAGTTCTGAAATCTTCTTCTTTAACATTGAGTTCCGCAAGATTTGATGGAATACCTACATCCTGTGAAAGCTGTATAATTGATTCAATAGCGACATCAGCAGCTTGTCGGAGAGACAACCCTTCAATATTTTCGCCCATAGCTTCTGCAATGTCGGCGAAACGTTCAGGGGTGGCAATTAAATTAAACTCCTCAACATGGGGGAGGAGGATAGCATTACATACTCCATGAGGTAGGTTATACATGCCGCCAAGCTGGTGCGCCATAGCATGTACGTAGCCAAGACTGGCGTTATTAAAGGCCATCCCGGCAAGGAATTCAGCATAAGCCATGTTATCTCTTGCTTCAAAATTTTCTCCGTTTGCCACGGCCGATCTTAGGTTGTTACTGATCAACCTGATTGCCATTAAGGCATTGGCATCGGTGATAGGAGTAGCGGATGTCGATACATATGCTTCAACAGCGTGTGTCAAGGCATCCATACCTGTGGCGGCAGTTAAAGAAGATGGCATGCCCACCATTAATAAGGGGTCATTGATTGCTACATTAGGAGTACACTGCCAGTCGACAATCGCCATTTTTACGTGGGTATCAGTGTTGGTAATGATACAAAAACGGGTCATTTCACTGGCTGTTCCCGCTGTTGTATTTACGGCTATTAATGGTAGCATAGGTTTTATCATTTTATCCAATCCTTCATAGTCACGAATATGACCGCCGTTACCCGCAACAATCCCAATCCCTTTAGCGCAGTCGTGGGCACTGCCGCCGCCGAGGGATACAATCACATCACATTTATTATCGTTTAAAACCTTAAGCCCGTCATGTACATTAGTATCTGTGGGATTTGCTTCTGCGCCGGGGTGAATGACGACTTCAGGCCCTGCAGCTCTTATATTGTCAGCAATCCAGTCTGCCATACCGCTTTTTGCCAGATATGCATCTGTTACAATTAAAGCCTTCTTGCCAAACTTTTTAACTTGTTCTCCCACAGAATTCGCACTGCCGGCACCCATTAAGTTGACCCGGGGCATATAGAAGCCATAAGTTACTTCGCCCAGTTTTGCCATATTGTTTGACCTCCTAAATAATTATTTTAGGTATTTCGAGACAGGAAAATTAAATATGCAGAGCCTGACATCAAGCGGAGTTTTTCTCCTTTTGATGATTATAGATTGTTGTCCGGGAATCTCCTATTGTATGAAATACTAAAAATAGTATTGTCACCGCCTCTCTGATTTACTCATGAAAAGAGCCGCGGCAATTAAAACCGCAGCTCAAAATCTCCTCTCCGAAATTCTTTTAATAGTCTTTAGTCTTTTTTGAGGGTTAATAATCTTGCCGGGCAGTTTTTCACACAGGTATTGCAGCGAATGCAAGCCTCATTATCAAATTGGTTCTTTTCTGAGAACTCCAGATAAGGAGTCAACTGCATCGGGCATACCCGGGAACATTTACCGCAGGTACGGCACATCTCTTTATTGGTAATGGTTATCTTTTTATCCCTGTGTTTATTAATGCCCAATAATTTGCCTAATTTATAAGATCCTTTTTGCATGACTCCCATCGGACAAAACTGGCACCAGGTTCTGGGTGCAACAAATAGGCTTAATAACCCTCCGACAATAATGACCATTAAATAGGTAGTAACAAAGACATAGCCCAATTGATCCCAATAAGATAAAGTGCCAAAAGTACCAGATATTTTTAGAATCTTTCTGCCCATATTAAAACAAAACCATATAAAAAATAAAGCGATCCATATTTTTGACTTTAAAAAGGATGGAATGTGCTTATTTCTGCTGACGGGCAAGATAATAAAATCAAATAAACTCCCGTGGGGACAAAAATTTCCGCACCAGTACCGACCTTTAAAGAAGGACATAATTAATAGGGACAAGATGATAAGGATTACCAGCAGCCCTAATTTGGGGAACCACAACCCCCCGATACCTACCAACAGGGTAAAGATCCAACCGTATTTCCGGATGGGAGTAAATACACGGTTTGTTTTGATGTTCAAAGATGTCTTCATATTTTATGCCTCCTCACCTTATGCTACTACCCCTACCCCCCAGGGGTAGTATTAACTGTGCTGTAATTGTACCTTGGCGGAGGCTAATATGTCAATAGAAATATTCGGCCCGGTGGGTGTTAGATTATTGTGCCTATGATTTATGCGTACTCAAACTTTCTATATTGACAGTATCTTTTAAATAGGGCATAATTAGATTAGTAATTTAGTAAATTAGTAAATATGAATTGGAGGCAAAAAGATGAAAATACCAACTACTCTAAAGCACAAGCCGGTTATTGTCTCTGAAAATTACGAAAATGTTGACGGCAGATATGCTTATCATAGCGATGCCAAAGGGCTTTCACTAGGGCTGGCCCAATGGAACGACCGTGGCAAGGTAGAGATATCCGCGAAAGTTTGGAGGCACACAGGGGAAAAGTGGTCCAGACAATCTGAAGAATTGCCTTTGCACCGGGTGCTAGATTTGGCAATTTTCCTTTGCCGGGCAAAGCAACATTTTCAAGAGGCTTATCGATATGAAAAATTATATGATCCAAAGAATCCCACTATTGACAGAGTAGGGCTGCAGGGTGACGCCATGACAGTGGCGGTATGCACCGACAATGAAAAGATAGATGAGGATATTAAGTTATTCAGCCAGGCTCTCAGTAATGATGATGAACTGCTTGGTGAACGCTTAGGAACTTTATCACGAATATTAAAGGAAATGGGATATTAAACTATGGACAGAAAAAAAGAACTAAAGGAACAGTACCGTCAGATGAGGCCGGATATGGGAGTATTTATGCTTCGTTCAAAAACAAATAATATGTGTTATATTGAAGGGACTCAGGATTTAAAGAGCAGGATAAACCGTTACAAATTCCAATTGGGACATGGGTCACACCCTTGCCGAGAACTGCAAAAGGATTGGAATCAGTTTGGAGCAGGTAATTTTACTATTGAGATACTGGAAAACTTGAAATATGATAAAGATGAAACGAAAACCGATTACACGGAAGAATTGGCGATAATGCAATTGATCTGGGAAGAGAAGATGACCAAGGAAGGATTAAAGCTTTATAGATAAATACTAGTACAAGGAAACGAATCCGGTGGAGATTTGTTTCCTTGTATTTTTAGGCATTGACACTCGCAAGCCGGTCAACTGCATTTTGGATATCCTCTGGCAGGGGAACTTCAAGAATTATCTCTTTCCCGTTGCGGGGATGGATGAAGCTGAGTCTTCCGGCATGGAGAGCTTGTCGATTGATCAATAATGATTGAGACCCATACAGCAGGTCACCGCACACGGGATGGCCGAGAAAGTTGAGATGCACCCTGATTTGGTGGGTGCGCCCGGTTTCCAGCCTAAGTGACAAAAGGGTGTGTTGTGGGAATGTTCTCAGTACTTTATAATGGGTGACGGCTGGTTGACCGTTGGGATGGACTGTTCTTTGGCGCTTCTTATCATCAAGCCGGGCGATGGGTTGGTCGATGCGATCACTGTCTTTTTCCATCATTCCTTCCACCAAAGCAATATATCCCCGTTCAACGATCCTGCCTCTTTTCTGTCTGAATATTCCCTGGTGGGCAAATTGGCTGTTCCCGATGAGAACTAAACCGGAAGTATCCCGGTCCAGGCGGTTTATCGGGCGAAAAAGAGTACTCCTCCCCAGCTCCCGCCAGTAATAAGTTACTGCATTAGCCAAGGTTCCCGTATCTTCCCGGCGGGAGGGATGGGTGGACATTCCTGCGGGCTTATTTACCACCAGGAAGTCCGCGTCTTCGTAAACAATGTCAAGAGGAATCGGCTCTGGAATGATCTTGTTTTCCTCGGTGAAGTCCATGTCGACGGTAACAACATCCCCAGCCTGGATTTGATAATTGGTACGAGCTGTACACCCGTTGACTTTTATTTTGTATTGATGCTTCAGCCGGACAACCAGTGAGTGAGATAAGAAAAGCCTATTGTAGAGGATGTCGCGCAGAAAAGTATCTTGATCCAATGCACCGGCTGTATATGTTAACTGTGTTTGGTTTATTTTTTCCATCACACAGTCCTATTTTTGCGGAAGTATTTCCAACCAGTAGACATCAGGACCATTATTTGCTACACCTTCTTATCAAAATTTGTTATTATTATACTATTGTTGCCGAAAAAATGAAAGAATATGGCAAGGAGGCTTAAACAACTTATGATAGATTTTAAAGCAATAGAAATAGACGATAAACAGTGGATAGTACCCCTTCTTGCTGCAGCAGATACATGGGGCTCTCACCAAAATTTTACAAACCTATTTGCGTGGGCGAAAATTTTTCATTATCATGTTGCCAGGTTAAATGATTACCTGCTGGTTAAAGGGGCATTACCTGATAAGGGTCCTTATTATTTCTACCCCATTGGCCAAGGTGACATTTGGCCTGCTTTGGAGGCAGTAAAGCAAGATGCATTAGACTCAGGACATGATTTTGTTTTATTAGGGCTCGCACCTAAGAATATTGATGAGATCAACAGCATTTTCCCAGAGAGCTTTGAGGTAAAAGAGATACGAGACAGTTTTGATTATGTTTATCTTTTGGAAAAGCTGGTAACCTTATCAGGGAAAAAACTCCATGCAAAGCGTAACCATATTAATAAGTTTAAGCAACAGCATAGTGATTGGAGCTTTGAAGAAATTTCCGAAGAAAACATAGAAGAGTGTTGGGAGATGAACTTAGAGTGGTGTAAAATACATGAGTGTAAGGACGATAAGCTATTAGAAAAAGAATACTGTGCGGTACGCCGCTGCTTTCATTATTATAAAGAATTAGGATTAGACGGTGGACTCCTTCGTCTGGACGGAAGAGTAATTGCTTTTACGATGGGTGATAAAATTAGCGATACAATTTATGACATACATATTGAGAAAGCTTTTGGAGAAATTCAGGGCGCATATCAAATGATCAACCGGGAATTTGCCGCCTTCATCCAAGAAAAATACCCCGAAATAATTTATGTTAACCGGGAGGAGGACATGGGTTACGAGGGATTAAGAAAGGCCAAGCTGTCTTATTATCCGGTGAGAATGGAAGAAAAATATTTGGCTAGATATATCAAGGATCATCATAAAAATGAATCATAAAATTAGTGAAGTCAGGCTGGCGGGAAAGGATGAGGGCGAGGTAATTCGGCAGAAAGAAATATGGAAGCTTTGTTTTGGGGACAGTGATAGCTTTATTGATTTTTTCTTTGAACATAAATATAAAGAAGATGAAACCGTTTTATTGCTCCATGACGGAGAGGTTAATGCCAGATTGACAATGCTGCCGGTGCAAATCGTCGCCGCTCGCCGGCATAGTTTTAATACTGCCATGCTTTATGGGATTGCCACACACCCTGATTACCAAGGGAGAGGCTTAGCCACCCGGATGATGAGCTTTACCCACCAATATTTAAAAGAAAAAAATAATGCATTTTCTGTCCTTGTTCCCGCCGAAAAACATCTTTTTGACTTTTATCGAAAGCAAGGATATGAGGAGGGTTTTTATATTCGGGAAGCTTTATTAACCAGAGCGAAGATCGAGAGACTTCCCACTGATAAAAATGTCCGGTGCATTATCAAAGGTACTGCTCCAAAAGACTATAATCAGATAAGAAACAAACTGCTCAGCGGGAAGCTTTATATTGCCTATCGGGATAAGGAAATTTCTTACCAGAAGAAGATTTCCCAGCAGTCCGGTGCGGATATTTTTCTGATCGAAATTGAAAACGCCCGGGGGTGCGCAGCAATTGAAAGAATAAGCCCGGGTAAGGTAGTTATTAAAGAAATTTTGATTTCCGATGATGTCCTCTTTGAGGCTCTGAAACAAATAGGCAAAATATTCCTGGCAGATGAATATGTGATTCGCATGCCGACATTCGTGGGCGAACAATTGGACGGTAGTAGCATCCGCCCTTTTGCCATGGTCAAGAAAACCCAAGAGGTTAAGTTTAAAATTGCCCCTGGGGATCTGGGATATTTGGGGTTAGCCTTTGATTAGGTGTTAGCTTTAAGCTGATGGCAAACAATGCCTCCCTGGATTAATTTTACCCGGAAGGTTATACTAAGCATTGAATAATATAGGTAAAGAGACATTTTGGTTTTAATTGGAGAATGAATAATGAGTAACATGCAAGAACTCTTTTGGGATATTGACAGACATTTGTTACATGACGAAAAGCCATCTAGATACTTGAACACTGTTATTAATGAACCGATATTTTGTCGACCGCCGTTAAATCTATTATATAGACTGGTGGAAGCCAAACAAAATCCCCAACACCACCCGGAAGGCAGTGTTTGGAATCATACCATGCTTGTTGTGGATGAAGCGGCTAAAGTAAAAAATAAAAGCAATGATGTCAGAGTTTTTATGTGGGCGGCACTTTTGCATGATATCGGCAAACCGGACACCACTAAAAACCGAGGTGGCAGAATCACTTCCTACAACCATGATAAGCTGGGCGCAAAGCTGGCCAAAGAGTTTTTGGAAAAATTTACGGATGACACCAATTTTATTGAAGCGGTGGCCAAGCTTATCAGATGGCATATGCAGATCCTTTTTGTGGTGAAAGATTTGCCCTTTGCAGATATAAAAACCATGAAACAACAGGTTGATATCAATGAAGTTGCTCTTCTCGGTTTGTGTGACCGGCTGGGGAGATTAAAAGAGGACAGAGACGAAGAAGAAAAGAATATCAAAACCTTTATCGAAAAATGTAATAGAAGCTAATGGAGCTCCCAGGGCACCGCTTAGGGGCTTTTTCTATATTCCTGCAAGTAGGGGCAGGGAGGAAATGCTTATCGGTTGAAGAATATAGAAAAAGTTTTGATTGCTGGAAATTTTCTCGCCTGGAATCCGGCATGTGTTGTGTTTTTATCTTTTAAGATTTGATGATATTAAGGAGGAGTAAGTATGGAACAGAATTTGGTGTATCGTGGAAAGACAAAGGATGTTTATCGGTTGGAAAATGGAAACTATCTGCTGCAATTCAAAGATACCGTGACAGGTACCGACGGCGTCTTTGACCCTGGAGCCAACAGTGTAGGCCTTACCATGGAAGGTGTCAGTAATGTCAACCTGCGTATGTCAACTTTCTTCTTTAAAAAGCTTAACCAGGCAGGTATTCCAACCCATTATATTTCAGATAGCCCGGAGAACGCTACCATGGAAGTCATACCTGCAAAACCTTTCGGCAAGGGATTGGAAGTTATCTGCAGAAACCGTGCTATCGGCAGCTTTTATCGCCGGTATAGTGATTACTGTCAGGAGGGAGATGTGCTGCCATCCTATGTGGAAATGACCTTCAAAAATGATGAAAAGGGTGATCCACTGGTGACAAAGGATGGATTGGTGGTTTTGGGGGTAATGACACCGGAGCAGTATGACAGTATTGCCGAGTTGACCCGCAAAATCACAAAAATTATTGCTGATGAACTGGCGCAGAAAGGTCTTGAGCTTTACGATATTAAATTGGAATTCGGTTTTCATGGTGATGATGTACTCTTAATCGACGAGATTTCTTCCGGAAACATGAGAGCTTATAAAGACGGGAATTACGTTGAGCCAATGGAACTGTCCCGCCTGTTCTTTGCATAGTCGGAGACAGAAAATAAGTCAGGCTGATGGCGGAGCAACAAACTGCCTGATTGAAACCCAATGGATTAAAGAGGAAATGATATAAGTATTAGAAGAGCGCTATTAGAATACGGGAGCATTTTGTAAAGAAGTTACAAGGTGCTCCCGCTTTTTATTGATACAACAATCCGATGATGGCCCTAAAAAATGTTTGCAAAAAACAGTAAGAAAACTGTAAGAATTTAATAAGTAAAATTTCCCCCAAATTACGTTGCAGTATTAAGTGAAAGATGTTATTGTATATTATTGTAAATCATAAAATTATGAGGTAACAGTGTGGGTCTTAATATTTTTGGAGGTATCATAACATGCTTTTTATTGAGTTATTAAAGGCGGCTTTCTTAGGAATTGTGGAAGGGATCACCGAATGGCTGCCCATAAGCAGTACCGGCCATATGATCTTGGTGGACGAATTCATCAAGTTAAATGCTTCAGCCGCATTTATGGAAATGTTTTTTG
>JBMNTN010000040.1:0-16869 GCA_050945755.1 Bacillota bacterium | reverse complement strand
GGAGGTTAAGTTTTGAAAGGTATTGGCAAATTTTCTATTTTTCTTGTCCTAATCGTCCTTGCCATCTTTATTAAAGTTTTTTCCGGGTTATATGTTGATTACATTTGGTTTAAGGACCTTGGCTACACCCAGTTATTTATGACACCGATCGTGGCGAAAATTGCCATCGGGATCATTTCTTTTCTTATTTATTTTCTGATTATCGGCGCCATGGGGTTAATTATTTTCAAAACTTTTGTTAATGCCGAACAGGAAAAACCACTTTTTCGGCGATTTACATTTCATATTTTTCCCCACGAGGATCAACCCGAAGAAAAAGTTGTTACTCCTCTAAACAAAAAGAAAGTACGTCTTGTCATAATCATTGCCAGTTTATTAATCAGTTTAATGCTTTCCCTGCAGACAGTAGGAAGCGGTTGGATGAAACTGCTGGAATTCATCAATGCTACCGGTTTTGGATTGGAGGACAGCGTCTTCCATAAGGACATCTCATTTTATGTTTTCCAGCTGCCGTTTTATAATTTTGTGCTAAATTCACTAATCTCGTCCCTTTCATTGTTCTTAGTTTTTAGCCTGTTTTTCTTTCCCTTAACAGGGATGATCAAAATTTGGGGCAATTTTTTTAAGAAAGGCAGCCTGCAAATCCCCCGCAGCATCAGACGCTTCTGGGGAGGGTTAATGGGTATTCTCTTTCTACTCATCAGCCTGAGAAAGATTTTATCCATGTACGGCGTATTGTTCTCTCAAACAGGGTATGTATCCGGAGCCGGCTACACCGAAATCCATGTCACTATTCCTCTATCCATTGCCTTAGCGGTTATCGGGCTATTATGCGCCGCTTTCAGCTTTGCCTTTATCTTTGTCAACGACCATAGGCTGGTACTGCGCCCGTTAATTGCCTACTTTATTATCGGCTTTTTAGGCACTGCCGCCCACGGCGTTGTCCAGTACATGGTAAGTAATAATGAATTTGTTTTGGAACGGCCTTATATCGAGCAAGAAATTAAATTTACCCGGATTGCTTATGACCTAAACGAGATAAAGATGAAGGACTACCCAGGCAATGCTGATCTTTCACTGGAAACCATTAATAAAAATCGCCCCACCATTGAAAACATTCGATTAAATGATCCTGTTCCTCTAAAAACAGTCCTCTCCCAAAACCAAGGATTGCGTTACTATTACCGCTTTAATGATATTGATATTGACCGTTATCAACTGGATGGGAAAACCCGTCAGGTGCTCCTCGGTGCCCGAGAAATTTCCGAACCGGCATTGACGGAAAAAGCAAATACCTTTGTTAACCTGACTATGCGTTATACCCATGGCTATGGTCTGACAGCATCTCTGGCCAATGAAATTGATGAATCAGGCTACGCTCGTCTGATCGTTAAAGATGTTCCCCCTCAATCATCCTTAGAAGGAATTGAGATTAAGGAACCACGTATTTATTTCGGCGAACTTACCAATAACCAAAAATATGGCTATATCATTGGCAATACCGAAGCAAAAGAATTTGACTATCCCCAAGGGGAAACCAATGTGGAAAACTCTTATAACGGAACAACCGGACTACCTTTAAAAGGTTTGAATAAGCTTTTCCTCAGTGCATATTTTGATACACCGCGCTTCTATATTGCCGGGGAAATTAATGCAGACAGCAAACTATTAATGCGCCGAAACATTGTAGAACGGGTAAGCACACTGATGCCATATTTAAGTTATGACCGTGATCCATACATTGTTGCAGCAGAAGATGGGAAACTCTATTGGATTATTGATGCCTATACTGCTACGGACAAATTCCCCTATTCCGCACCAGTGGGGAACCTAAACTATATCCGGAATTCTGTCAAGGTTGTGATAGATGCCTATAATGGCACTGTTGGTTTTTATATTTTTGACGACAGGGATCCCATTATCCAGACGGTAAGCAAAATTTTCCCCGGAGTATTTAAGAATGCTGACGAAATGCCCAGTAACCTTAAGGAGCATGTCCGTTATCCCGAAGATTATTTTAAGATTCAAGCCCAAATTTTACTCAACTTCCATGTGAACGATCCCTCTGTTTTTTATAACCGGGAAGACACCTGGGACATTGCGAAAAAAGTTACAGAAGAAGGTACGGGGAATATGGATCCCTACTACACCGTCATGAAGCTGCCGGACGAACAGGAAAGTGAGTTTGTGCTGATGCTCCCCTTTACCCCCACCAGCAGACAGGATCAACACAGAAATAATATGGTCGCTTGGTTGGCCGCTCGTAATGACGGGGATAACTACGGAGAATTAGTCCTTTATAGGATGCCCAAGAATGTAGAAATTCAGGGTCCGCTAATGATTGATAGCTTAATTGACCAGGATACAGCCATTTCCAGCAAATTATCATTATGGGGTCAAGGCGGCTCTCAGATTATCCGAGGTAATTTGCTGGTAGTACCAATGGACGGAGGATTTATCTATGTAGAGCCCATCTATATTAAAGCAGACAAACAGGGGGCATCAATTCCCCAGATGCAAGCAATTGTTTTTGCGATTGATAAAAAAGTAGTTATGGTGGAAACAAAGTCTTTGGACAAAGCCATTGCAACATTCTTTGGTCAGGAGGGATTACCCCATTCCCAACAGGAACAGCCTGAACAGCCCGAACAACCTGATCAACATGGAGAGCCTCAAGGAACGGACAAAAAAGAGATAATTATTGAGAAAATTCAAAGTCTGAAGCAGCAACTGCTGGAACTGGAAAAAGAAATTAAGTCCCTTTAGCTTTAACCCCTAATACTGAAAACAGAATTATTGCGTATTTAAGTTGCCAATGTTTCGCTTTCAAAAAATAAATACCATCTATGGAATGGCAATTTTTTCAACAAAAAAGGATCCCAACGGATCCTTTTTTATTTTTGAAACTAAGAATTATCCAATGTTCAAAAACTTTTATAACTGGGAAAAATCCAAGGTGGAAAAATAATCATCCAGCGTTTCCGCCCGGCGAATCATTTTCACACTCCCATCCGGTTTCAAAAGCAGTTCTGCAGAGCGGAGCTTGCCATTATAATTAAACCCCATGGCATGACCATGGGCACCTGTATCATGAATCACAATAATATCCCCGATATCAATCTTCGGGAGTTTCCGGTTGATGGCAAATTTATCATTGTTTTCGCACAAGGAACCGGTGACATCATAAACATGGTCTAGCGGCCAATCTTCCTTGCCTAAAACGGTAATATGATGATATGCTCCGTAAATAGCCGGGCGCATCAGATTAGCCATGCAAGCATCAAGTCCGATATAATTCTTATAAATCTCCTTTTTATGAAGCACAGATGCGACTAAATAGCCACAGGGCCCGGTAATCATCCGTCCGCTTTCCATAGCAATCTTAAGCGGGTCCAGTCCGTTGGCAACAATCTTTTCTTCATAGGCCTTTTTAATGCCCTTCCCCACCAATTCTAAATCCATCTCTTTCTCTTCAGGCCGGTAGGGAATGCCGATACCTCCGCCTAAGTTAACGTATTCAATACGGATATTCAAGGTACGATAAATTTCTACGACCAAATCAAACATCATCTTTGCCGTCTCAATAAAGTAATTTCCATCTAATTCATTGGATATAACCATGGTATGAATGCCAAAACGGCGTACCCCTTTTTGGCTTACTGTTTTGTAGGCTTCAAAAATTTGTTCCCGGGTCAACCCATATTTGGCTTCCTCCGGTTCGCCGATAATGGCATTCCCCCCCTTACGTAAGGGACCGGGATTATACCTAAAACTAATAAGGTCGGAAAAACCGGCATGCTTTTCCAAGTAGGGGATATGGCTAATATCATCAATATTAATAATTGCCCCCAGTTCCCGGGCTTTTCGGTACTCCTCAAAGGGAGTAACATTGGACGTCAAAACAATGTCTTCCCCTTTTAACCCGGTCTTTTCCGCAATAATAAGTTCCGCAAGAGAACTGCAATCCGCCCCGCATCCTTCCTCCTTGAGGATCTTTAAGATGTATGGGTTAGGTGTCGCTTTTACCGCAAAGTGTTCTTTAAACTGAGGCACCCAGGCAAAGGCCGCTTGGAGCCGCCGGACATTTTTCCTGATCGCTTCCTCCACATAAAGATGAAAAGGAGTGGGAAATTCTTTGATGATTTCCTCAAGCTGTGCTTTATTTATCGGCACTTTCTTTTCCGCCATAATTTAATCCTCCGCTCATATTATTTTTCTATTTTCCCGGCTATTGGCCGCAATTATTATCCAGTAAATTAAAAAGACGGCTGAACACTTCCCACCGTCTTTAATAGAATAAATACTTATTACTCTAATGAAAACTGTAAGATAGCGCTCCACCCGTGAAATAATCGGGTGACAGTCTTGAACTTATTTAGTTCAAGCCCAGCATAAATCCCCGGACCAAAGGACCTCTGCTTCGGCGGCAATTCCTTTCCGTACTTTTCATTATCGGCCGACTCAAAGTACGTAATCTTAATGTGCCGCACCTCTATCAGATGTCATTAATCTGTTTAATTATGCACTATAACGCTGACTACTGTCAATAATTAACCATAATTTTTCCCCATTGCGCAACCTTTCAAAAACATCCATCTTACTAAAATGCTTGGACTGTCGGAAAGGGTATTTAAAAAATTTGGGAATAGCACTTTTTGTTTGGAACAACTCCAAAGCAGCCATTATTAAAAAATCCTACCAAATTCCCATGACATGTTGTACAACTAATGAAGTAAAAGCGACCATTGCCCAAGTACAGAGTCCAAGGATAATCGGAACAGGACCGCTCTTGATCATCTGCCCGAGATTAGTGTTTAATCCGATAGCAACCATGGCCATAACAATCATAAACTTCCCAGCCTGCCCAAGTATTACCCCTAATGTAGCAGGGACAATACCTACCGTTCCCAAAACCGAAGCTGCAAGGAACCCGACCACAAACCAGGGAAATACCTTGACAAAGTTAAAATTCCCTCCGCTGGTCTCCTTTCTTGTCATGTACAAAGCCAGAAACATGGAAATTGGTATAATCATCAATGTTCGGGTAAGCTTCACAATGGTGGCAAAAGCGCCGGCGGCGTCACTATATGAATAGCCCGCTGCCACAACTGATGAAGTATCATTGATGGCAGTCCCTGCCCACATGCCAAAACCGGTGTCATTCAAATGAAGCAGGTGCCCGGCAGCAGGAAAGAGAAATACCGCCAAAATATTAAAAAGAAATATCGTAGAAATAGCATAAGCAATATCCTTGTCTTCCGCTCTTATCACCGGTGAAACTGCGGCAATTGCCGATCCCCCGCAAATAGCAGTACCGACTCCAATAAGTGTAGCAAGTTTCCCTTCCACTTTCAGCCAACGCCCGACAAGCCAGGCTGTAAGAAAGGCGGCTGCTAAAGTAAAAATCATCAGCAACAGGGATTGGCTGCCAACTTGAATAATACTGACAAGGTTCATCTCAAAACCCAAAAGAACAATCGCAGCCTGCAATATTTTTTTGGAAGTAAAACCAATCCCGGCATCAAAAAGACCTGAACGCCTCCTTACTGCAAATAACATTCCCAACAAAATGCCGAATACCGGTCCGCCAATTATAGGATACAGTCTGCCCAACCACCAAGCAAACCCGGCAATAATAGCGGATCCAATAATCCCAGGCAAAATTCGTTTTAAATTTGCCATGTCAAGTTCCTCCTGCTCTAAGTTTGTATGTTAGTGACAAAACCTAATGTACCACTTGCTCTTTTATTTGTAAAATACTATAATTTAATATTATTAATAGGTTTTAACCTATATATGAGGTGTAATATGACCTTTCGTCATTTAAGCATTTTTGTTGCTGTCTGTGACGAAGGCACGATGACAGCAGCAGCGGAAAAATTATTTATCGCGCAACCTTCAGTCAGCCAGGCGATATCGGAACTGGAAACTCATTATGGAGTTCGTTTGTTTGAAAGATTCGGACGCAGGCTTTATATCACAACAGCCGGGGAAAAACTTTTATCTTATGCGCGCCACATTCTCAACTTGGCGGAACAAGCCCAGCAGGAACTTCGAAGCTTGGTTAAATCAGGAGTAATCCGGCTGGGAGCCAGTATTACCATTGGCACCTGTCTTTTGGGCAGCATGGTACAAAGTTTTCTTTGTCAATATCCGGATGTGGAAATTATGACAACGGTTGATAACACAAAAATAATCGAGAAGCTTCTTCTCACCGATCGGATCGATCTGGGATTGGTGGAGGGGCCAATACATTCTAATGACATCGTTGAAGCGCCTTTCAGCAGTGATAAACTGATGCTGATTTGCCCACCGGAACACCCATTAGCGATAAAGGGAAAAGCGACAACGGCAGATATAAACAACGCAGCATTTATTATGCGGGAAAGGGGAAGCGGCACACGGGAAGTATTTGAAGCAGCGCTGGCAGGTGCCGAACTTAAGTGGCAAACAGCAGGGACCTATAACAATGCAGAAGCAATAAAGAACGCCGTTGCAAAGGGTTTAGGCATTGCAGTCATCTCCTGTTTGGCTGTAGAAAAAGAGGTCCAATCTGGTGAGCTAGCGGCTGTAGAAATTGAAGGTTTATCCCTTTCGCGCAAGTTTAACCTTATCTCTCACAAAAATAAATTTTTTACCCAAGCAATGCTTGATTTTAAAAAGGCATGTCTCTCAGGGACACTTCTCAAAAAATAAGGCAATGTAATTTAAAGCTATTGCGCAAGCTTTTAACCAAGCAAAACTAAAATCCTGCCAAGCTGTTGTCTTAGCAGGACTTTATATACCAGTACCGTAATAATCTCTTAATATCTGTCTATTTAATCTTTCTACTCTCCGCTCTTTACAAGTCAAATTGTCCGGCTGCTTCTGGCTGATAAACAACTTTTTCAACCCTTAAGCGAACTACTCCATTTGGCACTTCCCAGTCGATAACATCCCCCTCCCGGTAACCAAGAATCGCTGTCCCAACAGGGGCCAAAACCGAAATTTTATTTTCTGTCAAATCAGCTTCAGCCGGATAAACCAGCGTGTATGTCATCTCCTCCCCGGAATCTAAATCTTTTAGAAACACCTTTGAATTCATCGTAATTGCATCGCGAGGGATTTCCTGAGGGGAGACTGCACGCGCTCGTTCCAGTTCTTGCTCAAGGTTTTTTAAATATTTTGTGTTTCTCGAATTATATTCTTTTTCCTTGATAATAAGTTTCCGCAGCTTTTCTTTATCAAATTCCGAGATATAAATCACTCTTGCCATACTTAACACTCCTTCCTCCGTATTTGCCACAACATCTAAAATTAAGCCAGGCTAGGTAATATAAACATAGCGACTACCATTTATAAGATAGCCGCCTCGCGCCTAAAAATTAACTTGTTGTATAAACTATTTCTATTATAAATGAGTTTTCCTAATAATTCAATCTCTCCCAAATAAAAGTTTTAGTAAAAAAACTGATAAAAATTTATTATTTAAAAGCCTGCCCCCTATCGGTAATATTTTCCTCATGCAAATATTAACACTTGTAATTCTACTATATAATGGTTATACTAGTAAAGCCAATAGTATCTTAGGATATACTTAACCTTCTCTATTGCCGGAGGCAAGGGAAGATTCTTGAGTTTTCCTCTGCTAGGGCAATATAATTAATGGAGGTTTTTATGTATAACGACAAAACTCTCGTTTGTAAGGAATGCGGTAATGAATTTGTGTTTTCCGCTTCGGAACAGGAATTCTACGCAGAAAAAGGTTTTACCAATGAACCCGGACGATGCCCTGAATGCCGTGCTGCCAGAAAGGCACAAAGTAGAAACCGGGGTGGGTTTGGACGCAGTGAACGTCAGATGTATCCGGCTGTTTGTGCTTCCTGCGGAAAAGAAACAACCGTTCCTTTTCAACCGTCTGGTGACAAACCTGTGTACTGCAGAGATTGTTACCAAGCACGTAATAACCGGAATAGCTGGTAATAAACTTTTTAAAGACCTTTCCAAAATGGAAAGGTCTTTTTATACTATCAATAGGATAAAAGAACTATAGCTTCCGCCTGCGCGAAAGACTTAGCCAAGCCAAGTTTTCTTTATAATACCAAAAAGAAGGTGTTTTGATGCCCCAGATCGATCTTCATATCCATACCGACGTATCAGACGGTACGGATACGCCCGAACAGTTGATAGAAAAAGCTTCCCACCTAGGCTTAATAATTATCAGCATCACCGATCACAATACAATATCTGCCTATCACCAATTAGCAGAAAGTAATGCATTAAAGAATTTCCCCGGCAGAATAATTCCCGGAGTAGAATTCTGCGTAACCTTCGGTTCCCTGCTAATTGAAGTTCTCGGATACGGCTTTGACCCGAACAAAATGCAAAAGTTTATCGATAGGCGCTTTAATAAAGAAGAAATGGAGCAAAAGGAGAAAGAAATTTTTTTCATAATTAAAGAAAAACTCCTTAAGAAGGGGTTTAAGATGGACCCTGACCTGAAATACGTACCACCTTTTGCTACGGAAGCTTTTGAAAAGGAATTATGGAGGTATCCCGAAAACTTAAAAAGATTCCCCGAAGAATTAGTAAAGTATCCGGAAATGATCTACCGTTATATGAATAACCCGGACTGCGAACTATATGTTTTTGATTCTTATTTCCCTCCCTGTCGAGAAGTGGTTGCTGCCATTCAAGATGCCGGAGGACTTGCTTTTCTCGCCCACCCCTATACTTACCTGGTAGACAATCACTGCAGGCTGGTAGAAGACGTTATATTTGAATCCGGAATAGACGGATTGGAGATATTTTACTCCCTGCACACAACGGAGCAAATTAAAAGCCTTCTGGAAATAGCCGCTCAACATGATTTATATGTATCCGGCGGCAGTGATTATCATGGAGCTAATAAACCTCATATTAAACTCGGGTCCGGATTGGGCAACCTCTCAGTACCGAAGCATCTAATTGAAAAGTGGGCTGGCAAGATATAACCGATAATTTTCCTCATCAAAACAGATGAAAAAAACCTTTTCAATACAGTCCATCCTGACTGAGGAAATCCACCACTTCTTTAATAGCAATTTTTGCCGCCAGATCTTTGGGAAAGTGATAAACACCCGTAATTATTGAGACTGCTGAAACATTACGCTTTTTGTTTGTCATTCAAAAACGCGATAGAAGAATCTAATGTTATCAATATCTTAAAGATCCTTGCTATCGCTCAGGTTGGCTAAAAGGGCCTTTTTCAGTAGGTTTAATTATGACATCTTTTCCGGTTCCGGATAATCTACGCCAAAAGTTTCCACTGTCACCGACTTCATGCGCTGATCTTCCTGAGGTTTATCACGGTAGTCCCTGGGAGCATTAACAATCTGATCCGCTGTCTCCATGCCTTCAATAACCTTACCAAAAGCCGCATACTGGCCATCCAAATAGGGAGCAGCTTCTACCATAATAAAAAACTGGGACCCTGCCGAATCCGGCTCCATTGTTCGTGCCATGGAGATTACTCCACGATCATGGTTGAGATTATTTGGAAAACCATTTTCCCTAAATTCCCCTTTAATGCTGTACCCTGGTCCGCCGGTACCGGTACCCTGGGGATCCCCTCCCTGAATCATAAAGCCGGGAATAACTCGGTGAAAAATCACTCCGTTATAAAAACCTTTTTTCACTAATGAAATAAAATTGTTTACGGTGTTGGGGGCAATTTCCGGGTACAATTCTACTTTGATCCGGTCCCCGCTTTCCATTTCCACTGTTACTAATGGGTTTTGACTCATTATCATTTTCCTTTCTCTCTCAATATTTTCTGAATTTAAATTAAGTCACCTGCCCAACCAATCGGCCATTAATTCCCGTGCTATGGGGGCGGCCACCCTTCCCCCGGTAGAACCGCTATACTCCAGAATCACAGCTACCGCAATTTGCGGGTCTTCTACCGGTGCAAATCCCACAAACCAGGCATGCTCTTTGTTTTCCATTTTATCAGCAAGTTCATTTTCAGCCGTTCCTGTTTTTCCTGCTACCTTAATGCCGGCAATTTGAGCATTCCCGCCTGTTCCATTGGTTACTACCTCATACATCATCTCCTTTACTTCATTGGCAATATCCCGGCTTGTCATGTAATAAAGCACCGCCGGCCTTTGGGCGTTTATGACAAAACCATTTTGGCTAATAACACGGTCTACAATATATGGTTTCATAATCAACCCGTCATTAGCTATTCCTGCAGTAATTAAAGCTATTTGAAGAGGGGTCATTAAAATTTTTCCTTGGCCAATGCCTACTGCTGCCTGATCGGTTTTACTCATTTTTTGATAAGGGAAGCGACTTTCACTGACCGGTAAATCAAAAGAAATCTTTTTCCCCAAACCAACCCTTTCTGCAAGTTCCTTTAAATTATCCGAACCAAGTTCCACCCCTAATTGAACAAAAACAACATTGCTGGAGACTGCCAATGCCTTTGTTAAATCCAATGTCCCAAATGCTTTGTTTCCGTAGTTGCTAAATGACTTTCCTTCAATAACGACACTTCCGGTATCCTGATAAGTGTTTGCGCCCAGACCTTTTTCAATCGCCATGGTACTGATAGCTATCTTGTATGTGGAACCCGGAGCATAAAGTCCCTGGGTTGCCCGGGGTAAAAAAGGGTTTTCTTCCGACTCAATCAGTTCATTCCAGCTTTTCTCTAAATTCCGCTTGTTAGGATTGAAATCAGGCTTACTGACCATTGCCAAAACTTCCCCGGTTCTCGGATTCAGGACGACAACCGCCCCGTTCCTGTTGCCTAATAATTTCGCCGCTTTTGCCTGCAACCTATGATCTATCGTTAAAAACAAATCATTCCCGACACTCTTACCGCCCATTAATTTATCCTTTAAATCAAGTACCGGATTGAAGGGGTTAATATTTAGCAACTGATTATTAAACCGCGCCTCTAATAAAGATTTCCCATAGGATGTGGAATTATAGCCAATAACATGACTGTAGAGCGGCCCATGAGGATAAATCCGTTCCTGCTTTTCATCCTGCACTTCACTTTTTGCCAGAATGACTCCGGCCCGATCATAAATGGAACCACGCAAAGTGCGATCTTCCCGTGCCCATAATCGACGATTATAGGAGCTGGAAATAATATCTCCCTTAACGGCCAATTCAAAATATGTTAAATAACCGATCACTGATAAAAATAAGACACTTATAAAAACGAGAACGTTAATTATTTTCTTGTTGTATTTCTGCTGCACCGGCGGCCTCCTCTCCAACAGCTTTAATAGAAACTGCCTGCAGAATGCCAAGGGCAACAAAGCTAGCTGTTAGTGAGCTCCCCCCATAGCTGATGTAGGGAAGAGTAATGCCCGTTAGAGGAATGAGTTTGATGACACCACCAATAATAATAAACGACTGAAGGCCAAACATAACGGATATCCCTAAGGCAACTGCTTTATGAAAAAGATCTTTCACAATTAAAGTGATCTTAATCCCCCGGTAAACAAGGATGAAATATAATAGTACGACAGCCACTCCACCAAAAATGCCTAACTCCTCACAGATGGCGGAAAAAATAAAGTCTGTAGAAACTTCAGGGATATATTCAGGTTGACCTAATCCAATTCCCGTACCAAAGAAACCGCCTGCGCCAATGGCAAAAAGTGATTGAGTAATCTGATATCCCTTTCCGGCAATATCTGCCCATGGATTAAGCCATGCTACAAGCCTGACCTGTAAATGATGGATAAAATTAAATCCCGCCAAGCCGCCCAGCAAGGCTATTCCCAAATTGATAAAGAGAAACTTTATATTGGTGTCAAAAACATAAAGTAAAATAAGATATATGAGAAGGAACAAGAGCCCTGTGCCTAATTCCCTTTGTACCACCAAAAAACCGATATGTATATAAACTAAAAACATAAAGACGTATTTGCCATCCAAATTAATTTTCCGCCGATACCAGGGAAAATTATTTATTTGCAATTTTTCCGGATGTCTATAGTAAGCTGCTATAAAAAATATAAATAGCAACTTTATGATTTCCGATGGTTGAATCCCAAAGCTGCCGATCATAATCCAGTTTGTGGCACCTTTTATTTTTGTCCCAAATAATAAGGTGAGACAAAAAAGAATGAGGGAAAGCGCTGGATAAAATAAGATCAGCTGATCCCAAAACGTAATCTTTCGATAAATATAGACGCCGCAAAAAAACAAAACGTTTCCCAGCACAAACCAGGCAATCTGCTTAGAGCCCAATGTGGGATCCAGCCGATAGAGAATAATCAACCCAATACTTGCTAGCATGGAAACAATTAAAAATAAAATTTCATCTTCATACTTTAACTTAATCATTAAAATATTGGTCAAGTAAACTATCACTGTGATCAGGACACCGATTAATATAATTCGATAATCATATGGTTGTTGGTAAAGATATAAAAGGCTAAAGGCAATTAGATTTATTAATGCCACAATATTAATAGGCTTCCAATAGTTTTCCAGCAAAGACACTACAAACACCTCATTTTTGTAAAACAAAAAGAAATTCTACTTGTCTGAAGGATATTCTGTCTCCATTTTTCAAAACGACTGGTTTATTGATTCTCACCCCATTTGCAAAAGTGCCGTTTGTACTATTAAGGTCCTCCAGAAAATAGCTGCCGTTAATAAAGCTGATACGAGCGTGCTCACCGGAAATATAAGGGTCGCGCAAAATAATATCATTTCTGGCGGACCGGCCAATGGTTACCAGCTCTCCCAGGGGATAACTCTCATCTACTTTAAATTTTAATTGATCACGACGATTTATTAATTTTAGGTACGGCTGGTTAGCCTTCCCCCGGGGATGTGGGTGATTCATCGTACCAATGTCCAGGTAAATGAGCCGGGCAATCCAATAGATAAAAAGATAAATCAAAAAGATAAAAACATATTTTAATAATGACGAAATTAACTCAAAAATAATTATCGCCCCTCTCGCCTTTGCTATATTTTATCTCATTTACCCTAAAAAATATAGAAACCATTTAAATTAAGAAAAAGGCCCCTTAACTTTTTAGACATCCCCAAGGGGCTGTCCCTACCTCTAGTTATAACCGATATCCTCAACAAAAACAGCTTCAATATTTATTTCTCTAAAAAGCTGGTAAAATAGACGTAAGATCCAAAGTAAAAACTTGTTGAGGTAAAAAATGAATAAAAATAAGCATGTGATTATTGTAGGCGGGGGAGCTTCCGGGATGATGGCAGCAATTTCCGCCAGGCAAAGGAAAGCTGATGTCACAATCCTGGAGAGAAATCCCCGTATCGGAAAAAAGATCCTGGTTACAGGAAACGGGCGATGCAATTTTACCAACATCAATGCAAATACCGGCTGCTATCATGGTACTAACCCCCAGTTCGCGTCCAAAGTACTGACCGATTTTAGTGTCGAGGAAACAATTGAGTTTTTTGAAAAACTGGGAATCGCCCATAAGGTGGAAAGTCTTGGTAAGGTTTTCCCCATGTCCGACCAAGCTTCAAGCGTTTTAGATTTGCTTATGTATGAACTAAATAAAACAGGGGTTAACATTATCTGCAATGCCTATGTGAAAGAAATTAAAAAAACGGGTAAGAGTTTTACAATTAAACTGGAAGACGGCACAGCATTTCAAGGGGATCGGGTTATCATTGCCACCGGTGGTAAAGCAATGCCATCTACCGGGTCGGATGGAAACGGCTTTGATCTGGCAAGAAAACTAGGACACACTATTGTTGACGTCTTTCCAGGTCTGGTTCAGTTAAAACTGGAAGGAGACTTTTTAAAACAAATTCAAGGAGTAAAATTTGTGGGGACAGCGGAAATTCTCCATAACAATCAGCCCTTGGCTAAAGACCGGGGCGATATCTTATTTGCCAATTACGGAGTTTCCGGCCCGCCCATATTACAAATTAGCAGAAAGGCCGGGGAATTGATCCACGCTAATAAAGAGGCTGTGCTAAAAATATCAATAATTGACACGATATCAAAAAAAGATTTAAAAGAGCTGCTGACAGTGCGTTTTCTAAGTACGCCTGATAAGACGGCGGAATTCAGCCTGGTCGGTCTCATCAACAAAAGATTAATCCGGGTTTTACTTAAAGAAGCAGGCATTAAAGACTTAAGATGCCCAGTAGGTAAACTTTCGTCTGATGAACGAAAGAAAATTGTTGATATCTTAACAGACTGGAAATTTAAAGTGCGGGGGACAAAAGGCTGGACCAGCGCTCAGGTAACGGCAGGTGGAGTTTCAACAAAGGAAATAAACCCGAGCACAATGGAATCAAAAATTATCAAAGGACTGTTTTGGGCAGGTGAAATCATCGACATAGACGGACAATGCGGTGGCTTTAATCTCCAATGGGCATGGTCTACCGGATATATTTCGGGACAGAATGCCGCTCAATAATAACTACATTTATATTCAGTTTTTTCTTATACTTTAATAAGTTTCTTTATTCCCAATGTAAGTTTTACCAACTGCAAGGGGAATGGGAAATCTAACTTGACACACAATTCGTAAAATGATACAATTTTGTAAAAAGGTAATATATGTAAAAAAATGGAGGAGAGTAGAATGGAGCATTCTTTAGGAACTATGTTACCGCTGTATTCAGTAATTCCATTTGTCTGTATGCTTTTATCCATTGCATTAGGCCCCGTTCTGGTGCCGAAATTTTGGCATCATCATTTTGGCAAAGTCTCTTTTGCCTGGGCAGTTATTGCAGCAGTCCCCCTAATTATTGCTTACAAAGGAGAAGCTACCCATGAGCTGTTGCATGTCATGATTGCCGATTACATTCCCTTTATTATTTTATTGGGTGCACTATTTACCGTCGGCGGCGGTATTTTACTGCGGACTACATTAAAGGGTACAACATTTGTTAATGCTGGTTTTCTCACCGTTGGCTCATTACTTGCTTCCTGGATGGGCACCACAGGCGCAGCTATGTTACTAATTCGTCCTTTTCTGCGGGTCAACAAGCATCGCAAATACAAAGCATTCATGGTAATATTCTTTATTTTTATGGTTGCGAATGTTGGCGGCGCCTTGACACCATTAGGTGATCCCCCGCTGTTCCTCGGTTTCTTACATGGGGTTCCCTTCTTTTGGACGTTGAAACTGTTTTTCCCAATGATAATTGTCCTTGCTTTATTACTATTAATTTATATCGCCTTTGATAAATACTATCTGAGCAAGGAACAGAAGGAACAGGCAAGTTCCGGTGCTTATCAGGATTCTGCTAATGAAGTTGCTACCACTGCAGCTACTGGTAAAAAATTAGAAGTCTTAGGTTCCCAAAACTTTGTTTTGCTGGCCGGTGTCATTGGGGTTATTCTTTTTAGCGGCAGCGTCCAGATGAGTGAAATATCTATTCTGGGTATACACGTTGCAATGCAAGACATTATTCGTAATATTTTGCTGGTAGTTATTTTAATTGTCTCTATGGCAATAACGCCTAAGGCTCTTCGCGAAGAAAATGAATTTACTTGGGATCCGATTTTAGAAGTGGCATATCTCTTCTTTGGAATATTTGTCACCATGGCTCCCGTTCTGGCTATACTCAAAGCAGGGGAAGCAGGGGCTCTAGGGTTCATTACTGCTGCTGTTAAGGAACCCGCTCATTACTTTTGGATTACCGGTACTCTTTCCAGTTTCCTGGATAATGCACCAACTTATCTGACTTTCTTTAGCACTGCTTTAGGACAGTTTTATCCTGGTATGGCAGAACCGCTGGCTGTGAGCCAACTATTGCTTGAGTATCCCAATTATTTAATGGCTATTTCAGCAGGTGCGGTGTTCTTTGGAGCTGTAACTTACATTGGCAATGCACCAAACTTCATGGTTCGCTCTATGGCTGAGGAGGCAGGAGTTAAGATGCCCAGCTTCTTCGGATATATGGCTTGGAGTATTTGCATTCTGTTACCCCTCTTTGCCGTAGTAACATTTATCTTCTTCTTAAATTAAAGCTTACAGATAGTTAATTAACATGCACATATTAAAACCCGGGGCTTTGTCACCCCGGGTTTTTCCTATATTACGATTAAATTAAATACCCCGTGCTATTTCATAAGCATCCCAAATAGCAGTCATAATTTTTTTGGCTTCACGGGCATCACCGATTAAATAGGTTTCCGGGACTAAAGATGCCGCTATTTCACCTTATTGATTATTTATGTAACTTATTGTGAAACAAGTAATAAACGCCTATTTTAAATTAGTATTTTATTATATAATATAAATATCTACAAAAATTGAGGTGTTATTTTGTGAGTATAAAAATAGTTACTGATAGTACGTGCTATATACCCAAAAGTATCAGAAAATCTCAGGATATTAGCATTGTATCATTAAGTGTAAACTTCCCCGCAAAAACTTATATAGAAGAGGAAACAGATTACGATAATTTCTACCAAGCACTTTCGGAGAGCACTACGTTGCCTGCTTCTTCACAACCCTCTCTGCACTCTTTGATCAATTGTTTCGAAAATATTGTCTCAGCAGGTAATAGTGTTGTCGCTGTATTTTTATCTTCTCTTATGAGCGGCACATATTCGACTGCTCTTACAGCTAAAGATATTGTTATGAAAAAATATCCTCAGGCCAATATTGAGGTTATTGATTCAAAATCTAATTCAATGGAAATGGGCTTAGCTGTTTTAGCAGGGGCTGTAACAGCAAAAGCAGAGGCTTCTGTTAAAGATGTTATTGATTCAATAAATTATATTATTGACAGAAGCCGTTTTTTATTTGTCCCTGAAACTCTAACATATTTAAAAAAAGGCGGTAGAATAGGCGCTGCCTCAGCACTTTTAGGTAATATCCTTAATATAAAACCTATACTTACCGTGACAGATGGTATTACCACCGTATT
>JBMNTN010000039.1:0-17153 GCA_050945755.1 Bacillota bacterium | reverse complement strand
CAACGAGGCGAAGAACTACGTAATATTATTGTTAACACAGGGGAAGATGAGCTGGTCCGCCAGTACCTCTTAGAAGCAGAGGCCTTAGGGGAGCCAATAAAGTTTAATGAAAGTCAAAATGCTTCCCCCCGGTTAGCAGATTACCCACCCACCGTATTCTCAGGCAAAACAAGTTACCGGGAAGTCCGGATTAAAGATATTGTCCCGGAGTCTCTCTGGAACAAGCTTTACCATCCGAATAAACAAGGTTCTTAACTTTCATCTTGGAGAACACTGCCAAAGAAACTGTTAAATTTAAATCGTAGACTTTTCTCCCGGCAGTTTGTTGAAAAAGAGCCATACCTGGTAATGGAAATTTTAGTTTTTGAAAGCAGAACGTTAACAAGATTGGAAAAGAAGCACAGGGACTAAAAGTCAGCCGGGAGACTGTTCTCCCGGCAAAATAATAATATTAAATTTCCATTCCAGCCGCAAGAGCCTTCACATTTAAGTCAAGAAACCTCGGGGGAATATACTCCTTCATTACATCTACCCAATCCAACGTATCCAATCCAAGAGCCTTGATCAGTGCACCTAAGATAACAATATTTTGGGCCTTAATGTTTCCTAATTCCAAGGCAATCTTTCCGGCATCAAATGCTTTTACATTCTCCACTCGTTGGTTTAATCTTTCGATAATTCCTTCCGGATATTTTTCCTGCCCAATTAACACGGGAAGCGAGTAAATTTCATAATCGTTAACGAGAAGAGTGCCTCCTTCTTTTAATTGGTGCAACCAGCGAACAGCTTCTACTTTTTCGAAGGCTGCCAAAACATCTGCCTCTCCCGCTCCCACACAGGGTGAATATACTTTTTCCCCAAACCTGATCTGAGTGGTAACACTGCCTCCTCGCTGGGCCATCCCATGTATTTCCGACATTTTTACATCATAACCCAGTTTCAGTAAGCCTTCCGAAAGTATTTTCGAGGCAAGGATAATCCCCTGGCCGCCCACGCCAACCAGCAGTATACTTCTGGTCATTTTATTCACCCACCTTTTCCACAGCATCAAATTTACACACCTGAGCGCACAAAGTGCATCCGTTACACATGGACCGGTCAATCACTACCTCTCCGTTCTTAAAGGCTATTGCCGGACAGCCTGTCTTAATACAGGCTTTGCACTTAGTGCATTTTTCCTTATTTATGCTGCAGTAGATATTAGCCCTTCTCTTTTGAACTTCCTTAATCAAGGCGCAAGGCTGCTTGGTGATAATCACGAAAGGTTCCTGGGCTTCATGGGCATCTTTCACCGCGGCTTGGGTCATTTCCAAATTGTATGGATCTACCACCCTAATATTTTCCGGTTTAATGCCAACCGCTTTGACAATTGATTCAACATCAATCACCGGTGCGGCTTCCCCCATCAAAGTCTTTCCGGTCCCGGGATTTTCCTGATGCCCTGTCATCGCTGTAATGCTATTGTCCAGAATGACAAAAACCGCCGGTGTTTTATTATAAACAGCATCGATCAATCCGGTAATCCCGGAATGAAAGAATGTGGAATCACCAATAAAACCAAAAATCTTATCATCCCTGCCACCCTTCATGGATGCTCTTTTTAATCCTAATGAAGCAGAAATACCGGCACCCATACAAATCACAATATCCGTAACATTAAGCGGCGGCATCATTCCCAAGGTATAGCAGCCAATATCCCCAACCGCCACCACATCCTTATACTTGCTGACCGCATAGAAAATACCCCTGTGGGGGCACCCCGGGCAAAGGACAGGAGGGCGGGAAGGTGCCTTAATACCACTGTCATAAACTTTTTTGCTCTCCCCAGGCAGAAAAGCCTTCCTTATTATCTCCGGGCTTAATTCCTCACAGCAAGGAATGTACTCTTTTCCCAGACACTCAATGCCCAAGATACGGATATATTCTTCCAAGTAAGGTTCATTTTCTTCAATAACATAAAGCTTGTCAACCGCCTTGGCAAACTTCTTAATCATTTTATCCGGCAAAGGATAACTAAACCCAATTTTCAAATAAGAAACGCTGTCACCAAAGACTTCCCTGGCATGAGAATAGGAAATGCCGCTGGTGACAATGCCGATTTTTTTGTCTCCCCATTCAATCCGGTTCAGGGGGCAATTATTAGAATATTCTTGGAGCCTCTTTAGTCTCTCTTCCACCTGGTAATGGCGCACCCGAGAGTGGGCAGGAATCATCACATACTTTTTAATATCTTTTTGGTAATCCTTTACCCCAACCTCTGTTCTTTCTCCCAGCTCTACCAACCCTTTGCTGTGGCAAATACGAGTAGAGGTGCGAAATAACACAGGCGTGTCAAATTTTTCACTAACCTCAAAAGCATACTTAATAAAATCCTTACATTCCTGGCTGTCGGCAGGCTCAATCATGGCTACTTTGGCAAAGGGGGCATAGCGCCTGTTGTCCTGTTCATTTTGGGAACTATGCATGCCTGGGTCATCGGCAGTAACAATTACCAACCCCCCGTTAACCCCTTCATAGGCAATGGTAAACAGCGGGTCAGCAGCCACATTCAAGCCTACGTGCTTCATAGCGGCCAAAGTTCTCGCCCCGCCGATTGATGCTCCGCAGGCCAATTCCACTGCCACTTTTTCATTTGTAGACCACTCAGTATATATCTCCTGATACTTGGCCATATTTTCTAAAATTTCCGTGCTGGGAGTGCCGGGGTAGGCTGCTGCAATCGTACATCCTGCCTCATATGCTCCTCGGGCAATGGCTTCATTGCCGGTCAAAATTTTCTTCATTAATTCTCCTCCCCTTATCAGCAAATCATCAACTGTTCTTAGCATCATATGGAATTTTTACTCCATATAATGGTTAGAACTCTTATCTCCCTCTTATAAGAAGAGGGAGTCTGAAAACTGTGAGCTATCGGTTAAACTTTATTTATTCGTAATCCAATCCTAAAAATCCTGTTACTTTAGAGACTTTCCCCCGCACCATCTTATCCCACGATTACCATTGTAAAAAAAATACATATTGTTATAAATAAAAAAGCAGCTGTTCCCTTGAAGCCTCCATCAATTCCCAATATGAAAACAGTTGCCAAAATCTTAATTAAAACTAAAAACAATCTCCTTTAACTATTAATAAGCATTGTCTCTTTTAGGATAATCCCTTAATAAATTGGAAATCAAATCCACTGATGAACTGATAAAGTTCTCAAATTCGTGTGCTACCGATGCTTTTGCCTCTTCAATTATTTTTGCAATCCCATCTACATCCGCACCATTAATATGGTGTCTTACTTTTAACTGCTGCGCATATTTTTCTGCCAGGTTTTGGGAATTGACGTTTAATAGACAAAAATAAGTTGGCATTCTGCTAATGGCAGTACCCACCTTGGAAGTATCAATATTAAAATAATGTCCTAAAAGATCTGAACATTTGGCAATAATATATTTATCATCCAGCATTTTTGTAACCGCATCGGATAAGTGAGGATATCTTTCAACGGCAATCAATTCGTATGCCATTTCGATAAAATTATGAGCTTTCCAAAGTCCCATCTCTTGCGGAATATTACATGCTGTCACTACTTTGCGCGAGAAAGGAAGGCCACGCTGAAAACAATATCCCTTTTCCCGGCCTTGATAACATTCATCTGCATAATAATCAAGACCGCAAGGTCGGGAACCATGGGTGATAATCGCCCGGGCAAACTCCAAATATTCCGGGAAATTATCCCGGCAAAAGCCATAAAATCCCGTACCCATTTCGTGGGTAATATCCCGGTTTAATCCAATGGAATTCCCTAGATCTGGTAATATTCCTCCTAGAACAACCTGATGGTCTGAACTGGAGAGTAATATTTGCGCCACTAAAACATGGGTAAAGGGAAACATCTTTTTCTCCTTCCCGCAAAAACTAATGCCGGATGCCATAATAATTTTCTATTCGTCAATGTCAATATTGAATTTCTTTTTTAAATAGTAATTAGAATAAATCGCCCCTGCCGGATTATGAGCTAAAACACGGTCTTTGACAATCAGGGTAGTTACCGGAGCAGCCGAATGTTGGGTGAACAAAATATCATGACCGACACACAAACCTATTATTAAATTTAAATCAGTTTTTGCCCGGTTTAATTCTAAAGCTTGGCCAATAGGATTACAGATCGCTTCTTCCCGGCCTTCCTTTACTTTTGGCAATTGAAATAAATCTTTACTGATACTGCCGTTTTTACAGCAGACAGAAACCACTTCAAATTTTTTCTCAAAAATCTTATGAATTATTTTTGCTTCTTTGGATAAACCAGTACAAAAAGCAATTCCAATTTTTTGATAATTCATCTCCGAAGCATATTGGATTACTTCTTCTATGCGCGTTAATTTCATATAATAAAGAGCTTCCAAACGGCTGGAAACACAGAGAGCTTGCTTCTTTTCCCCCTGGTACTGATCCAAAGCAGCATCTTTTGTTTCGGTGCATACTTTCCCTTCATTATAACACTTTTTGTTAACACATAAAGCACATTTCAAGGCATAACCCTCCTCTTTTTTTGTAACAATTTAGAATAAATATTTAAAATTTATTGTCAAATTACTTCTATATATATATTATATAGGAAAACTATCTTAAGGAGGTAGTCATATTAATGAAATATAAACAAGTTTTTGTCGATATTTTCCAAATAACTGTCGGATCCTTATTATTTGCCGTATCAATAATCGTTTTTATTATGCCAAATAACCTTTTGGCTGGAGGCGTCTCTGGTCTTGCTATCATAACCAACTATTTCACAGGCTTATCGATAGCACTTTTAATTCTTCTCTACAATATTCCTATTATCATTTGGGCCAGGAAAGAACTGCGTTTTCGTTTTATCGTTTATACAATAATGGCTGTATTCATACAATCCTTTTTTCTTTCCCTTTTTCAAGATCTTACTCCTTATCGAAATGACATTTTATTGGCCAGTATTTTTGGTGGTATTCTTACAGGCATAGGGAGCGGAATGATTATCCGGCATTATGGTTCGTCCGGTGGTACCGACGTTATTGCCATTGTCCTAAAAAAAAGGCTTGGAATCAGTATCGGAACTGTATCTTTTATCGCCAACCTGATTGTCATTAGCCTCGCCGGATTGATTTTTGGCCTTGAACCCGCTATGTATACTCTGGTCAGCCTTTTTGTCGCAGGACAAACAATAGACTTTGTTCAGGAAGGGTTTAACAAGAAACAAACTGCCATGATTGTTTCCGACATGTCACAAGAAATAAAGGATGCTATTATCTCCCAATTGCACAGAGGAGTAACGCTAATTCATGGGACAGGGGGATTTGCCAACGTAAAAAAGGATGTAATTTTTTGTGTTGTTAACCAGTTTGAATTAGCTCGTTTAAAAGAACTTGTCATAGATTTGGACAAAAATGCTTTTATGACTATCTCGGAAACTTCAGAAGTGCTGGGTATGTTTAATCAGCATTCTATTTGGGAAAAAAATAATAGAAAATAAATTAGGCGAGAGATGCACAATTTGATAAATTTCTGCTTTATTCCCCACTTTACTTCTTTCCTTTTAAGTGTTGTCTCTCATGCACTTTATTGCTATACTAGGAAAGTGCAATTGAGGGAGGAATTATTAAATTGACTGCTGGAATTAGAAACGTTGCGATTATTGCCCATGTAGACCATGGGAAAACGACTCTTGTAGATGGAATGCTCCGTCAAAGCGGTATCTTTCATGAAAACGAAGCAGTGGAAGAACGGGTAATGGATTCTAATCCCCTGGAACGGGAGCGTGGTATTACCATTCTCGCCAAAAACACTGCCATAACCTATAAGGGCACAAAAATAAATATTGTTGATACTCCCGGGCATGCTGATTTCGGTGGTGAAGTAGAACGGGCTCTCTCCATGGTAGACGGTGTGCTCCTATTGGTAGATGCTTTTGAAGGCCCTATGCCCCAAACCAAATTTGTCTTAAAAAAAGCACTGGAATTAGACTTAAAGCCAATCGTTGTCGTTAATAAAATTGATCGTGCTGATGCTCGTCCTTATGAAGTAATAGATGAAGTTTTTGATTTGTTTCTTGAGCTAGGCGCCAGTGAAGAACAGTTAGATTTTCCGGTGGTTTACACTTCAGCCCGCTCCGCTTTTGCCAAGCTGGAAATGGAAGAAGAGTCAAAAACTCTGGAACCCCTCTTTGAGATGATTATAAATCACATATCACCTCCCCAGGTAACGGACGGGCCTTTTCAGATGTTAGTTGCCAATCTTGACCATGACAACTACTTGGGAAAATATGCCGTGGGAAAGATTAACCGGGGAACAGTAAAAGGAGGAACTCCTTTAGCCTTAATTCGTCATGATGGTCAGGTGGATCAAGTAAAAGCATCAAAATTATTTACTTTCAAAGGTCTAAAAAAAGTTGAGATAGATGAAGCTTATGCGGGTGACATTATCGCTATTGCCGGTTTGGAAGATGTCAACATCGGGGAAACTGTTGCCGACATTAACCGGCCGGAACAGCTTCCTGTAATGACTATAGACGAGCCAACATTAACTATGACTTTTGTCGTCAATAACAGTCCCTTTGCCGGCCAAGAAGGAACCTATGTTACTTCACGCAAACTCCGGGAAAGGCTTTATCGGGAACTTGATTCCAATGTCAGTCTGCGCGTAGAAGATACAGACAGTCCGGACAGTTGGAAAGTTTCCGGGCGGGGAGAATTGCACCTTTCTATTCTCATCGAAAATATGCGGCGGGAAGGCTATGAATTACAAGTATCCAAACCCGAAGTCATCTATAAAAACATTGAGGGGAAATTATGTGAACCCATAGAACACCTGATCATTGACATTCCTGATGATGCCATGGGACCGGTTATGGAAAACCTCGGCCATCGCAAAGCGGAAATGGTAAACATGGTTTCCGGTACAACAGCCAATACCCGCCTGGAATTTAAAATTCCTGCCCGGGGATTAATTGGTTTTCGTTCCGAACTTCTTACCCAAACCAGAGGTAACGGGATTATGAATCATCTCTTCGACGGCTATGCACCATACAAAGGGGAAATTAATACCCGCTACCAGGGTTCCCTGATAGCCTGGGAGGATGGGGAAGCTACCACCTACGGCCTTCTTTCCGTGGAAGATCGGGGCACTTTGTTCATTGAACCTGGAACCAGAGTATATGAAGGGATGGTTGTGGGAGTCGGAAATCGGGAACAAGATATCGAAATCAATGTATGTAAAAAGAAGCATCTCACCAACATGCGTTCTTCCACCTCAGATGAGACAGTAAAACTAAAAGAAGCCCGCACTCTTACGTTGGAAGAAGCAATTGAATTTATCAGTGCCGATGAATTAGTTGAAATTACACCAAAGAACATTCGCATCAGGAAAAAATACCTGAAGAAAAGCGAAAGAGCAAAAGTAGCTAAAGAAACTGATTCTATCAAATAACTATACTTTTTGTTATTACCATCAACAGCGATTCAAACTGTCGAGAAGAGGTATTTTAGTTTCTAGTACACCGCCAAGCGGCGGTTTTTATTTATCATGTGTCTTTTTCTGTTGCTTTTTCATCATTGGATTGTTTTATTTCTGGCTTTAATGCCGGGCGAGGAATAAGAGTAAGTCCGGTTTTTAGATAGTTTTGAATCTCTCGGTATACCAATCCACCAAGCATTAATATGCCCGCATATCCAACAATAGGGAATAAAATGCGCACCAGTCTCGTAAAACCAAACTGAGAAGCTGCTAAAGCAACTCCACTGGTACCTATCGCCAGAATCTTCATTTTCCGGCTGGCCGGCGGGCTGAAACGGGCAACAAAACCATAAAGGCTGCCCACCGCAGTGGTATAGATTTCCGAGAACAATACGATGGCATAAAAAATGCGCACAGCCGGAGCAACTTGACCCGCTACATAAATCATAGGGATTTCAAATCCAGCCGCTTGCGGCATTCGAGCAAAGATGGCAAGCAAAATAACGACTGCTCCCAACCCTAACCCAATGCCGCCCCAGAGCGCTCCTTTTTTTAACTTTTTTTGAATCGCGGCTTCTTTTCCCATGGGACCAAGAACCGCTACCCCAAGGACCAGATTATATGAAACATAAACCAACGCAGCCAAAGGCCAAAATGGCACAGCAGGGTCCCCAGCCCTTATTGCCAGGGCAGATGCACCGGCAGGAAGGCCCGCGGCTGTCAAAGTATAAATTGCGATTCCTACTACCGAAACTAAAAGTATCGGGACAACAATACTAATCGCCGAAATAACACCGTTTAAACCAAGGAGCACAGTAAACAGGCTTGCGCCAATCAGGACCACACTTCCTAAAAAATTTGGCAGCCCAAACTGCTCGCTGAACAAAGCTCCAGCTCCCGCTCCCATTACCGCCAAAGCCCCAAACAAGAAAAAGACAATAACGTAATCAATCATCCCGCCGACCCACTTTCCACCGACATGTTTAATTATGGGGAGATGAGAATCGGCATCCAATTCGTCACCTAATTTTAAAATCAGGTATCCAAAATAAATAAATAGAGCTGTTGCCAATAAAAGCCCAGCTAAACCCCAGAAGCCAAAGAAACCAAAAAACTGAAGCGCTTCCTGACCGGAAGCAAAACCGGCTCCAACAACCGTCCCGATATATGCCATGGCTACTGTTATTGCAGAAAATTTCTGCTGTCCCATAATCATTCCTTCTTAACAATTTATTAGATAGTTCTATTTTGACACCCTGTGTTTTTTTCATGCCCTTAAATGTTCGGCAATTTAACCCATAAAAAATAATAAGTTAATAAAAGGTGCCTGACACCATCTCATCAACTTATTATAAAAGGCATCATCTCTCTAATAGTAAACACTTACAGTGTTGTATTTGGCATATTTCTTTGTTTCCAATAGGTGGGGAGATAAATCAGTTCGTAATACTCCTCCAGCATTCTTTTGGAAGAAAACTGCCACCGGGCCATGTCAATGCTAGCAATCATCATGTTTTCCCAGCGTTTCCGGTCATCGTAGTAAATAGGAATTACCTCATCAAAAAGAACCCGGTAAAGCTCCTGGAGATCTTTTTCATCTTGGTTCCATTCCTTTGATTGTTTGGCTACTTCCGCCAACACCCATCCGCTAACACCATGCTGTACTCCTTCAGCTACCCAACCGTCAACCACACTAAGATTTAAGACCCCGTTTATCGCTGCTTTCATTCCGGAAGTACCACTGGCCTCTAATGGTCGCCGCGGGTTATTTAACCAGACATCACACCCCCGCACCAACAAACGGGCAACTCTCATATTATAGTTCTCTAAAAAAACCACGGCGCTGCCATATCTTCGATCCATCTTAACCAGGTCGCTGATAATATCCTTTCCCGTTTCGTCATTAGGATGGGCCTTTCCCGAAAATACCAGCTGTAATTTTCCTTGATTTAAAAATGGCTCTAAAAACTTGGAATTCCGAAAAATTAGATCACTTCTTTTATAGGGAGCAGCTCTCCGGGCAAAACCCACCGTTAACACGTCTGGTTTTAATTGCTGTCCGGTCTCCTTAAAGATAAATTTGCACAGCTCCTTTTTACAATCCATGTGGGCCTGCCACAATCCGGCACCCTTTTCGAAACTTTCCCTCAAGCGCCGGTCTTGCCAGGTCTGGTTATGCACTCCATTGGTTACAGAAATAATCGGAGCATCTAATTGGACATGTTGCCACATCTGCCGGGCAGTATGTCCATGTAATTTAGACACAGCATTAGATTTGTGTGCCATTTTTAAACCGGCAACAGTCATATTAAACGGGTCACCGCCAATTTGTCTCATTTGCTCGTAACTCAAGTCATTATATGCTTCCATAACTTGTAGGAGAGAATGGTCATGGATCTCATTGCCGCTTTCCACCGGGGTATGGGTCGTAAATACCACTTCCCGGCGAACGGCATCCCATGCCTCTTTAAATGACATACCAGCAATATCCATCTTCTCCCGGATCAGTTCCGTCCCCGCAAAAACAGCATGCCCTTCATTAAAATGATAGACATCTACTTCAACCTTCAAGGCACGCAGGGCTCTTACCCCGCCAATCCCCAATATTATTTCTGAAGCGATCCTATCCTGAGCACCTCCGCCATATAGCTTGCTGGTCATCCAGCCATGCTTGCTGCCTGGATAATTGGTATCTAATAAATATAGAGGAGCATTCCCATAGGTATCCACCATTTTAACTTTGCACTCAACATCTTCTCCCCGGACCCTGACACTAACAGAAATCCCAGTATCCTTTACGGAAGGAAAATCAAAGTGTGGATAAGTGTCATAGGGCCGTCCGTCTTTTCCAATATATTGTTGGGTATAATCATTGGCCCAGAGGATACCAACTCCCACCACCGGAGCATTAATATCATGTGCCGCTTTCAGATAGTCCCCTGCGAGGATTCCTAATCCACCGGCATAAATTGGGAGATCTTCGTGCAGGCCAAACTCCATACAAAAATAAGCTACTTTAGGAAGCTCTTGACAAAAGGTCATGGCGCGCCGATAAACGGCTGTACACCTCCTTACAGGATAATTCTTTTTCCCTACTTAAAAATCCATAACTTTTAGTGCTAAAAACTTCTCATTGAATCAAAAAAACTAAAAAATTAGGGTGTTAAGAGTTCAATCACATAAATCTTTGTCCAACATAAAACTTATTTATATTTTGTTAAAAGAAGTGTAAAAATATGCAAAAGCAGTCACCGGTAAAAAGGTGGCTGCTTGTTATTTCAATAATAATATTTTTATGCGTAAGATTTACTCTCCTAATTTCTGAGACAACAACCGATGGTATAAGGGCATAAATTGCTCCGGATCAGCTGAAGTAAAACATTCAATCTTCCGTTGATCCCAGGCCAAACTTGAGATAAGATTATTTTCTCTTAAAACCTCTTCCAGATGTTTAATCGTACCAAAGTTACCATCCACAACCTGGACACTGGGCATCATACTTTTTACTTCTTTCTTAATAAAACTATAATGTGTACATCCTAAAACAACCGTCGAAATACTCTCCCTTTTTAGAGGAGAAAATAAATTTATCAAGTAATTTTCAATTTCTTTACCGGAACAACAGCCTCTTTCAATTAATTCCGCCAGTCCCGGACAGGGAAGAGCAATAATATCCCTTTGGTCTTGATATTTTTCTAACAAACGTAAAAACTTTTCTTCCCGGAGGGTTACCGGAGTTGCCATCACAATAATTTTTCCTGCTGTTGCAATTTGGACTGCAGGTTTCAGGGCCGGTTCCATCCCAATAACAGGAAAGGAAAAGCGCTTCCTCAAATCTTCAATCGCCACACTGGTTGCTGTATTGCAGGCAACAACCAACGCCTTTATTCCTTTTTTCATTAAGAAATCTGCGGCCCGGATAGAGAGCTTCTTTATCTCATTTGTCGCTTTTTCCCCATAAGGAGCATGAGCGGAATCGCCATAATATAGAAAGGATTCATTAGGCAGCATTTTAATCGCTTCTGCTAGCACACTCACACCGCCTAACCCCGAGTCAAACATCCCAATTGCCATATTTTTTGGTAAAATCATTATCACCACCTGATGTCGTTAACAACACATAATAACTTCAAATGTTTATTTGATGATCCAGACCCTTTTTAAGCATGTTCTTAGGCAGTCCCGAAAACACGCCGACTGCAAAAATCGTTCCCCTCCGGACTGTCTGGACAGTCCTCCCGGAAAGAAAACTGCAGGAAAAACAGAGTGGCAATCATCCCTATGATGTGACTTAGTGATAAGATTTGACCACTCCTAAAACAATGATTAGAATTAAGCTGTATTAGCTCTTAATTATTATAATCCGTTTCTTTATCTTTAACAATCATCGCTAGCGGATTTGGAGCCTAGAATTTAACTCCTCGTTCTTCTCATAAATTTTATTAATTATCATTGAGTACTGAGAGAAACTGCAGTATAATTTAAGGAAGATATTTTTATTGATACCATTTTTAGGGAGGAAATAAAAAATGTCAGAACGTGTCTATAATTTTTATGCCGGGCCCGCTACCCTTCCTCTGCCCGTACTGGAACAAGCACAAAAAGAACTCTTAAATTTCCATGGAACGGGCATGTCTGTATTAGAAATTAGCCATCGCGCCAAGGACTTTGAAGAAGTAATTTTTGGCGCCGAAAATCTTGTCAAAGAACTATTGGGTCTTGGAGACGACTTCCAAGTGCTCTTTCTCCAAGGCGGGGCCAGCACTCAATTCTCCATGGTTCCGATGAATTTTCTCTTAGAAGGAACCACTGCAGACTACATTCTCACCGGCAGTTGGTCGGAAAAGGCTCTGAAGGAAGCCCAAAAGGTTGGTTCCATCCATGTTGCTGCCAGCACAAAAGAGGGAAACTACCAACGTATCCCCGAGCAAAAAGAAATAATGCTTAGCGAAAACCCTGTTTATGTTCATATCACTTCTAATAATACCATTTATGGCACCCAGTGGCGGGATTTCCCTGATACCGGTAATATACCATTAGTAGCAGATATGTCTTCCGACATGATGAGCCGTCCTTTTGATGTATCCAAATTTGGCCTGATTTATGCCGGAGCCCAAAAAAATCTTGGACCGGCCGGTGTAACACTGGTAATCATACGCAAAGACTTTTTAGAAAAAGCTCAACCACCCGCTCCTACCATGCTTAAATACAGTACCCATGCTGAGAAAAGTTCTCTTTATAATACTCCGCCTGCCTTTGCGATCTATATGCTCAACCTGGTGCTAAAATGGCTGAAAGAACAAGGTGGTCTTGAAGGTATAGAAAAAACCAACCAGGAAAAAGCCGCTTATATTTATAATGTAATTGATCAAAGCAATGGATTCTATAAAGGGCATGCGGAAAAGGACAGCCGTTCTCTCATGAATATTACATTTACCATGTCAAATGCCGACTTGGAAAAGACTTTTGCTCAAGAAGCCACCTCTCAAGGATTTATTGGTTTAAAGGGACATCGTTCCGTTGGAGGGTTAAGAGCATCTATCTATAACGCAATGCCGGTAGAGGGGTGCAGCGCACTAGCCGAATTTATGAAAGATTTTATGCGTAAAAATGGTTAAAAAGACGGCTCTAAGCCGTCTTTTTTAATTATTGAAAAAAAGTATTTAAGTTTTACGTTCCATGGGTTTCCTCTGCAGATAGGTACTTGTTGATTGATATACCGCCTCACGTACTGTCCGTCCGATCATTTGGCCTATCTGGGTAGCAGTTCCGGCATAAGGAAGCATTATCCCGCGGCCTGTAGCGGCAATTATTAGCGCATCGGTAGATGTTCCCGAAGCCGGTTCCCCAGAAAAAACATCTTTCACATTTAAATCCATTAGCGCTAGGGTTTTTGCCTCAGTAGCGGTCATAACCCCATTTACCATGGCCGCAGGGGAAAGATTTCCGTCTATTAGCACCACGATATTAATGGTTCCGACCCGGGGGGAATATGAAAAATTACTCTTCCCTCCCGCCGCCAGCGCATTGCTGACACCGGAAGTTACCAACGCTGCAACAGTCAAGTTCCCGTCCTGTTCATATTGCAAAGATAAGTCATCAACTAATGCCGCCGTCATCATCCCAATAGTGTCATCTACGTTAAGACCCGCTTTTTTTGCAAAACCAACTAAGTCTTCCGATGGATTACCTCCATCATATCCTTTTTCTACCTGTACGTTAATAAGGTTTTTCGGCCGGGTAAACCCTCCTCCCAAAATTGAAGAGTTTAGGGCATGCAAGCTCTCTTCCGATTTAATAAATAATGCCTTGTCTTTAACATATCCTTTGATCCCCGGAATAGGTATTTCAATCCCTCTTTTTTCACTCACAGTTCTCTCTTCCTTTTAAGTTTCTCTAGCCGATATCCACTCTTAAATTTGTTTGATATGTACATTAAAAAAATTAATCTTCAATGGGGTGCCTGCTAAAATATAGTTATCCGGACAACAGTCCGATCAAATTAATTTATTTTCCCCAGGATTATTGGGTAATCCACACATAAAGTTATAAAGTTCCTCCAAACTCCCCCGATAGTCGGGTTCATACCGGGGTTCTCCCCGGTCAATCAAGTAATCAGTCACAAGGAAAGTTTTCATCCCTAACGTTTGGGCCACCAAATCCTCTTGCACATCATTCCCCACCATGAGACATTCTTTGGGGGTTACTTTAAGCACCCGGCAGATGCCTTTATAATAGGCGGGATTGGGCTTGCACCCATAGCTGTTTTCGTATGTTGTGACAAATTCCCAGGGAAACCTTTCTATCCCTGCCCAGCTCATTCGATGCTCTATTGCCCGCCTGGGAAATACCGGATTAGTAGCAAGACAAATTCGATAACCTTTATCCAATGCCTTCTGTATTGCTTGCGCCGACCACTGGGAATAACCGGCATATTTTTTTAGTTTAGGAAATTCCTCTTCATAAAACTTTTCGAAAAGAGGATACATGGTATCTTTGTTCTGCCGGATGGCAGGTAAAAAGCTGTCCATGAATACCTGCTCATTTGTAAACTGCCCTGGGTTATTAATCATGTCATAGGTTGAAGCCATTAGTTTCTTGACAAATATTGCAGGCTCTATGATCTCTTGAAAATAAGGGGCAATTGTTTCAAAATACTTATGAAAAAAAAGATCAAAATCGAGAGGAAGTAGCGTTCCATCTAAATCAAACATCAATACCTTTAACAAAGGTCTCACCTCAAAAAATGATATGATATATTCTATCACATGTTTAAGAAACATCAAACAAGGTTGCCTATACAATGTTACAAATAACCTGCTTAATCTTGTTTTTTATTAAAAAATACCACCCGGAGGCGGTATCTATTAAAGCATTTTTTCTAAAAAAGTTTTTATCCTGGGGTGGCTTGGATTTTCAAAAATCTTCTCCGGTCTAGCGTCTTCTAATATCCGTCCTTCATCCATAAAAACTACCCGATCAGATACTTCCCTGGCAAATCCCATTTCGTGGGTGACAACCAGCATCGTCATCCGCTCTTTAGCCAAGTTTTTAATTACACTGAGCACTTCCCCAACCAGTTCCGGGTCCAGAGCCGATGTCGGTTCGTCAAAAAGCATGATATCCGGGTTCATAGCCAGTGCTCGGGCAATCGCCACCCTCTGCTTTTGCCCACCGGAAATTTGGGATGGGTAGGCATCTTTCTTGTCTAACAGACCTACCTTAGCAAGCTGTTCCTCTCCAATACGGCGCGCACTGTCTTTATCCATTTTATTCACGATAATTGGAGCCTCAATCACATTCTCCAGTGCCGTCTTATGGGGGAATAGGTTAAAATTTTGAAAAACCATTCCCATTTTTCGGCAGGCAGCTCGAACCTCTTTGGGAGATATACCGGCTTTCTTCTGGGGGTCATCAGGTGCCGCAATCACAACCCCTTCGATTTCAATCACGCCGGCATCGATTTTTTCCAGTTGATTTAGGCACCTTAAAAGAGTGCTTTTCCCCGAACCCGACGGCCCGATAATAGAGACAATTTCCCCTTTATCCACTTCCAGGGACACGTTTTTTAATACTTCCAATGTGCCAAACCTTTTGTAAATATTAGTAACTTTCACCATACCCATTTTTTTGTCCCTACTCATAAATAGAATATTTTTTTTCCAGTTTCTCAAAGACCTTAACTATTACTGACGACATCATCAAGTATAAAATAAAAGCCACTACAAATGCTGAGATGTTCATATCCCTGGTAACCACCTGTTTCGCATTTCTTAAGAGATCCCCCATGCCGATGGTCGCAATCAATGCACTGTCTTTTACCAGATTAATCGCCTCACTACAAGTAGGAGGCAAGACAACTTTCACTGTTTGGGGCAGAATAATCCTTCTCATTGTTTGAAAATACGTCATTCCCAAAGCTTTTGACGCTTCATACTGCCCCTTATCGATAGATTCGATTCCTGCTCGGAAAATCTCCGCCAGATACGCACCATAGTTTAGGGAAAATGTCAAACATGCTGCCGGAAAAACATCAAGTTTAATCCCGATGACAGGTACAAAGGGTAACCCAAAATAAACAAAAAACAATTGTAAGAGAAGCGGCGTTCCCCTTAAAACCCAAGTATAGAGGCCTAAAATCTTTTTTAGAATTTTAGGCCCCGATACTTTTCCGATCGCTACTAAAATACCAATGGGCAAGGAAAAAACCGCTGTTACCGCATATAACTTAAGTGTGACTATAACACCTTTAAGAATAAATGTTGTAATGCTTAAAATATAGTCCACAAGTATTCACTATCCCTTTATTTTGTAATGATATCTTCCCCAAACCATTTGGTGCAGATTTCACCGGCGGCACCGTCTTCCTTCATGGAATTTATTGCCTTGTTCAACTCATCCAAAAAGGCTTTGTCTTCCATTCTTACGCCGACACCAAAAGATTCTTTACCGAAATGCTCTTCACCTTCCAGCACTCGATATTTATCCGGCCTCTGGGCAATGAAATATCGTCCCGCTACTTCATCAACAACCACGGCTTCAATCCGTCCGGTTTCTAAATCCATTAACGCTTCGGCATTGCTGCCGTATTTTCTTACTTCTTTCAAAGACTCAGCTGTTTCCGCATCATTATTCAGAGCTTCCTCACTGCTGCTGCCCAATTGCAAGCCGACAACCTTTCCGTCCAGATCCTTTTTCGTATTAATAGTGGAATCTTTTTGCACTACAATGATCTGTCTGTCCTCCAAGTAAACATCAGTGAAGGCAATTTCTTTTTTCCTGTTTTCCGTGATCGTTAAGCCATTCCAAATGGCATCAATATCCTTACTCTTTAAGCTGAGAATTACGCCGTCCCATTCAACCGGTTTAAATGTAACTTTGACACCCATTCTCTTTGCAGCTTCATTAGCCAGATCAATATCAAAGCCTACGATTTCCCCCTTCTCATCCCTAAAACCCATCGGCGGGAAATTGTCGTCAAGACCAATGACAAATTCGCCTTTATCTTTTATGTTCTGCCAAGACAAGTCTTCTTCCTGCTGGGAATTCTGTCCGCACCCGGCAATCAGCAGGGATAAAGCGCATATTGCTACTACTATTACTAACCACTTCTTACTCACTGTAATCCTCCTTCACACCATTAAAATATTTTTGGTTGTATCTATTATTCTACTATG
>JBMNTN010000038.1:0-18144 GCA_050945755.1 Bacillota bacterium | reverse complement strand
AATATTCTCCGCAGATTACGGACGATGCCGTTGTAATCGTAGACAGTACCTTGGTGAAAAATCTGGGGTCGGCGGATAAAGGTAAGTATTACTTAATTCCCATCACGGAGCTTGCCAAACAGGAAACCGGGCGGGAGATGACGGCAAACATTGTTGCCTTGGGCGCAATTGTTGGGATCACCCATGTGGTATCGGAAGAAGCTCTCAAAGAAGCGGTGCTGGAAAGGATTCCTGCCGGGACGGAAGAGATGAATATCAAAGCTCTTAACGCCGGGCGGAAAGCAGGGCAGGAAGTACTGCAAACCAAAGTCGGCTAAACCATTAAAAAAGAAAAAGATGAGATGATACCTAGTAAATACTGTGCTTATCTATAATGCTTTGGGGCTATCCTAAAAAATCAGGGAGCCTCATTTTTTTTCCTCCATTTCTTAACCAGCCACCAGCAGACAATGCCCAATAAAACGAATGCCGCTAAAACTTCCAGATTAAATATGAATCGAAAAATTTGCATAAAACCGAGGCTTGCTAGAGTTACGATAATACCTGCAAGGATAACTCCCATGCTTAAGGCAGCAAGGGAAAACCAAAAATTGATTCCCATAATAAATGCCAGCAAACACCCCGTCCAAGCCCCAGTTCCCGGCAGGGGGATAGCTACAAAGAGCATTAAACCGAGAGCACCATACTTTTCTACTTGCCGGCCTTTAGCCCTGGTTCTTTCAATAAGATTACCTAACAAACGCTGAAACAATGGTATCCGGGATAGGAAATGATAAAACGCTGGAAAAAACAGGAGAAGTGGTATAATAGGAATTATGTTGCCAATTACCCCTAGAAAAAATGCCTCAAACGGAGGTATTCCCATCGCAATCCCGACGGGAATAGCTGCCCTTAATTCAGTTACCGGAATGCATGCTGCAATAATGATCTTAATACTTAATGGAATCCCGCCCAGGATGTCCATCAGCCAGTCTGCCATTAAATAACTCCTCTCAAAATTATCATTAGCATTGCGCTTAGAAAGGATACATAATCCTTTTATCTCAATCAGAGAAAAAACTAGGGACAGTATTGTATGATTAATCGTATGCCCATGTCACCTGTTAATATATCAGTTTTTAACACTCCACAACTAGAGAAAGGTTAAAAAACATGAAAAAGTTTACTCGAACTTTTCCCAAGTTTTAGAGTAAGTCCATCAATGAGCTGATTTCTAAATCTGGACTCACCGCCGTATGATTGGTTTTTTTCTTGCGATTAATCCAAACTGATTTTATGCCAACTTTATTGGCACCCAGCACATCTCGTTCCAAATTGTCTCCTACCATTAAAATGTTGTTGGGCAATAAATTTAGTTTTTTTATTGTATGCAAGAAAATGTCGGGTTCTGGTTTTCCTACTCCCAAAGTTCCTGAGATAATGACAGTGTCAAAATACCGGTTCAAACCTGAATTTGAGATTTTTGTCCATTGAAGATATGGATCCCCATTGGTTAAAATAGCCAGCTGTTTCCTTTGGCTCAGTTTTTCGAGAACGGTTATTACCTCAGGAAATGGGTTAAATCGACTTGTTCTTTCCAAAATAAAATTTTCGCTTAATTTTTTCGCTAAATCCAAATCAAAAATATTTTGGGCTGAAAGGGCATGGGACCAGGTATGATGCCTGTACTCCGGCAACCATAACCTTATTTGTCTGAAATACTGATTGTTACAGTGAAAACCTGCGCAAAGTCCTTCCCAAAAAGAAACCTGGATATTATCCAGATATTTAAAGAGATGATATTGACTCCATAGTTTCTCGGCTTGATACTCTACGGAAGAATATAGTTTTTTTATATCTATATTTTTGTATTTTTTTTGTGCAAGCTTGCAGGTTATAAAAAAGGCATCTTTGTTATTTTGTTCATCTTCTAGTAAGGTATCGTCCAGGTCAAAAACAATTGCTTTAATTATGGAATCCATGTAAAATTACACCTTTCATAATAAATAATCAGTATGGATAGTGACTTGGATTACGATACTCCTTTATCTCTTTGTACATTTCCGCGCGCCAATGAACAAAAGATACCGATAATTGATAGTATCATGAATAAGCCAAAGGAAATTTTCATGGCATTAACCAGTTCTGCGGCATTGGCGGGAGTTAATTCCACGTTGCCGACAATCAATGTAATAATAAGGGTGACAATTGTCATGCTGATTGCTTGTCCGGTTAAGCGCATGGTGCCCAGTGTAGAGGAGGCAATGCCATAAAACTTCTTCTCTACTGAGCTCATTACAGCGTTGGTATTAGGTGAGGAAAACAGAGCAAATCCGATACCCATTATTGCTAAGGTTGCGGTGACCAACCAAATAGGGGTTGTCTGAGAGATAAAAGAAAAAACAAGGAGTCCGATAGCAGTCAGCCCCATCCCGGAAGAAGCTAAAATACGCGGTTCGATCCGGTCAGAAAGTGAACCGGCAAATGGAGAAAGAACGGCCATCATGATGGGTTGGGAAAGAAGAATCAATCCTGCAACCTGGGAATCAAATCCGGCAATGAGCTGTAGGTATAGAGAAAGTAAAAAGCCTAATCCAGATGTGGCGGTGTAATGAATAAAAGCCGCCAGGTTAGAAAAAGCGAATATACCATTTTTAAAAAGGCTTAGATTAAGCACAGGTGTTTTGGCTCTCAGTTCATAGTAAACAAACACTGCCAAGACTACCACGCCAAGCATTAATAGGTATTTGGCAAGAAAAACCGTTGCCACAGCAGATATTCCATACATAAATGCAATTAATCCGGCAGAATAGAGAAAGGCTCCTTTTAAATCAAAACTTTCACCCTTGGCACCGGCCCATTCCCCTTTTAATTTTAAAATGGTAAAAACGGTGGCTATCATTCCGATGATTGCAGTTAAGAAAAAAATTGATTGCCATCCAAGGTTGTGGTTCATTAATCCGCCGAGAACAGGACCGAGAGACAGTCCGGTATAAACGGTGGCTACATTAATACCTAGTACTTTGCCTCTTTCTTGCGGCGGGAAAACAGATGTGAGAATAGCCATTCCTGTAGCAAAAATCATTGCTCCCCCAGTACCCTGCAAGATGCGGAAAAAGATAAGTGTTTTAATTGACCAAGCTAGGCCGCATAATATGGATGATATAGAAAAGATGGATATTCCGAGAATGAAGAGTTTCTTTCTTCCAATAATGTCAGCTAGTCGGCCAAATGGGACAAGAAAAGCGGCTGAAGCAAGAAGATAGCTGGAAGCAACCCAGCTGAGTAAAAATGCACTGCTGCTAAATTCTTGGCCAATGGAGGGAATGGCCAAATTAACCGCGCTCCCCATAAAAGGGGTAAGAAAAGATGCCATCGATACTACCATTAAAGTATATCTTTTTATTGAGGTATCAGTGCCCATATGATACTAGCTCCTTCCGATTTTAATAGAAATAATTTCTACTATATCATAACATTAAATAAGTGTTGATACCATAAATACATTTAGTTTTCTGGAAGCCTTCTATCCCTGCGCGACGAGAGATATACTTTTAAGGATTGAATTTTTGCCGGGCTGATTTTTAAAAAATGGAACAGCAGATGCAGGGTTCATTATGCAGCCCGGTTATTACCTCAAAATCAAAGTAAGGAGTTAGTTGGAGAGGACATACCTGAGTATAATTGTCCAATTATTAAATCTTTGTTTCTACCGGATCACCAAGTATGATCGTGTTTTCTGTAATCAAAGAATCGTAGGCGAGGATCTTTACTCCGGTCTCTTTGGCCTCTCTCAGAGCCTTGGAAAATACCGGGTCCATTTCGTGATTGGGGGTAAAGTATCGGCCCCCCTTCATTTGGATTAAAAAAAAGATGTACCCTTGATAACCTGCATAAAAAGCATCAATCATTTCATAAACATGCTTTGTTCCACGGACTGTCGGAGCATCGGGAAAAAGAGCAATATTATCTTTCACCAGTGTTACCCCTTTAACTTCTACAAAACCGCATGCATCATGAGATTCAAAAAAAATATCAAAGCGAGAATTTTTGTATGACACTTCCTTTTTTAACAGGATTGTGTTTTCCAACCCTTTAATTTTTCCCGACTGTATACCTTCACAAATTACGTCGTTGGGTATCGTGGAGTCAATGTTAATGAGTCTTTCGCCTTTGTTTACGGCCACAAGAGAATATTTGGTTTTTCTATTAGGGTTTTCTGCTTTTACAACAATAACCGGAGCGCCGGGGATCAAAAGTTCCAAACAGCGTCCGGTGTTTCTGACATGTACTGTTTCAGTTCTGCCGTCAATATTAACTAAAGCGATAAATCGGTTGGGGCGCCTTAAGAAGATGCCTTTTTTGATATTTACATATTTCACTTTATCCCTCCCAAGTAATAGAAAACTTTTTTAAAAACACTGGAAAGTATACTGAAAATGCACTAACATAAAAGAGCATTTATTCAACGTATTAACTTGTGAATTTTGATACTGCCTATGACGTTTTTTATAAATTATAATGGGATATCCTTGGTTTGAAAAGTTTTTGATAATTATAAAGCTGTTTCATTCGTTGAAGACCGGGGGTGGGGAAATGAAGTGTACATATGCCATGCTCTTAATTGAAAAAATTGTCCGGGAAACTCTTCCGGATAAAAAGATACCAACGGTGGAAAGACATTTGGCAGAATGCGCCGACTGTAGAACTTACCGGGAGATTTTGGAGGAGATGATTGATGCACTGCAAGAATTGAAGAAGGGCAGAGATATGACTTAATTCTATTATACATTAGGAGGAAAATAAGTGTTTTTGTGGAATGATGATAAAAGCAAATTTTAAAATTAATGAGACGGAGGGGAATTTATGGGACATGGTAAATTTGTCACAGTAATTAACTGCATTGACGGGCGGGTGCAGTTCCCTGTACTATCATGGATGAAAGAGAAGATGAATGCCGACTACGTTGATTCTGTTACAGCACCAGGAGTGGATAAGGTGTTGTGCGAAGGATGTCCAGAAGAAGTTGAATCTATTAAAAAGAAAGTACTGGTATCCACTGGAGGCCATCATTCTAATACGATTGCTATCGTAGGTCACTATGATTGTGCGGCCAATCCCGGACCCAAAGAGCAGCATGTGGAGCAGGTGAAAAAGTGTGTGGAAGTAATTAAGGGATGGCAGTTGCCAGTGCGCATTTTGGGGCTTTGGGTTGGTGAAACCTGGGAGGTAGAGGTTATTTACGATTCCAACGAATAAAATACTTTAAAAAACCCCGCCGGCAAAAAACTGAGCGGGGTTATTTAAAATCACTTCGATATTAAACGACAAAATCCTTCTGAAGAATAATAAAACTTTTATAAATTTCAAAATAGTATAATGATAACAATATTTATAAAATCAGAAGGAATTTAGTTTTTTATAAAGAATAGTTATGAGTACATATTTAACTATAAATTTTTAATAAATAGTGAAGGGAGTACTGCAGCCTAGTGACAAGCGGGATGCTCTATAATAATAGAAAGGTTATCAAATACAGTAAGGGTTGTTTTAATACTACAGAGGAAACTGTTGTTAAGGAAATACAGGTAGAAGTTTATCTAAACGGGATATATTTTACCTCTTTGATTTGCTCTCCGGAAGGATACAACGAATTGGCAGCAGGCTTTCTCGTAAGCCAAGGACTAATCCAGAGACGGGAAGAGATTAAGGAGATAAAGTACCGGGAGGAAAACGGAAAAGTCAATGTATATGTTTCTTTGGCTCGGGAAAATCCTCGGTCCATAAAATCATCTTTTAAACCTGTTAATACCAAGGCAACCTTCAAGGCACCTGAGCTGCTTAAATTAATGAGTCTCCTTGAGGACAGGTCCGGTGTTTTCCGAATTACAGGAGGCGTTCATAATGCCGCTTTGGGAAACGGGGAAAGTTTAATTAGCATGTTTGAGGACATTGGGCGACATAATGCTGTAGATAAAGTTTTAGGCTTTGCTTTTTTAAATAAGGTTCCTGTTGATGACAAATGTCTTGTTCTAAGTGGCCGGATTGCCTTGGAAATACTGGCTAAAGCCGCGAGGAGCGGTATTCCCCTTGTTTTATCACGTTCGGCACCCATGCAGATGGCAGTTGATTTAGCAGAAGAACTGGGTATTTCAATAGTTGGTTTTACCCGGGGTGACAGGTTTTATATATACACTAATCCCCAAAGGGTGGTACTTTAGAGTTTCATAAAAAAGTATAAATTGCTCCGAGCTTTTCTACCTAAAGAATAATACCATGGTAAAAAGCCGTTAGGGTAAGTCTGGAAACGGATTTGCCTCCCGAGTTGGAAAGGAGTAAATATAGGGCGTAGGCTGCATCGGCAGTTTTCGGCTTATTATAAGTTATTCACCTCCAACTTCGGTTGGAGTTTTTATTTTTCCTAGAGAAAAAAATTTGTTAAAGGGGGGATGTCCAGAAAAAAATACAGTTTTCTCCAAAGAAACCTGAAAAAATTGAAAGGAGTGAAGGAAGTGGATATGGTTAAACTGACCATTGACGGAAGGGAGGTTGAAGTCCCTGCAGGTACCACCATACTTGAAGCTGCTGAGCAAATTGGAATTGATATTCCACGGCTTTGTTACGATCCGGACCTGAGTCTTTTGGGGGCATGCCGCCTTTGCGTCGTAGAAATTGAAGGAGCTCCACTTCTGGCGGCTTCATGTGTGACGCCGGCTGGACGTGGAATGGTAGTATACACCGAATCGCCTGCCGTTGTTGAAGCTCGTCAAACAATCTTAGAACTCCTGCTGGCAAATCACCCACTGGACTGCCTTACATGTGAGAAAAATGGGGACTGCAAGCTGGCGGAATATTGCTACCGGTATGGAGTTAAAGAGAGTGCTTTTGCAGGCGAAAGACATCATTATGTGGTTGATGATTCCAATCCCTTTATCATGCGGGATATGAACAAATGTATTTTATGCGGCAAATGCGTGCGTGCCTGTGCCGAGATCATTGGTAAGGACAACATTGATTATGTCAACCGGGGTTTTCATCGCAAAGTAGCTACCTATGGGGATAAGCCCTATGTAGATTCTGAATGTACCTTTTGTGGAAACTGTGTTGCTGTTTGCCCTACCGGAGCCTTGACGGAGAGACCAATGCAAGGAAAGGGACGGCGCTGGGAATTCCAAAAGGTCAAAACTACCTGCCCGTTCTGTGGAACAGGATGCAATTTTGATCTCTGTGTAAAAGACGGGAAGTTGGTCGGAGTGCTTTCTGATGAGTCTAGTGTGGTTAATGGCCGTGCTCTTTGTATCAAGGGGCGGTTTGGTTGGGATTTTGTCAATAACGAACAGCGTCTGACAACTCCTCTCATTAAGAAGGATGGAAAATTTGAAAAGGCAACCTGGGATGAGGCAATGGATGTGATTGCCACTCGGTTAACGGAAATTAAAGAAAAATACGGGCCGAATTCCTTTGCAGCTTTAAGCTCAGCCAGGTGTACCAACGAAGAAAACTACCTGGTACAGAAATTTACAAGGGCGGTGATGGGCACAAATAGTGTGGACCACTGTGCCCGTACCTGACACGCGCCTACAGTGGCCGGTCTGGCTACTACTTTTGGCAGCGGGGCAATGACTAATTCCATTGCAGAAATCGATGGGGCGGAACTTATGATGCTCATCGGTACCAATACTACTGAGGCTCACCCTGTGATCGGTTACAAAATGAGGCAGGCAAAACGCCGGGGAGCAAAATTAATCGTGGTTGATCCACGCCGGATTGAGCTTGCTGAAGAAGCAGATTATTGGCTGAGGCTTGAGCCGGGAACCGATATTCCTCTCTTAAACGGGCTAATGCATATTATCATTAAAGAAGGGCTGTATGACAAAAAATTTATCGAAGAAAGAACGGAAAATTTTGAAGCCCTGAAATCTACAGTAGAAAATTATACTCCGGAATTTGTCTCCAAACTGACCGGTGTTCCGGAAGAAGATTTGTATGCGGTGGCACGGCTTTATGCTACTACCGATAAAGCAATGCTCTTCTATGTCTTGGGAATTACAGAACACGTATGCGGGACCAACAATGTTATGAGTACTGCAAACCTTGCTATGCTCACCGGGCATTTAGGCCGTCCCAGTACAGGAGTCAACCCCATTAGGGGTCAGAATAACGTCCAAGGTGCTTGCGACATGGGGGCACTGCCCAATGTTTATTCTGGATATCAAAAAGTGATTGATGCGGCTCCCCGGGAGAAATTTGAAAAGGCTTGGGGTGTTAACCTTCCGGCGGAAAATGGCTTAATGATTGCCCAGATGTTTGAAAAGGCCAATGAGGGCGAACTCAAGGCTATGTATATTTTGGGGGAAAACCCAGTTCTCACGGATCCCAACAGCAATGAGATTCGTTCCGGGCTGGAAAAGCTTGAATTTTTGGTAGTTCATGAACTTTTCCTGACGGAAACAGCCGAGTATGCAGACGTTGTACTTCCGGCCGCCAGTTTTGCCGAAACTGACGGAACATTTACCAGTACCGAGCGCCGCATCCAGCGGGTGCGAAAGGCAATTGACCCAATTCCCGGACAGGCCAACTGGCAAACGATTATGGCGATGAGTAACGCTCTGGGATATCCTATGAATTATGCAAGTCCGGAAGAAATTTGGGACGAAATGGCTTCATTAACACCATCTCTGGCGGGTGTTTCTTATCCTCGCCTGGAAGAAAAGGGTCTACAGTGGCCTTGTCCAAATGCCGACCACCCGGGAACTCCCTATCTGCATGCTAATGTCTTCAGCCGCGGCAAAGGGTTATTCCAACCATCCGAACATATTCCACCGTATGAAACACCGGATGAGGAGTATCCGTTCCTTCTGTCCACAGGGCGAATTCTATACCATTACAATGTGACTACCCCTTATTCCAAGGGTATCCAGAGCATGTGGTCGGAAGAATTTGCTCAGATTAACCCGGAAGATGCGGCTCGCTTAGAAATTGAGACCGGAGATAAGGTGAAAGTCACTTCCCGTCGTGGAGAAGTTACGACACGGGTTGAGGTTACCGATAAAGTAATGCCGGGGAAAATATGGATGTCATTCCACCATACCGCAAGCCCAACTAATGTTCTTACCAGTCCCGGACTGGATCCCATAACTAAAACCGGCGAATACAAAGTATGTGCGGTTAAGGTAGAAAAATTCTAGGAGGTAAGCACATGCAGAAGGTGCCTGTTACCGAAGCAGTGGGGATGGTCCTTTGTCACGACATAACAAGGATTATTCCCGGACGGGAAAAGTGCCGGGCTTTCCGGCGAGGACAGTTGATTACTTTGGGGGATGTTTCCAAACTGCGTGACCTAGGCAAGGAACATATTTATGTTTGGGAATCCCTTCCCGGTATGGTGCATGAGGACGAGGCTGCACTTCGTCTTGCCCGCCGGGCAGCCGGAACAGGCTTGTACTGGGATGAACCCAGCCAAGGTAAAGTTAGTTTGAAAGCCCAATACGACGGTCTATTTCGAGTTAGGGTAAACCAGTTAAACAGCATAAATAGTCTAGAGGGGCTTGCCTTTGCCACTTTACATGATAACCGGGTAGTATCAAAAAACCAGGTGGTGGCGGGGACACGGATTATCCCGCTGACCATTGAACACAAAATTTTAGAAGAAGCGGAAAAGTTTTGTGATCAGCCGGTGCATCTTTGTGAGGTAAAACCCTTTCGTCCGCTGTGGGTTGGCATTATAACTACAGGTAATGAGGTTTACCAGGGACGGATTCGCGACTGCTTTGGCAGTGCTGTGAGAAGAAAGGTTGCTCCTTATGGAGCAAGACTGCTGGGCCAGGTAATTGTTCCTGACGATCCTTATTATATAGCTGGGGAAATCCGGATGATGATCAGTGAAGGTGCAGACCTTGTTTTGGTAACAGGAGGAATGTCCGTGGATCCGGATGATGTGACTCCGTCCGGGATTAGAGCTTCCGGAGCGGAAGTTGTGTTTTACGGAGCGCCTGTGCTACCGGGATCAATGTTTATGCTGGCGTATCAGGGGCATGTGCCTGTTTGTGGTTTACCGGGGTGTGTTATGTACAATAAAACAACGATTTTTGATTTGGTTTTGCCGCGGATTTTTGCCGGTGAACGGATTAACCGATCAGAAATTGCAGTTCTTGGTCATGGCGGGTTGTGTCAAGGGTGCAGAATATGTCGCTATCCTGAGTGTGCTTTTGGTAAAGCCGCGGAGTGATGACCTTAGGAGGTATAAATCCTGTGCCTAGAAGTATTGAGTTGGAAGAGGCTCATGAGATACTGAGTAAAATTGTTTGTCCCTTGCTGCCTGAATCGATTCCCCTGGCAGATGCTTTGGGGCGTATTACTGCCCATGATCTATATGCTGTCTGCGATCTACCGCCTGTTCCTCAAGCTGCTGTTGACGGGTTTGCTGTAGTTGGCTCGGCAAGAGCCCAAAGGTACCAGGTGGTTGAAAGACCGGTTGATTGTAATAATTGGGATTTGGTTCTTCATTCCGGGCAAACGGCTTATGTTGTTACCGGCGGTGTGTTGCCCCAAGGAACTCAAATGGTCATTCCCCGGGAACAGGTAAAGGTTACCGGTGGCGAGATCGTTTTTTCCGGAGAGTTTGTTTCCGGCAGTAATATCAAAAGATGTGGAGAGGACTTTCGGCACGGGGAATTGCTGGTTTCCAAAGGTACTTGTTTGAGCGCTGGGTTGATTGGCTTATTGGCGGCGTTTGGCTATATGGAAATACCTGTTTTTAGATGCCCGAAGGTGCTGGTATTAAGCATTGGAACACAAATTGTTCCCTACAATAGAATACCAAAGACTGATGAAACAAGGGACAGTAACGGCTTGTTGTTGGCATCTCTTGTGAAACGGGAAAGAGGCCGGGTTATTGCTGTTGAGGTGGTAGGAAAACAAAACACAGGTGAACTCTTGCCCCATTTGATTAAGTTGTTTGAACAGTCGGATTTAGTAATTACAACCGGGGGTACTTTTGCAACTACTAATGGTGAAGCGCGGGTACTCTTAGAAAAAATGGGAGCAAAGCAGCTTTTCAGCGAGGTTCAATTGAAACCTGGCGGACATGTTGGTGCCGCTGTTTGGAATTCCAAACCGGTGGTGCTTCTTTCCGGAAACCCGGCGGCCTGCCTGGTGGGATTTGAACTGTTTGCTGTTCCGGTTCTTCGTTCACTACAGGGTCTTAGCCCAGTTCTTAACAGAATCCGTGCCCGGTGTTTAAATCCTTATTCCAAAAAGAGAGGTGTCCGCTGTTTCCTTCGGGGACACGCAAGATGCAGCGAAAAAGGATGGACGATAGACTTTTTGCCGGGGCAAAAGCCTAGTATGATGCGGTCATTTCTGGGTTGCAATGCTTTAATTGACATTCCCCCAAACCATCCTCCTTTAAGAGAAGGAGATGAGGTTTCCATAATTCTTCTTGACCCAAATGCCGGTGGTTTGGCAGGGTATTTAACTTAAATAAAATTTTGTTAAGGGGGTGAACAAATAGTGGCAGAATTTAAGGAGATTATCAACAACTATAAAGATATTCCCGGGGGCTTGATTGAAGCTTACCACGCTATCCAAAAAGAGTATAATTATATTCCTGAAGAGGCGGTTCAAGAAGCGGCAGCGGTATTTGGAATACCTTTGGCCAAGGCCTTTGGGGTGGCGACTTTTTATTCATATTTAAAAGTGGGAAAAAGGGGCAAATATATCATCCGAATATGTGAAAGTGCTCCCTGCCATATTGCCGGAGCGACGGAGGTAATTGCCGCACTGGAAAAAGAGTTGGGGATTAAGATGGGAGAGACAACATCAGATGGCCGCTTTACCCTTGAACTGACGGAATGTGTAGGGCAGTGTCAGGAAACACCGGTGATTACCATTAATGGTGAACCCTTTGGGGGGCTCACTCCGGATAAAATACCTCAGATACTGGCTGCATACAAATAAAAGTGTTAAATGTGTAATTGGGGAAGGTTTTATCAAACGAAAGGAGGGAAACAAATAATGGCTGAAGAGACACGTATTGTGCTGCGTAATTGGGGAAAAGTTGATCCGCTGAAAATTGATGAGTATATTAACGCCGGTGGATACCAGGCTTTGCAAAAGGCACGCAGCATGAGTCAGATGGAAGTAATTGAAGAAGTAAAAAAATCAGGATTAAGAGGCCGTGGTGGTGCCGGTTTTAATGCCGGTCTGAAATGGTCGTTCTGCTATAATATTCAAGCTGACGAGAAATTTGTAATTTGTAATGCTGACGAGGGTGAACCCGGGACATATAAAGACCGGATTATTCTCCAAAACGATCCCCAGAGTGTGTTGGAAGGGATGGCAATTTGCGGTTATGCTGTTGGTGCGAAAAAGGGTTATATCTACTGCCGCGGAGAATATCCTTATGTGGTGGAATTGTTAAACAAGGCCATTGACCAGGCCAAGGAAAAAGGAGTACTGGGGGATTTTGACGTTGAGGTGCGCATGGGTGGAGGTGCCTACGTCTGCGGTGAAGAATCAGCTCTGATAGAATCCATTGAAGGCCACAGGGGAGAGCCTAGGTTTAAGCCCCCGTTCCCGCCGGTTGCTGGATTATGGTGGAAGCCGACCATAGTAAATAACGTTGAGACATTTGCCAACATTGCCCCGATCATTGAAAAGGGTGCTGATTGGTATGCCGGTATTGGGGCGAAGAATTACCCCGGTACAAAGGTGTTATCTTTAACCGGGGATGTAGAGAACCGTGTTGTGATTGAAGTGTCTACTGATATCTCAATCAGGGAAGTAATCTTTGGTTTTGGCGGCGGGATCAAAAACGGCAAAAAATTCAAAGCGGTACAAATTGGCGGCACATCAGGCGGTTTCATTCCCGAATCCATGCTGGATAATCCCATTGATTTTGATTCCATGAGGAATATCGGTGCTACTTTGGGGACAGGTGCTGTCTTTGTGATGGACGAGACAAGGGATATTGTCGATGTGGTAACGAGAATTTCCAAATTCTTTGAACATGAATCCTGCGGCAAATGCAATCCCTGTAGAGAAGGTTCTTTCAGATGTCATGAGATTATGACCCAGATAAATAAGGGGAAAGGGACTCTAAAAGACATTGAAAATATTACCCGCCTGGGCAGGGTCATGCAGAAGGCATGCTTATGCGGCGGGGGTCAGGCTGCTCCTTCTCCGATTCTCACCACCTTGCAGCACTTCAGGCATGAATATGAAAGAAAACTTATGATATCTTAAATAAAGCAGTAAATAAGTATCGTGAAGCAGGTCCTCGAATATCCGCGGGGACCTGTTTTGCATTATAGGTACTGTATATTTTATTGTTAATCAGTGGTCAAGGTGAACTATTTTTTGCCCGAGAAGTTGGGCATCTTCTTCATCATGAGTAACCAGAATAAAAGGAATATTCCACTCCTGGTGCAGCTTTTTTATTTCCTCCCTAAGTTTCTCTTTTGTTTTTCGATCCAGTGCGCTGAAGGGTTCATCTAAAAGGAGTAGTTCGGGTTTCACTGCCAGAGCCCGAGCCAGTGCTACCCGTTGTTTCTCACCGCCTGAAAGCTGCCCAGGATAACGGTTTTCCAGGTGGTTAATGCCAAAAGCAGCTAAGAGGTCGGAAGGGTCTTTACTTGAAGACGCATTTTTGCACCGACATTTTAGTCCATAGGAAATATTTTCTTTTACTGTTTTATGAGGAAAGAGAGCATAGTCCTGAAATACATACCCGACATTTCTGAATCGGGTGGAAACATTAATGTTGTCATTGCAGGAATAAAGCGTTCTCCCGTTCAATTTAATTAGTCCGGACGTAGGAGTTCTTAGTCCGGCTAGGCAGTGGAGGACAGTTGTTTTTCCCGCACCGGATGGTCCCCAGAGAACAAGGATCTCTTTCTCCAGTGAAAGTTCGATATCCAAAGTAAAATTCCATAATTTCTTTTTAAAATAAGCTTCCAACATTTTTATCACCGTTTGCGATAGATTTGGCTTTGGAAAAAAGTTATTTTAAACGAAGGTTGCGTTTTTTTGCCCATTGGTTAACCCAAAATATCACGAAAAAACTAAAAATAGTAATAATGGTCACCAAGGTACGAGCAGTGGCGTTATCCCCTGAATCTACGGCAAAGTAAATAGCGAGGGGAATAGTCTGGGTCTGCCCGGGAATATTTCCTGCTACCATGAGGGTTGCGCCAAATTCTCCTAAAGCCCGGGCAAAAGCGAGAACCAATCCGGCGAGAATACCTGGCCATGCCAGGGGTAAAGTGACAGTAAAAAAGATTCTAACTTCACTCGCCCCCAAAGTCCGGGCAGCTTTTTCGCAATTGGTATCCACACTCTTAAAGGCTGCGCTGGCACTTTGATACATCAGAGGAAATGCCACTACTGTGGCAGCCAGTACCGCAGCCCACCAGGTAAAGATCAGAGAAATACCCATCTCTCCTAGAGCCTTGCCCAGAAGCCCATTTTTCCCAATCAACATTAGTAAACCATATCCAATCACCGATGGCGGTAGAACAAGGGGCAGTGTGATAATAGCTTCCAGAACATTTTTACCAAAAAAATCTTTTCTGGCTAACAGCCGGGCTACAGGCAACCCGATGCATGTAACCAATACCACGGAAATTAGCGCTACCCGGATAGATAGAAATATTGGAAACCAGTCATTTAAGTGCATATTTTACGCAGCCCTTTATTTATTCAGTAGTTTAAAACCGTATTTTTCAAAAATCTGGCCTGCAGCTTCCGAAGATAGGAAGTTCTCAAAATCGGTAACTTCTGTTTGATTTTGGGTCCTCTTTAATACAGCCACCGGATAGACGATTGGCTCATGTGAATCTGCCGGAGCAGAAGAAACTACTTTTATGTTCTTGCCCTGAATTGCATCTGAGGAATAAACCAAACCGGCATCTACATTGCCTGTTTCCACGTAAGTAAGCACCTGGCGCACATCTTTAGCGAAAACAATTTTTGATTCAATTTTGTCCCACAAATCGAGAGAGGTTAGAGCTTCCTTGGCATATTTTCCGGCAGGTACCGTTTCGGGGGTGCCGATACTTATTTTTATGACCCCGTCATCTGTCAGTCCTTCAAAATCATTTAGCGTACTGTCTTTACCGGCGATTAAAACCAGGTTGTTTCCGAGAAGGTCTTTTCTTGTTTCTTTAATGATTAAGTCTTTTTCAGCTATTGCGTCCATTTGCTTTTTTCCCGCGGAAATAAAGAGGTCGCATGGAGCGCCTTCTTCAATTTGTTTTTGGAGAGTTCCGGAGGAGGCGAAATTATAAGTAATATTGACATTTTGATGTTCGTCACAATAAACTGTCTTAAGTTCTTCCGCCGCGTCTTTCAGGCTTGCTGCAGCGGCAATAGTCAGGTTGACTTGTTCTTCCGGCTCTGAAGTTTGCTCTTGACCGCATCCTATAATGATCCCGGATATAAACAGCATTAAAACAAGAAAAACACCGACTTTTTTCATAGTAATTATGTAACCTCCCATCCATTATAAAAATTTAATAAATTTCTTACAATAAACAAGAATAACGGTTAAAACTTTAAAGAAATACGTTTAACATAACATAAACTAACAATGCAAAACAACACCTCCATCCGCGAACCAAACACAACACAACGGAACATAATATAAAGAAAAACAACTCAACGTAACGTTATAGTAAAAGAAATAGAAACAATTGTCAATACTTTTAAGAGATATTTGCCAAGAAAAAAACAAGTAAATGTCATGGGACAAAAAAGGCCCTCCCCAATTCCCGTTGGAAATGGAGAGGGCTAAAAAGTTACAAGTCTTGTCAATGTATTATCGAGGCTTTTATATCAACGTCCTCTTTGATCAAACGGTCAATTGTTGCATCACTGATATAAACCATAAAATCCCCCCTGCGTTGTTAGCATTTGATTACCATCACCTAAGTTTTGTGGATCACAGCTGAAACTTAAAATTAATTACATGCTGTATTGCATATAACATATCATAACACAATATAACATAAGTTAAAAGGACGTGTAACAAGGTGAACATAGTTAAATATACAAATAACTCGGATTATGTTAAAATAAATAAAAAAGTTCGTAAGAAGGTGACTCCCTAATGAATGAAGAAAAATCTCTGAAACCGGAAGAAGTAGCCAGTATATTAAAGATAACAAAAAACACAGTCTATGCATTGATTAAACGCGGTGAGCTGAAGGCTTACCGGATTGGCAGAAAAATCAGGGTCGACCTTCAAGATGTTGAGGCTTATAAAAATAAGGGTAAGGGTATAAACAAACCGGTAAATAAACCGGTTTCATCCCCTTCTTTATTCGAAAAAGCGTCTTATTCAGCAGAGAAACATGTTTCCTCTGCCGGCTTAGTAATTTACGGTCAAGATATTTTATTGGATATTCTCAGCCGATATCTGGAGTGCCACCCAGTCGGATTTCCCGCTTTTCGCTGCAATGCAGGAAGTTTTGCCGGCCTAAATGCGATGTATCAAGGAAAAGCCAGTATGACATCTGTCCATCTTTGGGATGGTGATTCTGATGTGTACAATATTCCTTATGTCCGACGCCTGCTTCCCGGTTTTTCCACAGTACTGGTTCACTTGGCCATGCGTAGACAGGGGTTTTATGTGGCTAAAGGGAATCCAAAAAAGATCACCGATTGGACTGATCTCTCTCGACCCGATATTATTTTTGTCAATAGGGAGAAGGGCTCCGGTACCCGGGTTCTTCTTGATGAAAAATTGCGCCTGCTTGGTATAGATAGACAGCAAATTCAGGGCTATGGCAGAGAAGAATTTTCCCATCTAGCTGTGGCGAGTGCTGTATCCCGCGGGGAAGCCGATGTGGGAATGGGCAATGAAAAATCATCCTTGCAAGTGCGGGGCGTGGAGTTTGTACCTAAACAAAAGGAACGTTATGAACTGGTGATTAAAAAAGAGGATATAAACAAGCCTCAATTTCAAGCTGTTTTAGAAATTCTCCGTTCCCAGGAGTTCCAAGAGGAACTTCAAGGTCTTGGAGATTATGATCTGAGTGAAACAGGAAGGATTGTCGCGGAAATTTGAGGTAACCTCTATTAGCGAAATTAATTGTTTTTAATTCAAAGTATATTTATAATAAAAAGCAGATTCTTTCAGACAAAAGGTTTTATGCTAAAATTTTCAATGACACGGTGTCCGTGTCATTTCTTTTAACCCAATTTGTGTACCAAAGCGCAGGATTTTTTCAACCCACAGGGAAATAATTAAAATAGTTTCTAGAAAGCATGGTTCATAATGATGTAAAGGGGGCGGGACAACTGAAGGCCACGGGGATAATACTTGCCGGGGGAAAAAGTTCCCGCATGGGACGGGATAAGTCACTCTTGGATTATAACAATGAGCCGTTGATTAAACAAGTTGTCAAAGAACTGCAGCAGGTGACTGATGAGCTTATTATTGTCAGTAACCAGAATGCCAAGTATGATTTTCCCGGGATTAGGGAAATTTCCGATATCTATCCTGGGATGGGGCCTCTTGGTGGGATCCATTCCGGGTTAACATTTTCTACTTTTGACTATGTTTTTGTTACCGCCTGTGATCTGCCTTTTTTTGACGGGCGCTTGGCAAGATTCCTTTTAGAACAGCGGGAAGGATTTGACGTAGTTGTTCCGCAAATTGGGAGCTACTTGCAGCCCTTATTTGCTGTTTATTCAAAACGATGCCTACCCCATGCTGAGTTTTGTTTGAAACAAAATATCCGCAAGGTAGTTGCTGTTTATCCATTGGTGAAAGTGAATTATGTGGGGGAAAACTTAATTAGATCCATTACCAATCCGGAAAAAGTTTTCTTTAATGTTAACACCCCAAAAGATTATGCAGAAATCAAAAAGAAGTAGATCATTTGCAATTGACATAAATCTTTTAAGGAGATCGAGAGTGAGTGATAATGTTTTTGTAGAAGAGGCGCAAAGGCTTCTGTTGGAGAGAACCTTAATTAGGGAGATTGAACACGTGCGTTTGCAGGACTCGGCCGGGCGGGTTTTAGCGGAAGATATTTTAGCCGGTGAGAATGTCCCGGGTTTTGCATGTTCGCGTATGGATGGGTATGCGGTTAGTTCCAGTGATGTGGTGCAAGCAAGGAAAGATTGTCCGGTTGCTTTAAGGGTAATTGAAAAAGTGCC
>JBMNTN010000037.1:0-18591 GCA_050945755.1 Bacillota bacterium | reverse complement strand
CCGATAATCTTTCTGCATTTCTATTTTTTTGCTTTTTCTCAACTTCAGGAGTCTCTGCTTCTTTTAATTTTTCTTTTTCATTTATTTTCTTTGCAAGTTCCTCTGCCTGCCGAACAGAAAGCTTTTCACTTACAATTCTCTGGGCAAATGTACAATGATTATTTTTATTGTTTACTGAGAGTATTGCCCGCGCATGACCTGCACTGATAATTCCCTCTCGCAAAAAATCCTGCAGCGGATGGGAAAGATTAAGCAGTCGAAGGGTATTTGTGATATATGACCGACTCTTGCCTAATCTAGTAGCCAGTTGTTCTTGGGTATAATTATAATCCGAGATAAGTCTTTGATACGCTTCTGCCTCTTCGACAATATTTAAATCCTCTCTTTGAATATTTTCTATTAAAGCAATTTCTGTGCTTTCTTTTTGACTAATTTCTCGAACCACACAAGGTATTTCTCTGAGTCCGGCTAACCTACTCGCTCTCCAACGTCTTTCGCCAACCACAATTTCAAATTTTCCTTTATCAACACTACGTACCACGATTGGCTGGACAACACCATGTTCTTTAATAGACTCTGCTAATTCCCGTATTTTTTCCGGTTGAAAGTTTTTTCTGGGTTGATCCCTATTTGGCTCAATGTTATCTAAATTAATTAAAACAATCTCCTTATCCTTTGCCTTATCGACTTTTTCTATAACTGGGGACGGTGGAATTAAGGCCTGTAAACCCCTTCCTAATCCTCTTTTAGCCATTTTCAATCACTTCCTTTGCCAATTCATGATATACTTCTGCACCACGTGACTTTGGATCATAGAGAGGAATTGGCTTACCATGGCTTGGCGCTTCAGACAGTCTGACATTTCGCGGAATAATTGATGCAAATACTTTTCCTTTGAAATAATTTTTTACTTCATCTACAACCTGTATAGCAAGATTAGTGCGAGCATCAAACATTGTTAATAATACGCCTTCGATTTCTAAATCTGGATTCAAATGTTTCTTTACAAGTTCATATGTATTCATTAGTTGCCCTAATCCTTCCAAAGCATAATACTCACATTGGATAGGAATTAAGACTGTATCACAGGCAGTCAGCGCATTCAATGTTAATAGTCCAAGGGAAGGAGGACAATCGATAATAATATAATCATATTTATCCTGAACAGTCTTTAATGCTTTTTTCAACTTTGATTCCCTGGCAACAGTTGAAACAAGCTCAATTTCAGCACCAGCTAGTTGAATAGTTGCCGGTACAACAAATAGTTTTTCTAATTCTGTATTGTGCGTAACCGCATCAAGAGGTGCTCCGTTAATTATCACATCATAAATACAATGTTCTGTTTCAAACCGATTTACTCCCAATCCGCTGGACGCATTTCCCTGGGGGTCAATATCAATAACCAACACCCTTTTTTCTTCCATCGCCAAAAAAGCTGCTAAGTTTACCGCAGTAGTTGTTTTTGCGACACCGCCTTTTTGATTTGCAATTGCTATTACCTTCCCCATATTAACACCACCAAATTATGTATCAAATTGTTATAGTTCCACATGACATTCAACTATCCCTCCCAGAAAATAAAAAAACTCCTGGTTCAAGTAAGGAGTTTGCATAGTTCACCTTGATCAGATTTACTTATATAATTAAATAAGCGGTTTCTTCCCTGGGATACCAGGCCGCCTGGGATACCTTTTATCAGTATTATTCTCCTTTTCAATTATTACCAAAGATCTTTCCTCCCCGGAAACCGGAAGCCTGTACTTTTTAACTTCTCTAACAAGTCCTCCAAGAAGTGATATCGCTTTCTGGGCACTTTCCAACTCTTTTTCTACTCCCGGTCCTTTAAAAGCAAAGAACAACCCTCCTTTTTTAACAAAAGGAAGACAGTATTCCACCAAAACCGGTAACTGGGTAACCGCCCGGGCAATCGCGAAGTCGAATTCTTCTCTCATGAGTATATCCTGACCTTTCTCCTCCGCACGTCCATGTACTACTTGGATCCCGGTAAGGTTTAATTTGCTTACTAATTGCAAAAGAAAGTCACACCTTTTTTGTAATGAATCAAGTAAAGTAACATTCACCTCCGGAAAAACTATTTTAAGTGGTAAACCGGGAAAGCCTGCTCCGCTTCCGACATCAATCATCTTTTGATCATTTTTGAAGTCAATAAAACAGCTTAAAGCTAAGGAATCAATAAAATGCTTAATGGCAACTTCCTCCGGTTCCAAAATTGCCGTCAGATTCACATGTTCGTTCCAGGACAAAAGTAAATCTTTATACATAGTTAGTTTTTCTATTTTTTCTTCATGTACCGTTAAATCTAATTCCTTTAAACCTTGAGTTAAAGCATGACGAAATAAATCACCCACTATTTAGCCTCTCTTTCACCCAATCTCTTTTGTTGTTCAAGATAAATCATTAAAACAGAAAGATCTGCAGGTGACACGCCTGAAATACGAGAGGCTTGACCGATAGAACAAGGCTTAACCTGATCTAATTTCTGCTGTGCCTCTTTTCTTAAACCACTAATATTACTATATTGCATGTCTTCCGGAATTTTTTTATTTTCCAGTTTGTTAAAACGATTAACCTGATCCATTTGCTTATTAATATACCCATGATATTTAATCTGTATTTCCACCTGTTCACTTACCTGTTTATCTAAAACAACATGTTCATCCAGTACTGAAAGGGCATCTTCCAAAGTAATCTCCGGCCTTTTTATTAAATCATATATAGAAACAACTTTATCAATTTTGCTTGACCCTTTTTTTAATAATAATTGTTCCAATCTTTTATTATAAGGCAGAATTCTCATTTCCTTTGTCCATGCCAAATTCTTTTCAATCTGCTCTTTCTTTTCCAAAAAAAACGACCACCGATTGTCATCAACCAATCCCACTTGTCGACCTTTTTCTGTGAGACGTAAATCTGCATTATCCTGTCGTAATAATAGCCTATACTCGGCTCTGGATGTAAGCATCCGATAAGGTTCATTGGTACCTTTCGTAACTAAATCATCAATTAACACACCAATATATGCGTCGGATCTTCTTAAAATAAATGGTTCCTTTTCTTTAATCATAAGAACAGCATTAATTCCAGCTACTAATCCCTGGGCAGCTGCTTCTTCATATCCTGAAGATCCGTTAATCTGTCCGGCCATAAACAACCCACTTACCGATTTTGTTTCTAGGGTTGGTTTTAACTGGGTAGGATTAATACAATCGTACTCAATAGCATAAGCCGGCCGCATTATTTCTACCTTTTCTAATCCTTTTATAGTACGGAGAAATGCTAATTGCACATCCACAGGTAAACTGCTAGACATTCCTTGAACATAATATTCGTATGTATCCATACCTTCCGGTTCTAAAAAAAGCTGATGTGCATTTTTATCAGCAAACCTAACTACCTTATCTTCAATCGAAGGGCAATATCTAGGCCCAACGCCCTCAATAATTCCACTGAATAAAGGAGCACGATGTAGGTTATCTCTAATAATCTGATGAGTCTGTTCATTTGTATATGTAAGCCAACAAGGAACATTTGGACGGTTAAATTCCTTTGTTAAAAATGAAAATGCTAAGGGTTCGTTACTTCCCGGCTGTTTAATTGTCTTTTCAAAATCAATTGTCCTTTTGTCTACACGAGCCGGTGTCCCTGTCTTAAAACGTCGGATTTCCAAACCTATATCTTTAAGACTATCTACAAGTTTTATAGAGGCATGCTGACCATTAGGCCCACTTTGATAATACACTTCTCCAATAATAATTCGCCCACGCAGGTAAGTCCCTGTCGTTAAGATAATCGTTTTCCCCTCAAAACGGCAGCCATTTTTGGTAACTACCCCCGTCACTTTATAGTTATTTATTAATATTTTATCTACCGTATCCTGTTTCACATCTAAGTTTTCTTGTTTTTCAAGAGTATAAGTCATTATCCTTTGATAAAGTTTCTTATCAGCCTGGGCACGGAGGGCATGAACCGCCGGTCCTTTTCCAGTATTTAATATGCGAATTTGAATGTGTGATTGATCAATGTTACGAGCCATTTCTCCGCCTAGAGCATCGATTTCTCGAACTAAATGTCCCTTGGCAGGACCACCAATTGCAGGATTACATGGCATTAAGGCAATATTATCCATATTTAAAGTGATTAACAAAGTTTTGCATCCCATTCTTGCTGCAGCAAGTGCTGCTTCACAACCTGCATGTCCTGCTCCAATAACAATAACATCATATGATCCTCCAAAATACTCCAATCCAAATCCCTACTTTCCTATGCAAAAATCGGAAAATATCCGGTCAAGTAATTCTTCACCAACTGTTTCACCGGTAATTTCACCTAAAGATTCCCAGGCGCTTCTGATATCAATTGATACAATATCGAGACTAACACCTGCTTTTATTGCGTTCATTACTTCATTTAAATGTTTTTTTGTCTGAACCAAACAATTTTTATGCCTAATATTTGTAATTAATACATCTCCGGAGATTTCTGCCCCTCGCTCAGTGATTAAATCTCCAATCATTATTTCAAGTTCATCAATCCCTATTTCTTCTTGAGCTGAAATATACAGATGAGGTATACCCTGCAAGACCTTTTCAAACTTTTCCTTCTCTAATTGACTTTGTTCAATATCAATTTTATTAATTAAAACAATTATATTTTTTATTTTTTCGCTATTTATTAAATCTATTTCTTCCCGTGATATTCCCATAGTAATATCCATAACAAGCAAAACCAAATCGGCTTTTTCTAATAGCTCTCGACTTTTTTTAACACCGATTTTTTCAACTAAATCCTCTGTCTCTCTTAATCCGGCTGTGTCCACAATTTTAAGTGGAAATCCTCCTACGTTAATAAACTCTTCAATGGTATCTCTGGTTGTACCAGGTATATTTGTTACTATCGCCCTTTTTTCTCCGAGCAAAGCATTTAGGAGGCTGGATTTTCCTACATTAGTTCGGCCTACGATCGCAGTGCTAATTCCCTCTCGAATAATTTTCCCCCGGTCCGCACTTTTAATCATTTTTTCAATTTCTTCAAATACCTCTTTTATGGTTATTTGAACTTGAAACGTGTTAACTTCATCTACTTCATCTTCAGGGAAATCTATGGCGGCTTCGATTATCGCTAATACTCCTAGGATTTTATCTTGTAGTTCTTTTATTTTGCGAGATAAATTCCCTTCCATTTGCCCTAACGCGGCCTTAAGTCCTGTATCTGTTTTTGCTCTAATAATATCAATAATACCTTCTGCTTGGCTTAAATCAATCCGGCCATTTAAAAAGGCTCTTTTCGTAAATTCCCCTTTTTCCGCCATTCTTGCTCCTGCTTGAAGAGTAAGTTCCAATGTCTTTTTTAAAGGAATTAGTCCCCCATGACAATTTATCTCAATAACATTTTCGCCGGTATATGTCTTTGGTTCTCTCATTACTGAAACCAATACTTCATCAATAGTATTACCTTCAGCATCCACAACATAACCTAAATGCATAGTATGGCTTTTAACAAAATTCAAATCCTTCGGCGTTTTTGGTTTAAATATTTTATCCAAAACTATGAGAGCATCTTTTCCACTTACCCGAACTATTCCAATTCCTCCTTCACCTAAAGGAGTTGAAATTGCGGTAATGGTATCGGATAACATATAACTTTCACCTCATTAAATCCTTTAGAAAAACCCAGTAATATTAATTACTGGGTTGTTTTTACTATATTTATATAATTACCTTTTTTTTGTGATAACAACCTTCCTGTAAGGCTCTTCACCCTCACTAAATGTACGTACTCTTTGATCATTTTGTAGAGCAGTATGAATAATACGCCGCTCATGCGGGCTCATTGGTTCTAAAACAATGTTATGCCCGCTTTTTTTAACTTTTTCCGATAGGCGTTGTGCTAATTTAATCAGCGTTTCTTCCCGACGCTTTCGGTATCCCTCCACGTCCAATATAATCCGATTTTTTTGTCCTACTTTTCGTGATACCACCAGATTAACCAGATATTGAATAGAATCTAATGTTTCACCGCGCCGTCCAATTAATATACCTAAATCTTCCCCGGTAAAAGAAAAATAAATAAATTCTTCATCCCTTTTAATATCTGTTTTAACTTTTATCCTCATCTTGTTAAAAATATTATCTATAAATTCTTGTGCTATTTCAACTGGATCATCTATTTGATTATAATCTGTTTTATTTTCCAATTGTTTTTCTTCTTTTATCTGCTTTTCCAATAATGTAACCCTTACTCGGGCTGCTTTATTTCCAATCAGTCCAAACAATCCTCGTGAAGGATAATCAATTATTTCAACTTCGACTTCATCCCTAGATGTTTCTAATTCTCTTAAAGCTGCTTCAATTGCTTCATCAGTTGTTTTTCCGGTTTTTTCAATGGTTCTCATTATTTCGCACCATCCTTTATAGCAGCTGGTTTTATCCCCCTGTTAATATAAAGTTGCTGCAGGGTGCCAACTACACTAAAAACCACCCAATATAAAGCTAAACCTGCCGGAAAACTTCTTGTCATCCATCCAATTATAAGCGGCATTGCATAAAGCATGGTTCTTTGGGTAGTATCATTGGCATTAGGAGAAGTAACATACTGTTGAGCAAAGGTTGACAACCCAACAAGGACTGGTAATATTATCCCAGTAGGATCAACCTGACTTAAATCAGTAATCCATAAAAAGTTATAATGCTCCGGATTTGAAGGCACAAATTCTTGCAAACCTCTAAATAACGCAATCAAAATAGGAAATTGAATCAATAATGGAAGACAACCGGATAACGGATTAGCACCATGTTCTTTATACAATTCCATCATTGCTTCCTGTTTTTTCTGTGGATTGTTTTTATACTTCTTGTCTAATTCTTTAACTTTCGGTTGGAGTTCTTGCATTGCCCTCATGGATTTCATCTGCTTATATGTAAGAGGATAAAGTATTACTTTTATTATTATAGTTAATATAAAAATTGCTAGAGCATAACTTGGGACATTTAATTTAACGGTTAATTGATAAACTGATTCTAAAGAAATCATTACAAAGTTAATCAAACTACTCACAAAATACCCACAAATTTAATTTGCAGGTTTCACCTCCCGTAAAATTATTTTGCAGGATCATAACCACCGGGATGCCAGGGATGGCACTTTGAAATTCTTTTTACGCTCAACCATATTCCCTTTATAAAACCGTATTTCCGCAAAACTTCTATTGCATATTGAGAACAGGTTGGGTAAAATCGACAAGTCGCAGGAAAGCATGGTGATATAAATTTTTGATAAACCCTGATTAATCCAATTAAAATCCTGGTCATTATATATGCCTTACTTTTTCTCTCTTATTCTTTTCATTAGATTTATAAGACTTTTTTCCATTGTCTGATACGAAGCATCTTTAATCTTTACACGGGCAACAAATATGAAATCCCAACCATTTGGAAAAAGACTTTCGTTCAAGCGACAAATTTCTCTTAACCTGCGCTTCACCCGGTTTCTTACCACTGCTTTCCCAATCTTTTTTGATACAGAAAATCCAATTCGATAATTACTCTGCCTATTTTTTCTGAAATAAACAACCAGATAGGGATTGGTAATAAACTTCCCTTTTTGATAGGTGCGACGAAAATCTTTTGGGCTCTTTAACCGATAACAAGACTTCAACATAACAAGCCCCCTTTGACCTATCACAATTATTATATCCAGGGAAATTTTTCCTTAAACTAAAAATTTTAAATATATGAAAAGGCCGCATCCGGCCTTATGCAGACAATCTTTTTCTTCCCTTCGCACGCCTTCTCTTAAGCACATTCCGACCATTTTTGTCCCTCATTCTTGCCAAAAATCCATGTACCTTTTTATGTTTTCGAACTTTTGGCTGATATGTTCTTTTCATAAAATAATACATCCTCCTTAAAAATCTGGTTAAACTTCCGTTATTTAACACAATTTTTTGAAAGCATTAGCATAAGCATTATATCTTACCCCTTATCCGGCTGTCAAGAAAAAACAAACCTTTCCTATTAATTCTGGGGATAACTTTAAATAATCTTATTGAATTTGTGGATAATTTTTGCTATTATGTTGATACGATTTATCGCCTTGTGTATAAATAAATAATCAACACCCCTTTAATAATATTTTTTTTGTGCACAACTTTTTCTTACATCCCACTAAATATTATGTCGCTTAACAATAATATTTTTATACAAATAAAGCTGTGAACACTAGAAAAACTTAAATCAACTTGTTCCGGCTTTTTGTTTTTGAAGGAGGTTACTATGAGTAATAAATTAAAAGAAGATTGGCAAAAAACTTTGGATATCTTAAAAACTGAATTAAGCAAACCTAGTTTTGAAACCTGGTTAAAAACTACAAAAGTTGTTACCAGATATGATAACACTGTAGTTGTTGCCGTTCCAAATGAGTTTGCCAAAGACTGGTTGGAAAGCAGGTATGCCAACCTTATTAAAAATACCCTTCAATTAGTAACCTCTGAGGAAATAGATCTTGAATTTATTTTACCCCAACCTGATGGCGAAATAAATTTTCTCCCAAAAGATAAGATTAAGAAACGTCCTTTATCCTCATCAATGGATAATGCATCTCTTTCCTCTAATTTTAACCCTAAATATACCTTTGATACTTTTGTTGTAGGCAATAGCAATAGATTTGCACATGCAGCTTCTTTGGCTGTTGCAGAAGCACCGGCCAAAGCTTACAATCCTCTTTTTATCTATGGTGGTGTGGGGCTGGGTAAAACCCACCTGATGCATGCCATTGGCCAATTTGTTCTTCAAAGCATGCCTAATATGAAAGTCGTTTACGTGTCTTCAGAAAAATTTACAAACGAACTAATTAATGCGATCAGAGATGATAAAACCGTTCAATTTAGAAACAAATACCGCAATATGGATATCCTTCTTGTTGACGATATTCAATTTTTAGCTGGAAAGGAAAGAACACAAGAAGAATTCTTCCATACTTTTAATGCTCTTTATGAAGCAAACAAACAAATAATTATTAGTAGCGACCGGCAGCCTAAAGAAATTCCTACTTTAGAAGATCGACTCCGATCAAGATTCGAATGGGGTTTAATTACCGATATTCAGCCACCTGATTTGGAAACAAGAATTGCTATTTTAAGGAAAAAGGCCAAAATAGAAAATATCAATGTCCAAAATGAAGTGATGGTCTATATTGCTGATAAAATTCAATCAAATATTAGAGAATTAGAAGGAGCACTCGTAAGAGTTGTAGCATATTCTTCTTTGACAGGAAAAGAAATCACACTGGAAATGGCTTCAGAAGCATTAAAAGAAATTTTACCGGAAAACAAGCCAAAACAAATTTCCATTGAATTAATACAGCAGGCAATAGCAGATTATTTTAATTTAAAAATTGATGATTTAAAAGCTAAAAAGAGAACGAGAAGCGTTGCTTTTCCCAGACAAATTGCCATGTATCTTTGCCGAGAACTGACAGATGCCTCCTTACCCAAAATCGGAGAAGAGTTTGGTGGCAGAGATCATACGACAGTTCTTCATGCTCATGAAAAAATTACCAATGAAAGAGCACAAGATCCAAAACTCGACCGGACTATTTCCGAATTAGTTTCACAACTGCAGAATTTATAATTTTCGATAACCCTTGCTTTAACCTGTGGATAATATGGGTATAATTTATCACTAAATTTTCTATTGTGAATTTGTGGATTAATATTTACTTATTATCAACATTTTGAGCACATATCATGTCCATTGAGTATTATGATTTTTTTTACGATATCCACATATTCACCACTACTACTATTATTAGTACTTCTATATTTAAAAATAATAAAAATAAAACAATACTATTTTTTCCTGTGAGTAAGGAGGAGCTTTAATGGAAATTAACTGTAATAAAGAAGATTTGCTTTATGGTGTACAGATTGTCAATAGGGCTGTATCAAATAAAAATACCTTACCTGTTATGGGAGGGATTCTTTTAAATGCAAAAAACAATACGCTGACATTTCAAGCTACAGATTTAGAATTAGCTATAGAATGCTTAGTTTCGGTTGATGTTATTGAAGAGGGTACAATTATTCTCCCTGGAAAGTATTTTATAGAATTAGTAAAAAGGTTACCGGCAGGGCCGATTAATATTAAAAGTAATAATAATTTTGGTGCAGAAATAAAATATGAACAATCAGAGTTAAGTATTATCGGATATGACCCTGAAGAATTTCCTTCTTTCCCGGAAATAAATGATTCTTTTCCCGGCAATATGGACCAAGACTTATTTAAAGAAATGATTAAACAAGTATCGGTAGCAGCTTCAAATGATGAAAGCCGCCCGGTATTTACCGGCATTCTTATGGAGCTATTGGGAAATGATGTTGTTTTTGTGGCAACTGATACACATAGATTGACACTTCGTAAAGGAATTTGGAAAGGAAATTTATTTCAAGAAAAAATTTCAATGATTATTCCTTCAAGAACTATGATTGAAGTAGCACGGATCATTAATGATGAGACGGAGCCTTTATTTATTATGCCGGGAGAAAATCAAATACATTTTAAAGCGGGAAATATTTCTATAATATCCCGCTTGATAGATGGTCAGTATCCAAACTACAATTATGCAATTCCGGAAAGAGACAGTTTTAAAACGAAAATCAGAGTTAGATCAAAGAAACTTTTAGAAGCTGCAGAACGAGCCGCCCTTTTAGCCAGGGATGATATAAAAGAAAAATCAAATTTGATTAGATTAAAAGCAGAAAGAGAACGTTTAATCATAAATTCTAATTCACCGGAAATTGGAAAAATAAATGAAGAAATAAATATACATCTTGAAGGCGAACCGATTGAAATTGTTTTTAATTCGAAGTATCTTTTAGATGCTCTAAAAGTTGTTGGTGCAGAAGATATTTATATTGAGCTAATTGGTGCTTTAAGCCCTGGTATAATTCGTAATGTAGAAAACGAAGAATTTATTTATTTAATTCTTCCTGTAAGAACAGTATAAATTATATTTTATGCCTTAATAATGAGGTGTGTTTATTGCTTTTTAGTTCTCTAATTTTACGGAATTTTCGAAATTATACCTCTTTACAGATTGATTGGTCGTATGGGGTAAATATAATTTGTGGTTTAAATGCTCAAGGGAAGTCTAACCTTTTAGAAGCCGTGAGCTATTTAAGTACGGGTTCATCCTTTCGATCCGGAAAAGATGAAGAATTAATCCGTTGGGGTCAACAATTCTTTTATATTCAGGGAACGGTTTTAAAAAATAATATTGAATATAATCTTTCTGTTGGTTATACCCGGGCTGGGCGGAAAGTTGCAAAGGTAAACGGCAACCAGCGGAAAAAATTAAGTGATTTTATAGGTATTTTAAATACAGTTATTTTTTCTCCAGAGGATTTGGATATTGTAAAATCAAACCCTGCTCGACGCAGAAAATACTTAGACGGGGAAATGATTCAGTTGTTTCCCTCTTACTTGCATCTTATTTGGCAGTACCAAAAAATTATCTTTCAACGAAATAATTTACTTAAAGAGATAAACGGGAGAAAAAATAAAGAATCTTTGCTTGCTATATGGGATGAACAGTTGGTTGATATTGGAAGTAAGATTATTAAAAAGAGAATGGAAGTTTTAAAAAAATTAAGTCCGTTAGCTCGCTTGATGCATCGAAAGATCACAGGGGGAGCAGAAGATTTAGAAATTGTATATGTTGGATTGGAAAAAGACGATGTGCTAAAATCTGCTGATTTAAATTGCCTAAAAGATTTATTTTTTGAGAAACTTGAAAAGGTCAGGAAAGAAGAAATAAGCAGGGGAGTTACAATTGTTGGCCCCCATCGGGATGATTTTAAGCTGATAATTAATAACAATGACGTGAAAAAATATGGTTCTCAGGGGCAGCAGAGGACAACTGCCCTTTCGTTAAAAATGGCTGAATTAGAATTAATGAAATCAGAAACATCTGAATATCCTGTACTATTACTTGATGATGTTATGTCTGAGCTTGACGAATCCAGGAGGGAGCATTTGCTCCAGATAATCGGAAATAAAGTGCAAACGTTTATTACGGCAACAGACGCCGATTATAATTTTTCCGGTAATCAGCAAAAAATAAAAATTTCACAAGGGAAAATATTAAATATCAGCAGGTGAAAATTAATGTATCTGCATATTGGAAATGATAAAATGCTTGATTTAAATAAGATTATTTTGATTTTAGACTATAAAAAACTAAAAAAAGCTGATTGCCTACCCAAACATATGATAGTTTGTAATAATCCAGCTAATAAAAAGGTTACAACTGATGAGGAATGCAAGTCGGTAATAATAACTGATGAGAATATTATTTTTTCGCCCATATCCCCAATGACATTATTAAAAAGGGTTTATGGAAAGTCAGCCATTTGAAACCGTGAAAAATTCACGGTTTATTTCATTTATAAAATGTCAATTATTTTGTACAGCTATTAATATTACCCAATATATAGTAATATTTCTAGCAAAATGAGGGATACTATACAATATTTACTTGAGTTAAATATGCTTTTCTTATATAATTAAACTTTAGGAATGTTCGAGACTACCTGGTTCTGGGGGAGGGACTTTTTATAATGGAAAATCATATTGATACAACTTATGATGCCAGTCAAATACAAGTCTTAGAAGGGTTGGAAGCGGTTCGCAAACGTCCCAGTATGTATATTGGCAGTACCAGTGCCAGGGGGCTCCATCATCTGGTTTACGAAATAGTGGACAATAGTATTGATGAAGCACTTGCGGGGTACTGCGATAAGATTAATGTGACAATTCAAGAAGATGGTAGTGTAACAATAAGCGATAATGGTCGAGGGATTCCGGTTGATATTCATGAAAAAACAGGAAAGCCCGCTGTTGAAGTGGCTCTTACTATTCTTCACGCCGGCGGTAAATTTGGTGGTAACGGTTATAAGGTTTCCGGGGGATTGCATGGCGTTGGTATGTCTGTGGTTAATGCCCTTTCTGAATGGTTAACTGTCAAAGTAAAAAGAAACGAACATATTTATATGCAGAAATATGCGCGAGGTAACCCGTTAACAGCTTTAAAAATAGTTGGGAAAGCAAACGGAACGGGAACGGAGATTACATTTAAGCCTGATAGTGAAATATTTGAAGAATTGGATTTTAACAGGGAAACCCTTGCGCTTCGATTAAGAGAACTGTCCTTTTTAAATAAAGGTGTGTCGATAGAATTAAAAGACAAAAGAGACGGTTTTGAAACAGTTTACAAACATAATGGCGGTATTATTGATTTTGTAAAGTTCTTGAATAAAAATAAAGATGTTTTGTATAATAAGCCGATATTTTTTGAATCAGAAAAGGATCAAGTGCAAGTAGAAGTAAGCCTTCAGTATAATAATGGGTACAGTGAAAATATTATTTCTTTTGCCAATAATATACATACCCAGGAAGGTGGTACTCATGAGGCTGGTTTCAAGACTGCATTGACAAGAATAATTAACGATTATGCCCGCAAATTTAATATTTTAAAAGATGGCCAGGCTAATCTTTCCGGAGAAGATATCCGAGAAGGATTAACGGCAGTAATTAGTGTAAAAGTTCGGGAACCTCAGTTTGAAGGACAGACAAAAACAAAACTAGGAAACAGTGAAGTGCGCGGGATTGTTGATTCCATTGTTGGAGAAGGGATGGGAACATTTCTTGAGGAAAATCCACCTATTGCTCGACGCATTATTGAAAAAACAGTTCAGGCTGCCCGTGCCAGAGAAGCTGCAAGAAAAGCGAGAGAGCTAACCCGTAGGAAAAGTGCCTTGGAGAGCACTTCTTTACCGGGAAAACTGGCGGATTGTTCGGTGAAGGATCCCGCGCTAAGTGAACTTTACTTAGTGGAGGGAGATTCTGCCGGTGGTTCTGCCAAACAGGGCAGAGACCGAAGGACTCAAGCTATTCTTCCTTTACGTGGGAAAATTCTTAATGTGGAAAAGGCCCGACTTGATAGAATTCTGACCAATGAAGAAATTCGCGCAATGATTACTGCGATGGGTACAGGGATTTCTGATGATTTTGAAATAAGCAAGGCCAGGTACCACAAACTGATAATTATGACAGATGCGGATGTAGACGGATCACACATCAGGACACTTTTACTTACCTTTTTCTTCCGCTTTATGAGGCCTTTAATTGAAGCGGGTTATGTCTATATTGCCCAACCCCCGCTTTTTAAGGTTAAGGTAGGTAATAAAGATCACTACCTTTATACGGAAAGTGAGATGGAGAAATTTACAAATAATTTAACAAAAGAAAAATTTGACGTTCAGCGTTATAAAGGGTTAGGGGAAATGAATCCGGAGCAGCTTTGGGAGACAACCATGAATCCTGAAACTCGGACTATTCTGCGGGTAACTTTGGAAGATGTTCTGGCTGCTGATGAAATATTTACTATTTTAATGGGAGATAAGGTTGAACCGCGTCGGGAGTTTATTCAGAGAAATGCCAGGGAAGTAAGAAATCTGGATATTTAACTTAACATGGTTGTTATTGGCTTTTAGAAATGAGGTGGAATAATGTCGGCTGATTTTACACACGGAAAAATACTCCCTGTGAATATAGACGACGAAATGAAAAAGTCTTATATTGATTATGCCATGAGCGTAATTGTTGGGCGGGCTCTGCCTGATGTGCGGGATGGTTTAAAACCTGTGCACAGGCGCATTTTATATTCGATGTTTGAACGTGGGGTAACTCCAGATAAGCCTCATAGGAAATCTGCCCGCGTGGTAGGTGATGTTTTAGGGAAATATCATCCTCACGGGGATTCTGCAGTTTATGATGCTATTGTGCGTTTAGCACAGGATTTTTCTATTCGTTATCCTTTGATTGACGGGCATGGCAATTTTGGTTCTGTAGACGGCGATTCAGCTGCGGCCATGCGTTATACAGAAGTTCGTTTAACCAAGTTGGCCATGGAAATGATGTCCGACATCAAAAAAAACACCGTAAATTTTATTCCTAATTATGATGGAACTGAGGAGGAACCAGATGTTCTTCCTTCTCGCTTTCCTAATCTGCTTGTCAATGGATCAGCGGGAATTGCTGTTGGGATGGCAACCAATATTCCACCCCATAATTTAGGCGAAGTAATTGATGGGGTCATAATGTTAATTGATAACCCTGAGGCAGAGATATCTCAGTTGATGACGGTGATCAAAGGACCGGATTTCCCTACCGGAGCCTTAATTATGGGCCGGGAGGGAATTAAATCAGCTTATACTACCGGCCGGGGAACAATCAGAGTTCGAGCAAAAGCACAAATTGAAGTAGCTAACAATGGCAAACAACGGATAATTGTTACAGAAATCCCTTATCAAGTTAATAAAGCAAAATTGATAGAAAAAATTGCTGATCTGGTAAAGGATAAAAGGGTAGAAGGAATTACTGATTTAAGAGACGAGTCAGACCGTAACGGCATGCGTATTGTGATTGAGCTGCGTAAGGATGTTAATGCTCGTGTGATTCTGAATCAGCTTTATAAGCATACTCAGTTGCAGGATACTTTTGGCGTAATTATAATTGCACTTGTTGAAGGACAACCTAAGGTATTAAATCTCAAAGAAGTTCTCTATTATTATTTGGAACATCAGAAAGATGTGATTGTTCGGCGTACACGTTTTGATTTGGAAAAGGCAGAAGCCCGTGCCCATATTGTGGAAGGACTGCGTATTGCCTTGGACCATATTGATGCAGTGGTCAAGACTATCCGGGAATCCCAAACCGGGGAAATTGCCAAGGAAAGATTAATGAGCCGGTTTTCATTAAGCGACAAACAAGCACAGGCGATTTTGGATATGCGTTTGCAGAGACTGACCGGTTTAGAGCGGCAAAAATTAGAGGATGAATATCGGGATTTAATTAAGACTATTGCATATCTCCAAGAAGTATTACGCAATGAAAAATTGGTTTTGCATATTATCAAAGAAGAATTATTAACAATTAAAGAAAAATTCAATGATTCACGCCGCACTCAAATTACCCGTGATGACAGCGAATTAAACGAAGAAGATTTAATAGCTGAGGAAGACATGGTGATTACTATCACTAACAAAGGGTATATTAAGCGATTAAATATTAACACTTACCGGAGCCAAAAAAGAGGCGGCAAAGGTATTACTGCCATGGCTACCAAAGAGGAAGATTTTGTTGAGCACTTATTTATTACAACAACCCATCACTATTTAATGGTATTTACCAATAAAGGAAAGGTTTACCGATTAAAGGTACATGAAATTCCGGAGGTTAGTAGGACAGCAAAGGGAATGGCTTTGGTTAATTTATTGCCTTTGTCAGGGGATGAATTGGTTAATGCCGTGATTCCTGTGAAAGATTTTAGTGAAGATCTATATCTTTTCATGGCCACACGCCATGGGATTGTAAAAAAGAGTCTGCTTTCGGAATACAATTCCACCAGAAAAGACGGGATAATAGCTATTAGCTTGGACGATGATGACGAATTGATTGGTGTCAAATTAACTCACGGCAATGAGGAAATTATACTTGGTACAAAAAAAGGTCAGGCCATCCGGTTTAATGAAACGGAAGTCAGGAGCATGGGAAGGGTTACTCGTGGAGTTAAAGGGATTGCTTTGAAAAATGACGATGCGGTGGTAGCCATGGATTCCGTCCACGATAATGCGGAATTAATTGTTATTACGGAAAACGGGTATGGAAAACGAACCCCGCTAAGTGAATACCGAACGCAAACCAGGGGTGGAAAAGGATATTATACAATTAAACGCACTGAGAAAACAGGTGAATTAGTAGCATTTAAAGTGGTAAAACCAGGGGATGATCTCATGATTATTACCAAAGAAGGAATAATCATTAGGATTAGTGTGGATGATGCTTCAATAATGGGCAGATATACTCAAGGTGTTACCTTAATGCGTTTGAATGATAATGATCAGGTAGTGGCAGTGGCAAAGGTCATGACCAAAGAAGCTGAGGATGTTTAGACGGTTGTATTAAAAAAAAAATTGTAGTAGAATTAATCAAATTCCTTTAAGCAAAATAGGAGGTATTAGGATGGCGGAAAAAGGTACTTGGACGGTGAAAAAAGGGTTGGCGGAAATGCTTAAAGGCGGAGTAATTATGGATGTAACTACCCCGGAACAGGCCAAAATTGCTGAAGATGCCGGTGCCTGTGCCGTTATGGCATTGGAACGTGTTCCTGCCGATATCAGAGCAGCCGGTGGTGTGGCCAGAATGGCAGACCCCACAGTAATTTTACGGATTATGGAAGCTGTAACCATTCCTGTAATGGCTAAAGCCCGGATTGGACATTTTGTGGAAGCACAAATATTGGAGGCCCTTGGGGTAGATTATATTGATGAAAGTGAAGTACTTACTCCGGCTGATGATAAATTTCATATAAATAAGCATGATTTTAAAGTACCCTTTGTCTGTGGGTGCCGTAATCTGGGGGAAGCGTTAAGAAGAATCGGCGAAGGCGCTGCCATGATTCGTACCAAAGGGGAACCTGGAACAGGAAATGTGGTTGAAGCTGTCAAACACATGCGCCAGGTAATGGGGGAAATTCGCTGGCTGCAAAACCTTCCCGAAGATGAGCTAATGACAGCGGCCAAAAATTTAGGTGCGCCATATGATTTGATAGTGGAAGTGCATAAAACCGGAAAATTGCCGGTAGTTAACTTTGCTGCCGGTGGTGTAGCTACTCCGGCTGATGCGGCCTTAATGATGCAGTTAGGCTCAGACGGTGTTTTTGTCGGCTCAGGCATATTTAAGTCCGGGGATCCGGCAAAACGGGCGAAAGCAATTGTCTCGGCTGTCACCCACTTTAATGATGCGAAAGTATTGGCGGAAGTGTCCAAAGATTTGGGAGAAGCAATGGTCGGGATTGAGATTTCTACCCTTTCCGATGCTGAAAGAATGCAGGAGCGAGGCTGGTAGGAGGTTGGGTAGATGATTGGAGTTTTGGCATTGCAGGGTGCCTTTTTGGAGCACCAGCGCATGCTGAAAAAATGTAATGTAGGGTCAATCCAGATCCGCAAACCAGATGAAATAGAAAATATCGACGGGTTGATTATTCCAGGCGGTGAAAGTACAACTATCACTAAATTATTAGTTGAGTACGGGCTGGATAAAGCGATCCTGGAGAAAACTGCTCAAGGTATGCCGGTATTTGGTACTTGTGCCGGGTTGATTGTTATGGCTAAAAATGTTGCAAATAATAACCAGTTTAGCTTGGGTCTGATGGATATTAACGTGCAGCGCAATGGCTTTGGCCGACAGGTAGACAGTTTTGAAACTGATCTCCCGGTTGATGTTTTGGGGTCGACTCCCTTTCCGGCAGTGTTTATCAGAGCTCCTTTTGTTGAATCAGTCAAACCTAATGTGAGAATACTGGCTGAATATGATAAAAAAATAGTTATGGTCCGACAGGGTAATTTGCTGGCTGCGGCATTTCATCCGGAACTGACCGATGACTTGCGGATCCATCTTTATTTTTGCCAGATGGTGGAGGATGCCAAGAGCGCAACTTAGGTTGCGTTTTTTT
>JBMNTN010000036.1:0-19170 GCA_050945755.1 Bacillota bacterium | reverse complement strand
TGTTTGTCACTTATATTTTAACCGAGGTTATGAGGTCGTGGCTCATTTTCTTTTTACACAATTATAAGGGCTTAATCATAAAATGTCTCTTGTTATTGTAAATAAAGGTGATCATACTTTTTTGAGGCATATTGAAGAGCTTTTATTTAACCATGGCTTAAAGTTTGATAAAAATGTAGAATACACAGTTGCCATAATTGAAGGAGATCAAATAATTGCTACCGGCTCATTTGAAGGCAGAGTGATTAAGTGCCTTGTTGTTGATCAAAAATATCGAGGTATGGGTTTGTCTAACAGAATTATTGGTGCTTTGATGCATGAAGAATATCGGAGAGGTAATTTTCACCTTTTTATTTTTACCAAACCCCAAAATCAAAAATATTTTCAAGGAATCGGATTTAATAAAGTTGCCGAAGTACCGGATAGTGTTGTCTTACTGGAAAATGTTTCTGACGGTATGCAAACATATCTGCATGAACTGAGCAAAACAAGAAGAAAGGGAGCAATTATCGGTTCCATTGTAGTTATCTGTGACCCATTTACGTTAGCACATAAGTATATTATTGAAAAAGCTTCGAAAGAATGCGATTATCTTCATGTTTTTGTTTTATCAGATGATAAATCAGTTTTTCCTTTTAATACAAGGTTTGAACTTATTAAAAAGGGGATCGATCAATTTCAAAATGTGATTATGCACCAAGGTGGTGACTACATTATACCCAATACCACTTTCCCAACATATTTTTTTAAAGATACACTTGAAGCAGTAAAAGCGCATGTCCTTCTTACCGAAAAAATTTTTAGCGAATATATTGCGCCTGTACTCGGAATCAATAAAAGATTTGTAGGAGAAGCAAATGATGATTTTACTGATTTATACCATACAATTATCAAAAAACAGCTTCCAAGCTTAGGAATTGAAGTGGAGGAGATATCAAAGTACAAAGTAGCCGGAGAAGCAGTCAGTACATTTAAAGTAAGGGAACTGATAAAAGGTGGGAGGCTATCGGAAGTAAAAAAATTGGTGCCGGAAACAACTTATGATTTTCTTAGATCGGAAGAAGCAAAAAAGTTTGTATGCCGGGTTTAGTAGTTTATAACACTGAGGGAGTGAAAAAGCAGTGGAAATAAAAACTTCTGCCCTAGCCGGGACATTGGAATCAAGTGATGTTTTAGTGTCTGTCGGACCGAATCCTGAAAAGGGGATAAAATTTGAACTCAGCAGCCCCGTGAAAAAACAATACGGCCGGCAAATTAAAAAAGTTGTCATGGATACATTAAGTTTTCTTCAAGTCACAGATGCAATGGTAAAATTGGTGGACAAAGGAGCTCTTGATTGCGTCATTAAAGCCAGGCTTGAAGCGGCGGTTTTTCGAGCGGCCAAAGCTAATTTTAACTGGGAGGAGGCAAGATAATGTACAAACTTAGGAGAACTATGATGTTTGTTCCGGGCAACAATGCTGGAATGATCAAGGATGCCCATATATATGGTGCAGATGCTTTAATGTTTGATTTAGAGGATTCTGTATCTATACACGAAAAGGATGCCGCCAGATTCCTGGTTTACCAAGCATTAAAGACCATTGACTATGAAGGAACAGAAAGAGTAGTTAGAATAAATAGTTTAGATTCTCCTTATGGAATGGAAGATATTGAAGCAATAGTGAGAGCAAAGCCTGATGTTATTCGTCTTCCCAAGACAGAAAAGGCACAAGATGTTGTGGATGTGGAAAATGCTGTTGCAGCAGTGGAAAAGAAGGCAGGAATACCTGTCGGATCCATTAAACTAATGGCTGCAATCGAAACCGCTATGGGTGTTTTAAATGCCCGGGAAATTGCCTTTGCCAGTAAAAGGCTTATCGGGATTGCCATTGGGGCAGAAGATTTTGTAACGGACATGAGGACGACACGTTCCCATGAAGGGACAGAACTTTTTGCCGCAAGAAGCCTTATCCTCTTAGCTGCAAGGGCAGCGGGAATAGATGCTTTAGATACTGTGTTTTCGGATGTAAATGATGAAGAGGGGTTTGAAAATGAGGTTAAACTAATCAAACAAATGGGTTTTGACGGAAAGTCAGTAATAAACCCAAAGCAAATTCCGGTGGTACACAGGATATATACCCCCAGTAAAAAAGAACTGGAAAAGGCTATGCGTATCATTCAGGTAAGTGAAGAAGCAGAAAAGAAGGGCTCTGGTGTAGTATCGTTGAACGGAAAAATGGTGGATAAGCCGATTATTGAACGGGCAAAAAGAGAGTTAACATTGGCAAGAGCAGCAGGAGGCGAAGATTTTGTCCAGTAATAAACTCGGGAGGGAAATACCGGAATATATAGAGAACATCGGCAAGCTAAGACCTTACCAAGGTCCCTTTAATTTTGAGCCGACAGGACAGGTAAGGGGACGGAAGATATCAAAAGTTAATCCGGGAAAAAGTAAAATTATAAACAGTATTGAAGAAGCAATAAAGAGAACCGGCCTTAAAGACGGGATGACTGTTTCTTTTCACCATCATTTCCGAGAGGGCGATTTTACAGTAAATATGGTTATGGATGCCATTGCAAAAATGGGCATAAAAAACATTACCGTCTCGGCCAGCTCACTTAACAAAGTTCATGCTTCCCTTATTGAACATATTAAAAGCGGAGTTATTACCAAAATTGAAACCAGTGGATTGAGAGGGCCGCTCGCAGACGAAATTTCCCGGGGAATCATGGATACACCGGTGGTAATTCGTTCCCATGGAGGAAGGGCCAGGGCAATTGAAGCCGGGGACATCAAAATCGATGTAGCGTTTCTTGCCGTTTCATGCAGTGATGAGTATGGAAATGCTAATGGGCATCATGGAAAATCAATTTGCGGTTCATTGGGTTATGCCTTAATGGATGCAAAATATGCCGATAAAGTGGTTTTGGTTACCGATACTTTGGTTGATTATCCAAATGTCCCCGCGAGTATTTCACAGGAAGATGTAGATTATATTGTCATGGTAAATGAAGTGGGCGACCCGAATGGCATTATGTCAGGTGCAACAAGATATACCAAAAACCCCCGCGAGCTTTTAATTGCTCAGTATGCCGCGGAAGTAATCTGTGCATCACCCTATTTTAAAGAAGGGTTTTCCATGCAGTGTGGTTCCGGTGGTGCATCACTATCGGTAGCAAGATTTATCAGAGAAAAAATGTTGGAGAAAAGTATTAAAGCAAGCTTTTGTTTGGGTGGAATCACCAGTTCTTTTGTTGAACTTATGGAAGAAGGCCTGGTAAAAAAGCTGATAGATGTACAAAGTTTTGACCTTGTCAGCGCCCAATCTATTGGGAAGAATCCGGATCATTATGAGGTTAGCGCATCATTGTATGCAAATCCTCATAATAAAGGATGTGCGGTAAATAAAATTGATATCGTTATTTTAAGTGCCTTGGAAATTGATACTGATTTTAATGTAAATGTGATTACCGGTTCTGACGGAGTTATCAGGGGGGCATCTGGAGGACACTGTGATACGGCAGCAGGAGCAAAGTTGGCAATTATTGTTGCCCCTTTAATCAGAGGGAGAATACCTACAATCATTGACAGGGTTAACACCGTCCTTAGTCCCGGGGAAACAATTGATGTAGTTGTTACCGACAGGGGAATTGCCGTAAATCCTTTAAGACAGGACTTAATTGATCTTCTTAAAAAGACCGGCTTGCCGTTGTACACTATTAATGAGCTTAAGGAAAAGGCAGAAAAGATTGTGGGGAAACCTGAGCCATTAAAATTTGAAGAAAAAATTGTCGGATTGGTTGAGTATCGGGACGGTTCAATTATTGATGTGATCAGGCAAGTCAAAGATTAATTGACTGTTATGTCGGATGAAGAGGGATATGCTGTGGATAATAAAAACATTTATCAAATTCTTGCCGGAAGAGAAAAAAGAGCGGAAACGCAGCAAAATCTGATCGAAAAATTTAAAAAGCCTTTAGTTTGCTTTACACTAAATATTCCCGGAGCTGAGAAAGTCGGCTCCTTTTTTATAAAAATTCATTCTGCGGGGATAGAACAATTTGAGGGAAAAATTCTCCAGAATAAGATAAAAGTATTATATAAAACAAAAAGTAGCAGTCCGGCAGGATATGAAGCATTTTATGTTATTGATGATGATGCGAAAAAAATAAAAATGCTCACTGTATCTATAGAAGAAACCCACGGGCTGGGGCGACTGTTTGATTTTGACGTATTTGATGAAAGGGGAAGGCAGCTTGGGAGGAAAGAAATAGGACTTTCCGAAAGAAAATGCCTGCTCTGCGAAGACAGAGCGGTAAACTGCAGCAGAAGCCGAAAACATACTGTAGCGGAAATATTGGAAAGAATATATGATATGGTTGATCAATATGATAAACAATTATTTGAGAAAGGCAGTAAAAAATGAATTATTTGATCAGTGACAGAGCGTTCAAAATAGCAAGTTTTGCCGTGCAGTCATTATTTTATGAAGTCTCCTGTTATCCTTCGCCGGGACTTGTATCGCCGGTATCAAATGGGGCCCACAGGGATATGAATTATTATACCTTTATCGACAGTACCTGTGCACTGATTAAATACTTTACACTAATTGCTGAAGCAGGATTAAATGCCGGTTCCGGGAAGGAATTATTTGAAAAGATTAGAACCATTGGTATCGATGGGGAAAAAGAAATGTTTATAAAAACTAACGGAGTAAATACCCAAAAAGGGATGTTGTTTTTATTGGGAATTGTCTGTGCTGCAGTCGGGAAAATGAAAAAAGAGAAGAGGACTTTTGGCGCTGTCCGGGAAATTGTCAAAGAAATGACGGCCGGGTTAGTGGAAAAGGAGTTGGATTGTCTAAAAGAAGATGATGAATTATCACACGGGAAAATACTCTATTTAGAACATAAAGTAAAAGGTGTCCGAGGCGAAGTAGAAAATGGCTTGCCGACAATATTTAATTTTTCCCTAGATTTTTATGATAAGAGCTTTGATCTTAAGAGAAATGACAGGTTGGTGCATACGCTTATCGGAATTATGCAGGTTTGTGTAGATACTAATATCATCTACAGACATTCCTATGAAGTACTTCTGGAAGTGCAGCAAAAGGCAAAAGATATTATCTCTGCAGGAGGAATGAAAACAGATCAGGGGAGGAAAATGATTGCAGGGCTTTCTGCTGAATTTGAAAAAAGACGGATCAGCCCGGGAGGCTGCGCCGATATACTCGGGGTTACTGTTTTTCTCCATATGATCAGAGAATCCTGGGAGACGTTTTGAAGATAATCTTCCGGTATGCAAAAGGAGTAACTCCTACTTTAGCCCTTTGATATTCGTCAAAATTTTTACCGGTGGATAGGGTACACTATTAAGCCTAAACTATAAACATCATATGTCCAACCAGCATATGATATGTTAAGAGAAAGGTTGTCCCAGAAATTGAGGTGACAGGTAATGAGAGATATTAATTTGCTGCATCCAATTTTACGGTCTAAGGCCCTTAAACTTGTTGATCTGGCAAAAATAAAGGTATAAATATTGTAATATCGCAAACCTGGCGTACAAGGGAGGAGCAGGATGCATTATACGCCCAGGGGCGTACGAGATCGGGGAATATTGTCACCAATACAAGGTATCCGTACTCTTTACATTGCTGGGGCGTGGCTTTTGATATTGCTGTGATCGTGAATAATAAGGCTAATTGGTCTGCTAAGTATTATGATATAGTAGGCCCTTTAGGCGAGTCCTTGGGTCTGGAATGGGGCGGGCGTTGGAAAAGCTTTGTTGACCGCCCTCATTTTCAGTTACCGGGATTTACAGTAAGTGATTTGATTAAAAAATATGCTCACCCGGAATCATTCAAAAAATCATGGAAACAATCTTTTGAGGAGGAGAAAAATATGGCCGGTTTTGAGGGCCTGGCAACGGTGGTATATGAAGGAAAAACTTTGTCTGCCGGAATTTTAGAAGGAAAAACCTATGTCGAGCTGAGAACCTTGGCGGAATTATTGGGGCTAAAAGTTATTTGGGATAATAATACTAAAACGGTTATTCTGTCCAAGTAGGGAAGCATAAAAGCATTTGAGCCCGAGTTAATTAAATATTGCTATTGGTATCCTTATTACTGGTGTTTTTGCGTGAGCAACATCTTAAGAGAGAAATAAATAGTTTTGGGAAAAAGAAATAGTATGTGGAAGACCATAGTATATAAAATGCAGTAATAAAAAAAACGGGTTCAAAATTTGAATCCGGTTTTTTGTATGGTCCTAAGTTACTTTATTCCCAGGAAAATTTCCCCATCAATATGGTCAATATTGATGCCATCATTGCCTGCATCTACCGAGCCATTTATGTTGTAAAAGACCATCTTGATTTTTATATTGGTAGTATCATCAGTAAAAATCAGCTGTTCCTGATCGAGACTGTCAGTGGTGCCTGGTTTCATATTAACAGACATATCACTGCCGTAGTTATCGTACAGTGATTGTACATATTTTCTCAAATCATACCGGTAGATTTCCATGTTGTTATTTTGGATGGTCAACTGATTATTGTTGTCTAGAATAAGTTTCACATTACCTTTTTGTGTGTTAATTTCTCTTTCAAAGATGTTTTGGTTGTCAGGGTTGTATCGGAAAGCCTCCAGCCGGAAATATACATCATACCCGGTAATTTCTACGGGGAGTCCTCTTTCTAAGTGATAGCCGAAATAATTATTGCGTAAACCTCCGGGATAAATCTCTGAGAAACCAAACACATTCTTCATTTGATTCATGGTGAAATTATCCGGAAGATATTTTAAATCACTCAGTTCGTGAGATCGGTCAAAGTATTGTAAAACTCCGCTGATTTCTTGCTGGTCGTAAGTTTCTACAGTGTAGCTGCCTTTTTGCACTTTCCCATCTTGGATCATATCATATTTGGATGCAATCTGATAAAATCTATTGCTTTGGCTCATTTTAGAGACTTCAAAAGCGCTCCAGGGTCCAAAAACTGATAATAGAGCAAATATTGCCAGAGTGATGGGAAGTACCAGATTGTTTTTTTTGTTGAAATTGAGATAGATCATCATTGCTGTCGACCAGAGGCCGATGGCAAGAATAAAATATCTGTTTTCCGTAAAACCGAATTCACCGATGCGGATACCAATTGAAATAAACATCATCCCCAGGAGGGGGAAAATTAACTTGGTTAAGGAAGCTGTAAAAATACGGACCCATTTATTTTGTTCCCTAAAAGGTGAGATGAAAAAGATAGTGGCAATAGCTACGGCTGTGTAAGAAACCACCAGGTAAGAGACGATTCCTTTTGGCCACACTTGCGTGATGATAATTTTTCCGAAATAAAGATATAAGACTATTGTGTAAGCTGTAATGACAGGTAGAACAATATATAAGAACATTATTTTAAAAACCTTGTTGAAATCTTCAGTGGTAAAGTCATCTTTAATATAAGGAAGGGAATAGAGAAAATGGAGCGGTGCAAAAACCAGCCAGGCTAAGACCCATGTTTCCAAGTAAATTTGCTCATCCATTCCGCTGAACAGCAAAGATTTAATTGCAAACAGGATGGCCATCAATCCCAACCCTAAGACAACAGTATAAAAAGCTGTGGTGGCGGCTCGGCTGATTACATTGATGACGTATACTTCAAAATGATTTCTTTTGGGAAGGTAAGGAATAAATAAAAAGGCCAGAATCAATGCCCCGGTAGTCAAAAGGAGGCGGGTCATCGGGACCATTTCAGTACTGGTAAACAGAAACAGGTAGTATAGGTATAATACGGCTGCTACTGCAATAGAAGTACCAATTTTTAAAGTGATATTTTTTTCCTTCTCCAGTTTTTCCAGTCCGAGAGCAATACTTAAGGAAAGAGGAATTCCCATGGCCATTACTCCAATTAGCCGATCAAGAATACTTGAGATACTCTTCCACTGTTCATAGGGAACTTCTATCCGGTAAATAATTATGGCTGCAATGCCAAAGAACAAAAGAAGCGTAATGGGGAATCTCTGAAAAGTATCGGAGATTGCCTGAAGGCCTGATTTCAGGTAGCGTTTCCAGGTGTCGGGAGAGCTAAAACTCATTATTCATCACCTCATTAAGTTTGAGTATGCAATACCCATATAATAATCTATTTATTAGACGTAAGGAAGCGGAAAATGTTCCGGTCGAAATATGCTGGATAACATCGGAAAAATTTTTTGTCCAGATTGGTCCCTGTTTGCCTTTTTTGTTTACTTATCGCAAGCGATGCCTACGTTGACATCCCCCCTACGGGGGGATTAAAATTTTAATATAACAAGCCTGGGAAGAGGGTTTATAATGAATTAAAACTGTTAGTGCTTCGGCTGATACTGGGGGAGTTAGAATGTAAGTAAATGTTATTTATTAATTTAAGCTTTTGAGGTAAAAAAGCTGGATAAATAAAATCCTAGTCACGTCGGGAATATTGATTGACGTGGCTTTTATTTTTTGGGTTTTGTTGCCAAGGGGGAATTTTTAGCGTAAGATTAACAAGATATTATTTTGGTCTAATTAGACTAAACAGGTTATTCCTATACCTGTAATGGGGGTAAAGAATTATTTTTCACCTGGATAAATATTCAAAATGTACAAATAATATAAAAAATTTAAGGAGTAAAAAGTATGATTAGTTTTTTAGAAATGGGTTTAAGTAGTCCGGTGATTCGGGCAACTGTTGACATGGGATTTGAGGAGCCAACGCCTATTCAGGAAGCAACGATTCCCTTGGCTATTAAGGGGCATGATCTCATCGGGCAAGCCCAAACCGGTACCGGTAAGACAGCTGCTTTTGGAATTCCCCTGATAGAGAAGGTAGACATGGAAGTCGAATTAGTGCAAGGTTTAGTGATTACTCCTACCAGGGAACTTGCCATCCAAGTAGCCGAGGAACTAAATAAAATCGGCCGCTTTAAGGGTGTTCGCTCTTTGCCGATTTACGGCGGCCAGGACATTAATCGCCAAATTAAAAGCTTGAAAAATAGGCCACAAGTGATTGTAGGAACTCCGGGACGTTTAATGGATCACTTAAGGAGAAAAACAATCCGTCTCCAGGAGATTAAATTGGCTATTCTGGATGAAGCTGATGAAATGCTTAATATGGGTTTTATTGAAGATATTGAAACTATTCTACGGGAAGTACCCCAAAACCGTCAAACTTTACTTTTTTCCGCAACAATGCCCAGGCCTATTCAAATTCTGGCACAACGGTTTATGCAGAGTCCGGAGCTAATCAGCATCAAAAACAAAGAGGTGACCGTACCTGATACAGAACAAAGTTATATTGAAGTAACGGAAAGACAAAAGTTTGATATTCTTTGTCGGCTGTTGGATATTCAATCTCCGGAGCTTGCCATTATCTTTGGCCGAACGAAACGGCGGGTAGATGAACTTCAGGAGGGCCTTAATACCCGAGGGTATTCCACTGAAGGCATTCATGGAGATTTGAACCAATCAAAACGGGACAGCGTCCTACGGCATTTCCGTGAAGGGACGACCACAATATTGGTTGCGACAGATGTGGCCGCACGGGGATTGGATATTGCCGGAGTGACCCATGTATATAATTTTGACATTCCTCAGGATCCGGAAGGTTATGTGCACCGGATTGGACGTACGGGACGGGCCGGCAAGACGGGTCTTGCCGTAACGTTGGTAACACCCCGGGAAATAGGGCATCTAGAGTTAATTGAGAAAGCAATTAAACGCAAAATAACACGCAAGCCCATTCCCACCCTGATTGAGGCAATTGAAGGCCAGCAGCGTTTGGCAGTGGAAAAATTGATAAGGGCAGTGGAAGACCGAGGTAACCGGCAATACAGAGAATTGGCTGAAGATTTACTGGGACAAACAGACCCTGTATCTCTTTTATCTGCGGCACTGAAATTACTGACGAAACAACCTGATACCACCCCGGTGAAAATTACTGAAGAGCCTCCTCTGCGGACCAGAAGGCCGTGGAATAACAAAAAAAATAGGCAGCCGGACTTTCGAAAGCGCATCGCGGAAAGAGGCTACAGTAAGCCTGATCGAAAAAGGCAGAAGCCTGCAAAGAAGGCTTGGTAACCGGATGTGAGATCTATTAAATATGCTTCAATATTTTTGCGGTGAGGGGTTTAATAAATTGGGGAAAGGGAAAAGATTTGGGAAGAGCATCTTAATTGACATAAATCAAGTTTTTGTATATAATTTGGCTAATTGATAGCTATAGAAACAATGATTGGAAGCAGTAAATCGTTTAGGATTTCAGAGAACCGGCGGTTGGTGGGAGCCGGTAATCCCAAAGCGGTTGAACTCGTCCATGAGTTATGCAGGTGAACAAAGTAGTCTGCATCGGGTGCAGCCCGTTATCAGCAATGAAGTGGGTAAAATGGTAAGCAGTTACCTTTTTATAATCAACGTGGGTGGTACCGCGGGAGAAACCTCTCGTCCCAAAGGGACGTGAGGTTATTTTTATTTTCTATTGGCAAGCGGTTTTGAAGGAGGATTTATCTATGGATGTCAGGTATGACTTCAAAGCAATTGAAACAAAATGGCAGGAGCACTGGGAAAAAACAGGTGTATACCGGGTGACGGAGGATCGGAACAAGCCTGAGTATTACTGTCTGGAAATGTTCCCCTATCCATCAGGGAAATTGCACATGGGGCATGTACGCAATTATTCCATTGGAGACGTGGTTGCTCGCTTTAAGACAATGCAGGGCTATAATGTACTACATCCGATGGGCTGGGATTCTTTCGGGCTACCCGCGGAAAACGCGGCAATTCAAAGGGGTATTCACCCTTCTCTTTGGACGAAGGATAATATTAAAAATATGAAGCGGCAGCTTAAATCCATGGGCTTTAGCTATGACTGGGACCGGGAAGTGACAACCTGCCTGCCGGATTATTACAAGTGGACCCAGTGGCTGTTTTTACAATTGTATAAAAACGGTCTGGCCTATAAAAAGAAAGCAGCAGTGAATTGGTGCCCATCCTGTGTTACCGTGTTAGCCAACGAGCAGGTGGTAGACGGGGGTTGCGAACGTTGTGGAACTGAGGTCGAAAAGAAGGATTTGGAACAATGGTTCTTTAAAATTACAGATTATGCCCAACGTTTGTTAGATGATTTAGAGAAGTTACCCGGCTGGCCGGATAAAGTAAAAATCATGCAAAACAACTGGATTGGCCGGAGCGAAGGGGTAGAGCTAAAATTTACCGCTGCCGGGACAAATGATCCGCTTCCCGTATTTACTACCAGGCATGATACGATTTTTGGTGTCACATACATGGTTTTGGCACCGGAACATCCCATGGTGGCAAAGCTCACGGCAGGAACAGCGTATGAAAAGGATGTTAAGGCCTTTGTGCGGAAAGTCCAGCAATTGTCTAATATCGATCGGACTTCCGATGCCTTAGAAAAGGAAGGGATGTTTACCGGCGCTTATGCTATTAATCCCATGACGGGGGAAAACGTGCCAATTTGGATTACTAATTATGTGCTGATGGACTATGGTACCGGTGCTGTGATGGGTGTACCTGCTCACGACCAGAGAGACTTTGATTTTGCTAAAAAATACGGGCTGGCCATAAAGCCTGTGATTAATCCACCAGGCCAAGAATTGACCGCAGACACGATGACATGTGCTTATGATGAGCCGGGAATTATGATCAATTCCGGTGAGTTTAACGGACTGCCTAACGAAGAAGCCATGGTGAAAATGGCTGACTTTATGGAAGCGAAAGGTCTGGGAAAACGAGTAATCAATTATCGCCTGCGAGATTGGTTGATTTCCCGCCAGCGCTATTGGGGGGCACCTATTCCCATTGTTTATTGTGAAAAATGTGGTGCGGTAGCGGTACCGGACGATCAACTGCCGGTGATGCTTCCAACGGATGTGGAATTTAAACCGGCAGGCGAGTCTCCTCTTCGGACCAGTGAAACCTTTACCAAAACTACCTGCCCGAAGTGTGGGGGATCTGCTACCCGGGAAATGGATACCATGGATACCTTTGTTTGTTCCTCTTGGTATTTCTTGAGGTACTGTGACGCTCAAAACAACCGGGAAGCATTTTCTAAAGATAAAGTTAACTATTGGATGAATGTGGACCAGTATATCGGTGGCGTGGAACATGCCATTCTCCACTTGATGTATGCCCGGTTTTTTATGAAAGTTTTGCATGATTTGGATTTGGTCTCGGCTGATGAGCCATTTGAAAATCTCCTTACCCAGGGGATGGTCTTAAAGGATGGCAGTAAAATGTCCAAATCAAAGGGCAATGTAGTCAGTCCGGAAGAAATTATCAACCAGTATGGTGCGGATACTGCCCGCATGTTTATTCTTTTTGCCGCCCCGCCGGAAAGAGACTTGGAATGGAATGATCAGGCAGTAGAAGGATGTTACCGGTTTTTAAACCGGGTATGGCGATTGGTAACGGGCTGTATGGAGAATCTAACCGGGGAAGTCACTGGGAACACTGAGCTTAATAAGGCTGACAGGGATCTACGCCGGGTTGTCCACCAAACAATTAAAAAGGTAACGGAGGATATTGGTAACAGGTTTAATTTCAATACGGCCATTAGTGCTGTGATGGAATTGGTTAATGCCATGTATGCATACCGGGAAACAGTGCCGACAGCAGAGCAAAATGCAGCAGTGATCAAAGAAGCGATAGTGAATTTGCTTGTGCTTCTTGCTCCCTTTGCCCCCCATATTACGGAAGAACTATGGCATTTGACAGGACATGAAGAGAGTATCCACAAACAAGAATGGCCAAAATTTGATCAGGATGCTCTCGTGCTTGATAGCGTTACCATTGTGGTACAGGCTAACGGTAAAATTAGGGACAGGATAGAGGTTCCGGCCGACCTTGACAGGGAAGCATTAAAGGAAAAAGTACTTTCCAGTGAAAAGCTGACTGCTTGGACTGGGGGAAAAACTGTCGTGAAAATAATTGCCGTTCCCAATAAATTAGTAAATATTGTAATTAAGTAACAATATTTGGCAGGAAAAAGAAGACCTCTCGGCGTATTTAATAATTATTTTACGCTAGGAGGCTTTTCTTTTGTGTTTTCTGAAATAAAAAGACAGCATATAATCGTATTTATTGTGATGCTGGCTGTGCTTTTTGGCGCAGGTGTTAAATACGGCAGGGGCTTAGAAGAGACAGCAGCTGTCCCGGTTACCGTGGTGCAGGCCGGCGATCAGGAGACTTCGGCCAGGGAAGCAGAAAAAAATGTTACCGTACATGTGGCAGGTTTTGTTTTTAATCCGGGAGTATTTACTTTTAAAGAAGGAAGCAGAGTGATTGATGCAGTTGAAAAAGCCCAGCCCAAAGCGGAGGCGGATCTGGACGCTCTAAATTTGGCAAAAAAACTCGTGGACCAGGAACGAATAGTTGTTCCCTGCCGGATGGAAGTAGGTTCTTCCCCCGGGATGGTGATACCAAGCGGTAGCCAATCAGGTGTACAGAGTGCATCTGGCGGGCAAATGGTTAATATTAACACCGCCGGTGAGGCAGAACTGGAAACGCTACCTGGAATTGGCCCGGCTAAAGCAAAAGCAATTATTAAGTATCGGGAAGAGTCAGGCTTTTTTAGCTCCATTGAAGAGATTGAAGAAGTACCTGGGATCGGTCCGGCCACTTTTAATAACATCAAAGACAGTATTACTGTTTGATTCTTAAGCGGTTCAACCCAGCCAGGCACTGATCGTGTTTTGGTCAAACGGGGAAACGGAATACACCTCAGGCTGCGGGCAGTCTTTGCTTGTAACCAACTCCGGTCCGGGAAGGCGGAAGTTTCTACAGGTAGAATTTTTCTGGTTAATATTACGCCAAATATGAAGACGATTTTTATATTGCATTCGGGTAGCAACAACAGGACTGTGAAAAATGCCCCATGGGGCAAGGGGCCGCTCCGATTCGGATGTAGCCTGAGCAGAGGCAAATACCAGTCGGGCGTTTTTTTGTCCGGGATAGCTCATTTTTGACCGGTGGACTAAAACACCGTTTACCAAGAATTTAATTCTGTTTTGGTCCCCTCGGTCAATCATCAGGGAAATTTCAATCGTATCTCCGTCTTGATATTGAACCGGTGCCTTCATGTTGATTGGTTCGTTGGATTCGGGTGTAGCATTGACAAACCAGTGCCAACCTCCGGCAAAGAAGTCACTTTTCTTGGTGGAAATACCACACTCAAAAGGTCCCAGACCACCATAAAAATTGATAAAGTCTCCTTCATGGGCCAGAGACTTAACGGCGGGGAGGGTAAGGAGAGCGCGAAGTCCTTTAACATTTCTCTTTTTTACTTCCACCCGGACAAACTTTGCATATTCTTTGATTTAAATGACCTCCTTAATCAGGCGATATTTTTATATTTTCCGGCTTATGCGGTGAGAAGTGTAAAAATGTAATTTGTGAGGGCTTAAAGGTTTACCCTAAATAAAGCAATGCAAAGAGTATTACTTTTTCATACAATTGGATTTGCTCTAGGAATCGCACTGGGAAATGTCCTAAATATTCCAGTGCATTTTGCGTTTCTTTGCGCGCTTATTTCCGCCATAATGTCTCTAGTCATAATATGGTTTCGGGGCTCGGTGAAGTTAACGGTAATTTTTACCTTAGCGGTTGGGGTTTTTTGGGTGCAGGTAAATTCATTCCAGTACCTTATTACGCCATTTTTTGCGGGAGATCAGGTGGAAATCCAGGGCTTAGCCCTTAGCAATCCTGTTCCTGCCGGCTCCGGGCAGGTATTTACTCTTCGCCCCGATATTGTTAACGGGCAAGAGTATACCGGTTCCGGCCGGATAAATATATTTGCTGAGGAGGGACAGGTCGTTCATTATGGAGATGTCGTTAAGATTAAGGGAAAGGTGCTGCCGGAAAACGGGGCGACAAACCCAAATCAATTTGATTATGGTGCCTACTTAAAAAGAAAAGGAGTAGTTGCTGCAGTCAGTACCGCATACGGGGGCAGTATAACCCTAATTGAACGGGATCAGGGTAATTTTTTTTTGAAACAGGTTTATACTCTTAAAAATAAAATGGATATGGTCTTGGCCCATCTTCCTCCCCGACAGCAAGGATTTGTCAGCGGGATGCTGTTTGGGGAGAAAAACCAATTAACCTATCAGGAAAGAAATGTATTGTCTCAGACCGGTTTAATGGATGCCTTTGCCGTTTCCGGAATGCATGTGGGGTTTGTTGTGCTGTTGGCCGGTTATCTGGCCCATATATTTCAGGCAGGTAAATGGGGCAGGCTTTTTGCGGTAGGGCTGGCAGTGCTTTTTTATGCGGCCGTAACCGGATTTACTGCTTCTGTTGTCAGGTCGGGCTTGATGGCTGTAATCGGGCTATTAGCTTATTCATTGGGAGAAGAGAAGGATGTTCCTACCGCAATGGCGGTTGCGGCCCTGCCCATCCTGGTTTATCGCCCACTGGATTTGTTTGATGCCGGATTTCAACTCTCCTTTATTGCTGCTTGGGGAGTTATCTACCTGACACCGATGACAAAAGAATGGCTACCTGGGAAGGGCCCGTTAGCGCAAGCTTTAGCTGCCGCTATTGCAGCCCAATTGGCTTTGGCTCCGTTAATCGCCTATTACTTTAATGTACTCACCTTGGCAGGGTTGGTATTAGGCATTTTGGTAGCAGCACCTGTCGGCCTGGTAGTTCTGCTAGGATTGGTATCGTTGATTTTCTGTCCTTTAAGTATTGAGATGGCATCTCTCCCTATTTATGGGGCTGGACTGGTTACGGAAATTATTTGGCAGGTAGCTCAAGCAGTATCCCGGATTCCCGGAGCATATTTTACTGTTAGAACACCTCATACGGTTTATCTTTTTATTCATTATACGATTCTGATTTTTTTACCGCTGCTCTTTAAGAAAAAGTATGGAAAGCAATTGTCTATTGCGGCAGGGATTGTACTGATCTTTTTTCTTGCTTTGCCGGTTTGGGGAAACAATAATTTGTCTGTTACTTTTCTTGATGTGGGACAGGGAGATTGTATTTTTATTGAAAGTCCCTCCGGACGAAAAGTTGTCATTGACGGCGGGGGAAAGATGGGAGAGAATTCAGCCGACATTGGAGAACGGATTGTAGTGCCTTTTCTCAAGAGCAAGGGCATTGATACACTGGATTTAGTGATTAATACCCATCCTCATCATGATCACATTAATGGTTTAGAAGCGGTTATACGAGAAATGAAAGTAGGTACGTTTTTAACAGCCGTTCCTTTTCTGGATTGCCCGGAAACCCGAGAACTTATTGAGGTGGCGGAGAAGAAAAGAACCAATTCGGAGGCGGTATCCCAGGGTGATATTATAGTGCTTGAACCTGGAGTGGAGCTGATTGTTTTGGCGCCAACAGCACAAGGTGTATCTGGCGAGTCAAATGAAAACAGTAATTCCTTGGTGCTAAAACTTTGCTATCAACGGATTTCCTTTTTATTTACCGGCGATGTGGAAGGTGACGGGCTGGAGGAATTATTAAAAAGCGGGGCGGATATTCAAGCGGACGTTCTCAAACTGCCGCATCATGGTAGTAAAAATGCCTTTTCCCGAGATTTTTATGAAAGAGCAAGCCCGCTGGTTACCGCAATTACTGTGGGACGAAATTCTTTTGGCCATCCTCATGATATGGTTGTTTCCTACTGGGAGGAACGGGGCATTCCTGTTTACCGCACTGACTTGCATGGTGCAGTATCAATGGAAACTGACGGGACTAAGATATGGATTCAAACGGTAAAAAACCCTGTTCCCTAAAGACTTGACAATCTTTGATAAAACCGGGACAATTTGAAGTAGGGTTATATCATAGGAGGTAAGGCAATGTCTGCTATGTCTATGGTAATAAACAGTATCAAACGGGGGGTCATACCTCTCGTCTATCTTTTTTACGGAAAAGAGCATTACTTGATCAACCAGACTTTGGATAGTTTATATCGGGCACTGGTGCCGGAGGGAATTGCTGATTTTAATTATGAAAAATTGGATGGGCAGGTGGTTTCACCGGCCCAGGTTGTGGAATCAGCGGGAATGATTCCTGTGTTTGCCGATAAACGGCTTGTTGTGGTAAACAATGCGCCATGGTTTAGTTCCGTCAAATCAGATGGTGACGAAACACCTGAACAGTCAGTAGAGCCTCTGCTGCGTTATTTGGAAAACCCTTCTCCTACTACCTGCCTGGTTTTGGTGGGTGGGGAGAAAATTGATTTGAGAAAAAAAACGGTTAAGATAATCAAGCAGACAGGTCAGTTAATCCAATTTCCTTCCTTGTGGGGGAAAGAGCTAAATGGTTGGATCGAAGAACAGTTCCGGAAACACGGAAAAACAATTGATCGGTCTGCATTGGAATATCTTTCTATGGCGGTCGGGAATAATCTTTCCCTGTTAGCGTCGGAAATCGAAAAAATTGTTATTTATCTTGGAGCGGAGGAGCAGGTAGGCTATCATGACGTTACCCGGATAATTTCCCCAAGCAGCTTGATTACTGTATTCAATTTAATGGATATGGTAGGTCAAAGAAGAGCATCAACAGCTATCCAGCAACTGCGGGAAATAACTAAAACAGGTGAACAGGAAATCAAGATTCTATCCTTGCTGGCCCGGCATTTTCGTATCTTAATTCATGTTCAGGTTATGGATAAAAAAGGTTTGCGAGAACATGAAATTACCCGGGAATTAGGGCTGGCTTCGTTTATTACCAAGAAAGCTATTTCACAGTGCCGGAATTTTACTGAGGAAGAACTTGTCCAAGGATTGGAAATTCTTTTGGAAGCTGATGTGGCAATTAAAACAGGGAAAGGGGAACCGTTAAGTCTTTTGGAGACAACCATATTAAAAATGTGCTCTCGAAACCAATCGAAAGTACAGCTTTCCCACCAACAATATGAGATAAATATTTGAATGTAAAAACCTCCTAGGCATGGTATCCTTCAGCCGTTAGGAGGTTTTTTTAGTTAATTAACAAAAGTTTTATATAAAAACAGGATTTCTCCTAAATTTGGCGAATGTGGTAATGAAAAAATTTTTGGAGGATGTCAAGTGCGAAAATTAATCACCATTGTTACCACAATATGTGCCTTTTGCCTCCCTGTTTACTGTTATGCAGCTACAGCCCCGGCCACAGAAACAGCAAACAACATTTACGTTGTCAAATCAGGCGATACCCTGTCGGCTATTGCTAAAGCCAAACAGGTTTCCATCCAAAGCATTGTATCGGCAAATAAGCTTTCCAACCCAAACGTTTTAAACATTGGTCAGAACTTAATCATTCCGGGAGCAGCATCAGATACCGAGGTTGGCGGAGAAGTCCCCGCCGTTCCGGAAACATCGGCGGAAAAATATATTGTTAAGTCAGGTGATACAATTACAAGTATTGCTCGTTCTACCGGGATTACTGCTAATTTGATTATCAGTGCCAATAAGCTTGCTGATCCTAACAAACTGAGCATCGGGCAGGTCCTTGTCCTGCCTGGGCGAAATAGCACAGCAGTTGTATCACGGAGTGAGCAACGCCAACACGAAACTAATTCCCAGGATCAGGTAACTGTTTTGATTGAATATGCCAAAACACTGTTGGGCACCCCTTATTCTTATGGTTCATCAGGTCCAAATTATTTTGACTGCTCAGGGTTTACGATGACAGTCTTCAGTCAAATCGGGATAGAACTGCCTCATAGTTCTTCACTGCAGTCAAAAAAGGGCGATTCTGTAGAAAAAAGCCGGTTAGTTCCCGGAGATTTAGTTTTCTTTAATACCTCCGGCAAGGGAATATCTCATGTCGGCATCTATATCGGAGACAGTAGTTTTATCCATGCTTCCAGCACGCAAAGGAAAGTAGTGATTACGCCTATGGCAGATAAATATTTTGCTGCCCGGTACGTTACTGCTCGAAGGGTACTTTAATTTCCTAACACAAAAGAGAGCCGTTCAATTTAATTGGACGGCTTGATATTTTGCAAAAAAGTGTCTCTAGGAAATGGGGTTAAAATGGTTTCTAATTATATTTAGGATTTATAGACTAATAAAAAACGCGACATATTGTCGCGTTCAGATTGTCGAGATACCCCTTTTTTAGCATCAATAATTTAGTAGTTAAGACAACCCGTTAAAAATAAAGATGACAAAAATAAAAAATCGCATTTCTCCTAAGCTATCTTAGCCAGGTGATTTGCGA
>JBMNTN010000035.1:0-19550 GCA_050945755.1 Bacillota bacterium | reverse complement strand
TTCCGAAGGCCCTCGCCGGAGGAGGGGGCGAGGGAGGCGGAACAGCACCGTCTTCAGAAGTGATTACGGTAGAAGCACCCAGCCTCTATACCTCTATGAATATGATCAATACCTTTATCGGGCGCAAAATTTCCTTAATGCATACGAAAGGACTTATCTTTTCTCAAGCTATGGCGGAAGACGGAGGTATGGGGAAGCTTGTCCCTGCTCTCCTTCAATTTCGAGAAACCCGAGGAACTTCTTTTGTCGCAGTCAGTAAAGAATCTCCGGAAGAAATCCTCAAGGAAATGAAACCTTTTTTGGAAAATAATCCGGCCAAATATATAGAACTTCTCGCAACCAACAATAGTTTCACCGGATTTATTCCTCCGGAAAAACTTCAAGATTTCTATAATGAACTAAAAACAGAAGGAATCAACCCGTTGTGTATATTCATGGCAAAATCTGACGAAAAACTACCGTCTCATACTACACAAGGAGAATATCAAACGGAAGGAAGTTATCACGCCGGAGAAATGACAAAAAAAGGTGGTGTTGCCCTGGAAGCAATGGGAGCGGCTGCTTTCCGTAAAGGACAAATGGTGGGACTGCTAAATGGAGATGAAACCACCCTTTATTCCATGATTAGAGGACAGTTCCATGAAGGGATTTTCTCAATGCCAGACCCTCTCAAACCAGACACCGTTTTAGCGATGGATGTTTTCCAGGCGAGAAAACCAAAAACTCGCATCCGCTTAGAGGAAGGCCAAGTTTTTATCAATATCCAGCTCTCTCTGGAAGGGAACCTTCTGGGAAATACCAGCTTGATCAACTATGGTTTCCCTGAGCACAGGCCTGTTTTGGAGAAAGCTTTTGCTGAAAAGATTAAAAAAGATGCCCAGGCTCTCGTTTCCAAAACGCAGGAGGAATTTAAATCCGATATTTTTGGTTTTGGAGTTAAAGCAAAACGCCTGTTTTTAACAGAAAGCCAATGGAGAGAATTAAACTGGCCGGATTTATATCAAAATGCCGAGGTAAAAATTGATGTCACTTATCAATTGCGCAGGACCGGCACATTACTTCGTGTCATGCCCGTGCCAAAATCTTAATTAATACTTAAGGGGACTTAAAAAATGTTAGTATTATTTTTGAGTATTGTCATAATTATCTTTGCCGCCATCAAAACAATTAACTTTGGGCGGTGGGTGGGAAGAAGAGGCAACCGCCGAGGAGCTTTCGGTTTGTATTTTTTCACTTTACTGGTTGTTGTCATTCCCCCTGGCGTCTATCTTCTTATCCAATCAAGATAATACTCCCAAGTGTCATATTTTCTTCTATGCTTTTTCTCCTATATCCCGCGGAGATTTTCTTGCCCTCCAATCTAAGACCTGGGGCAACACTACAGCAAGCAAAATCAAGATCGCCCCAAAGATCTGAAGTCCGGTAAGGACTTCTTTAAATACCAGGTAACCCAAAAATATTGTAATCGGTGGCTCCAGCGTCAAAATAATAGCCCCCTGGGTAGCTCCTACCAAGGGGAGCCCGTACAATAAAGCCAGGGTTGCCGCCACTGAAGAAATCAAGCTGGTGGCAATAAGATAAAACCACCCAGCCGGGGCAAAATTGAAATCCAGTCCGCCAAAAACCAAGCCAACCAGAAGGTAGGCAACGGTACTGACAGCAAACATCCAAGTGCTAAAAGTTAGCTTATGCACCCGTCCAAGCAATCCCGGAAGAAAAATTAAATAAATGGCATAAGCAACGGCTGCAGCTAACGCCATAAATACCCCAAGAAAATTAATGCTGTTCCAGGACCCCCAAAGAAGCATCACAATCCCACAACCTGATAACATAAGGGCGCTAATTTTTATCGCACCCAATTTTTCGTGAAAAATAAAATAAGCAAGTATGCCGGTAAACGCCGGATAGGCGTATAAAAACATAATTGCCAAAGACGCGGGAAGCAGAGAATATGATTCAAAGACCAAAGCATCTAAAATAATGTGCACAAATATTATAAAGCCCAGCAGTCTTCGGTTTCTTGGGGCAACCTTCAAACTTTGTCCTCCGATATACAAGCAAACAAAAAATATTACGGATGCAAAGGCAAAACGCAAAGTTAAGGCGGTAACCACATTCACTCCGGTTGCATAAGCCAGTTTAACCAGTATGGCTTGGGTAGCAACAAAACAGGCCGAAGCCGCAACCAAAATGACACCCCTATTAGACAATTCCCCTACCTCCTCTTAGTCGCATAAAGCCATTATAGTCCTTCACCATGCTAAAGTAAATGCTAATAAATATGGATTATTTTATAAGCTCCGGACATAAAAATGCTTCTCCTTGTAATAAACAGTTTTTTTGTTTAGCCTGTCTACCTCAAGGGAAGCATATCATTTTTCGGGAACTGAAATAATTTAGTACCTAGGAAAATGTTAAAAAGTTCTCTCAAGAATCTTTACAATCATATCCGCCCGGTTAAAAGGAGTAATAAAATAAAACCCGTCTACGTAATTCATAATCTTTTTCACAATGGAAAGAGCAATCTCTATTCCTACACCCCTGGCTTTATCCTTGGGCATATCGGGGGCAAAACTATTCACGTACTCCTTGGGAATCCGAATGCCGGGAATTTCGTTGTTTAAAAACTGGGCGTTTCTCCGGCTGACAATGGGCATGACGCCGCCAAGAATTTTTATCCCTTCTCCATTTTTTAGCTGTGCTAAGTAATCAATTGCTCCTTCTTCAAATACCGGTTGGGTTAGAAAAAATTGAGCCCCGGCTTTGGTCTTTTTTTCTGCCCTCATCATCTGAATATCTTTTCGGTCTGTGTTTAAATTTAACCCACCGGCAATATTCATCGGATCCGCCGCAAATTGTGCTTGATTCATCGTATTTATCAGTTCCATTAACCTAATGGAATTAAGGTCAAAAACGCTTTTTGTTTCGCTTCTTTCCGAACAGGGAATGGGATCCCCCGTAATAACGAGCACATTCCTGATTCCCTCCGTGTAAGCCCCCATCAGATCTGCTTTCAGGGCAATTATATTTCTGTCCCGGCAGCAAATGTGAGGCATTACCTCAATACCCACCTCCCGTTTAACCTTTGCTGCTGCCATAATAGGATTCAGCCGGGTTTTCCCCAAAGGGGAATCGGGTACAGTAATCAAGTCTACTAAGCCGGTTTCTTTTAAAGAACGAGCATTCTCCATGAATTTTTCCATACTGCAATCGCAAGGGGGGGCAAGCTCCACCGCCACCAAGTACCGGCTTTTGTCCAGGTAATATGATGCTTTGGTTTGCTCATTTTCAGACGACTGCCGGGGGAATAAGAAAGTTGCTGATTTTTTTTCCGGCAAATAATCTTCTTGCAGCTTTTCCACAATTCTTTTAATGTGCAAAGGAGTAGTTCCACAGCACCCGCCAATAATCTTTGCCCCGACCTGTTTGATTTCCATCATGATTTCCGCAAAGTATTCCGGATTCTTAACAAAGACCGTTCTTTCATTAACGATTTCCGGGAACCCGGCATTCGGTAAAACAGACAAAATACTCCGGGAAAAATCTATGTTTTTTATATTGTTAAAAAGATGTTTTGGCCCCGTCCCGCAGTTAAAGCCAAAAGCATCAATGGCTTTTATTCCTGTAACGGTTTCTGTAATATTTCTTAAACCTATGCCTTTTCGCGTAGAGCCATCCGGCATCAGAGCAAACTGAGTGATAATAAATGCCCTCGGGCATTTTTCTTTTATATATTCGGCAGTTTCTCTAAGATAATCTGTACTGCTGAAAGTTTCAAATATAAATATTTCCGCCCCGGCATCTAAAAGGGTATCAACAATAAACCTGTATTCATTAAGAAGATATTCTTTCCCAAGCTCCTTCTGACCGGCAGTGATTTCCGGGACCGGGCCGATACTTGCCGCCACAAAAATATCCTTTCCCTTTGCTGCCTTTTGAGCGATCCGGACCCCTTGACTGAGCAGTATCCCTGCTTCCTTTCTCGATATGCCTAAGGATACTGTATTAATAGAAAAAGTATTGCTGCGGATCAACTTTGCTCCTGCCCGAATATATTCCTCATGAATCCGGGCAATGGTATCCGGTTCCCGATTATTTGCCAACTCGGAAACAGTAGTGTCCCGGCCTGTGATTTGAGCGTAATAGGTTCCCATCGCTCCATCAGCAACTAATACCCGTTCCTGAAGGTATTCTCTTAACACAACCCCACCTGCCATACATGTAGTTATTATCTGATTATATTAATTGGTAAAATTTAAATTGTCAACCAGCATGTGCCATATTGGTTCCTCAGGGTCCATAACTTACATGTCCCTGAAAATTATGTATTAAATTCTTATTAAATAAAATGGTCACAACCTCCACTAGATTTGAATTCAGGCCAGCCTCAGCTAATTCTCATCTTTTTTCCACAAGGAGACAGCCTGCAGGATAAATTTGGACAGCATCGAATAAACCCTTTATATTTCATATATAATAGGTGATTCGCTGTAAACAATGTATTTAGAGTTTTATAATTTATCTGCTTAAAAGAATGGATATGATTTAAGTCGATGGAGTAACTTGGGGGAGGAATCGGAACATGGCTATACCGACATCCCGAACAAAAGAAAAAGCTAAAATATCAATTGATGAAAAAATTTGTACGGGCTGCGGTCTCTGCGTGGAAGTATGCAAAGATTTCAGCTTTGTTCTTAGGGACGGAAAAGCAGCCCTCTCCGACAATCCGGTTTTCGGATGTATCGGCTGCGGTCATTGCATGGCTATTTGTCCTGTGAAAGCAATTCATATCAATGGCAGGTGCATCAGTCCCGAAGATATCTTTAGCCTGCCGGATAAAAAAGACGTCGCTTCTTACAATGCTTTTTTCAATCTGCTGCGGAAACGGAGAAGTATTAGAGAGTTCAAAGAGGTTGGGGTAGAAAAAGAAATTATCGACAAAGTGCTCGAAGCTGCAAAAACTGCTCCGATGGGACTGCCGCCGTCAGATGTACATGTACTAGTTTTAGACAGCAAAGAAACGGTCAGAAAATTTGCCCAAGACTTTTGCAAACATCTGGAAGGAATGAAATGGCTTGTTTCCAAATGGTTTTTAACTCTCATGCGGCCCTTTTGGGGTAAAGAAAACGATGAATTTTTTCGGGAATTTGTCCGGCCGTGTTTTAATGTCTATTTGGAGAACATAAAAAAAGGTGTCAATGTGGTAAACTATGATGCTCCAGCTGCCATGTATTTTTATGGTTCCTCTTATTGTGATCCGGCAGACCCGATTATCGCTGCCACCTATGCTATGCTTGCCGCTGAATCACTTGGGTTGGGAACATGCATGCTGGGAGCAATACATCCATTAATTCAATACGGCAAATCCGCCCGCAGGTTAAGGGAGAAGTACGGTATTAAATACAAAAGCCGTGAAGGGATTTTTGTCATTATGGGGTATCCGAGAATCAAATATCAAAAGGGGATCAGACGCACGTTTGCATCAGTTGAAACTCACGGAATAAAATAAATAAGTAAGTAAATTTGACCTAGGAGAATTAGTTTATGGCCGATCTCCTCTAGCTAAAATCAAATTTGCAAATTTCTTTTGCGATTTTGCTGCTTCAGCTATTGCAGTGGCAATAAATTTTTTTAAGGTCTCGTCCAAAATTTCGGTTTGGATTATAGAATATGCTATCACTGCCATACGAGTATCTTTTTCGTAGTCCTGTAGCATATCCATATCTGTGAATTTCATTTAATATATTCACTCCCTTGTAATGCTCTCATAATATTCTTGTAATAAATGTGCCGCTTTTATTAGTTTTTTACTCTCTTGCTTAAATGCATCAGCAACTTGCTGGTCTACACAGTTACCAGCATAGAAATCGCATTTGCGGGCAGTTATTTCAGTTTCACTGATGATTTTTACCAAATACATACCCTCTTTAATTCTTTGTATAGTGGTAGGGTCAAATTCTCTTAATTTTACTTTTTGCCCACTAAGAGAGCTTGTCAAATTTGCCATTATTATCTCCCCGTTACTACAAATACAATTTAGTTATAGGGTAACCATTTTACTTTAGGGAATACTATTCAAATGTCAGGTATATTTAACCAAGTTAATAAACCATAATGAAAGGTAATAAATCCAAATTTAAGTGATTCCTAAATACTGAATATAAATAACGCCAGGGTGGAGAGCTTTTTCCAGTCAGGTCAAAACAAAAATTAGCCCGTCTGGATTATCACCAAAAACACCAAACAAAAAAGGGCTATGCCAGTTTTTTTGCAAAACCGCATAACCCTTGGTATATAAGTATTTGGCGGGAACGTGTGCGAATCGAACACACCAGAGGCAGGATCACTACCTCCCGACTGGATTTGAAGTCCAGGCCAGCCACCAGGCCGGATCCGCTCCCGTTAATTTAGCCATTATATTTTAACATAAATAATGCTTTAAAAAAAGTGTCATATGATAAAATTTATTAATTGCCGGAACCTTCTGCGATAACTTTCCAGATATCCTGGGGAATGATCCCTAGGCGCCAGATGGCGATTCCCGCTAAGTTATACTTTTTCACAAGCTCAAGCTTTGTCCGGACACTGGACGCATCCTCAAACCAAACCTGACGAATCACCCCGTTGTCATCCCAGTAATTAAAGCGGGACACGCCGGATGTCGGGTCCTTAATTATCTCCAATCCTTTTGCCGCCGCCAAATTTCTCGCATCGTTAACCAAGATGGTTCTGCCGGCTCCGGTTTCTGGCCAGTCATAGCCATAAATCCCCAATCCTAATTGGAATTTCTCACCGGGTATCATGGGAAGCATATAGTTAATTACCTCTTCCACCCAATCATTACCGGCTACCGGACCAGGCTCTCCTCCCTTGTAGTGCTGATCATATGCCATCACCATGATCCTGTCTGCCACAGCAGCAAGCGCTTTATAATCATAACCGTCATACCAATACTGCCGATCCGATGATTTGGCAGGTAAAGACAAAGAGATGGTGTATTTTGTGCCAAGTTTATCCCGCAGTAACTTCACAAAATTTACAAACTGGGCAGGTTGAGTTCTGTCGATATATTCAAAGTCCAAATTAACCCCATCAAATCCTCGAGTCTGTAAAAAATTATAAATATCATTTATCACCGTTTGCTGCATAGTAGGATTATCCATTAAAGCTTTTAACTGTTCCCTATTATTGGCAAAAACCAGCATCTCAATACCCATGTTATTCCGGCGGGCTAACTCAAAACCCTCGCTGAAAAAGGGTCTTTCCTCAACTCTTCCCTGAGCATTCAGATTATAAGAAAAATGCACTGTATCGGTAATAATATCAAGATTACCTGATAAAGATTCTAAAGAATTAGCATCATAATAATAACCGGTAACAATCTTTTTTCCCCCGCTCCCGGCATTAGGTGTAATACGAACTGTCTTTTCTGCTCCATTCCAATTAACAATCGCATCAAAAGATTCCGCCACAAACCTTAGCGGCACAAAAGTCCTGCCTTCTTTAATCACAGCAGGAGCATCTAAGCTGTATTTCACCCCATTGATCGTAGCTTGCTTTTTGTTGATAATGAGAAGCACCTTTTTTGCTCCTTTTTGAATGGTAACCGTCTTAGTCTTGCTGTCCCAAGCAAACACGGCCCCTAGCGGTTCCAAGACCGCCCGGACAGGAAGCATGGTACGCCCACTCGTTATATAAGGATCAACATCCGGTGCCAACTTCTGATCGTTAACATAAATACTAATGGGTGCCGCTGCAAAAGCCGATACAGAAACCATTAAACAAAACAAAACCGTTAAACAAAATCCCCAAATTCTTTTTCTCATTTTTGCCTCTCCTTGTTGCTATTCTAGATTGCTTAACAAAACTATTTATTAATTATTTCTCCAATTGAGTATTAATTCCCTGCTAAAAACACATTTTTGTGTTCTTACCTCTCTTAAAAGATAAAAAATTTAAAGCCCAGGAAGTCCCAGGCTTTAAAACTCATTTGTAAATTTTTAACTTATCCTCCCAGATAGGCCTTCTTCACATCTTCTGACGCAGCAACTTCAGCAGCTGTCCCGGAAAGAACAATTTTCCCAGTCTCCAAGACATACGCCTTGTGAGCAATTGATAAAGCCATATGGGCATTTTGTTCCACAACCAAAATGGTCGTCCCTGTTTCATTAATTTCTTTAATAATATTAAAGATTTCTTTAACAAGAATGGGGGCTAAACCCATAGAAGGCTCATCTAAGAGAAGCAGCTTCGGCTTACTCATCAAAGCTCGTCCCATGGCAAGCATCTGCTGTTCTCCGCCGGAGAGAGTTCCGGCAGATTGGCTTTTTCGCTCCGCCAGTCGGGGAAATCTCTCAAAGACCATTGCCATCCGTTTCTTCACTTTTTTCTTGTCACTTTCCAGAAAAGCACCTAATTCTAAATTTTCTAAGACGCTCATATTGGCAAATATTCTCCGCCCTTCAGGCACCTGAGAAACCCCTAACTTTACTATTTCTTGGGCGGGGACCCCGGAAATAATTTTTCCTTCAAAGGTAATACTTCCGGATTTTGGGCTGATAAGCCCGGATATGGTTCGTAAGATGCTTGATTTTCCAGCACCGTTAGCTCCAATCAGTGTTACAATTTCTCCTTGCTCAACTTCAACGCTTATTCCCTTTAATGCATGAATTGAACCATAATAAACATTAATTCCCTCAACCTTAAGCATTAACACTGACCTCCTCTCCGAGGTAGGCCTGGATCACTTTTGGATTCTTTTTAATCTCATCCGGCGCTCCGGCTGCAATAATCTTACCATAATCCAACACATAAATTCTTTCGCAAACTCCCATTACCAAGGACATATCATGTTCAATCAAAAGAATGGTTAGATTAAAATTCTCCCGTATCCAATAAATAAGCTCCATTAAATCATGTGTTTCATTAGGATTCATACCTGCAGCAGGTTCGTCCAAAAGCAAAAGACGGGGTTCGGCTGCCAGCGCCCTGGCAATTTCCATTCTGCGCTGTTGACCGTAGGGCAGGTTTTTGGCAAGTTCATCTTTCTTATCGGCCAAGCCAAATACCTCCAGGCACTCCATGGCCTTTTCAGTTATTTCCTGCTCCCCTCGATAGTGACTGGGCAAACGCAGCACTGAGCTTAATACATTATGCCGGGCATGAATATGGTAGGGTATCTTCACATTATCAAGCACACTTAATTCTTTAAAGAGTCGGATATTTTGAAAGGTACGGGCTATTCCCCGTTTGGTAATATTATAAGGTTTTAGTCCGACAATACTCTTTCCTTCAAAAACAATATCTCCTTCTGTGGGCAGATACACACCGGTAAGCATGTTAAATAGAGTGGTTTTCCCTGCACCATTGGGCCCAATTAAACCAATCAGCTCTCCCTTTTCTATTCCAATATCACAATTGCTGACTGCTCTTAACCCCCCAAAAGAAATACCCACATTCTTAATTTCCAGAAGTGCCACGCTGCCCACCCCTTTCTTTCTTAAACTTAAAGAACTGGAAAGTTAATTCTTTATTTCCTAAAAGCCCGCCGGGGCGGAACAGCATTACCGCAATCAATACTATCGAGTAGAGCACCATCCGCAATTCAGGTATTTTCTGCAGCCCTACATTTACCATCGTTAAACCGGATGCCGCCACAATGGATCCGGTCAAGCTGCCTAATCCACCCAGTACAACCATCACCAGGTATTCAAATGATTTGAAAAAATTAAATACGTTGGGTTGGATAATAAAAAAGTTGTGAGCATATAAGCCGCCGGCAATACCGGCAAAAAAAGCACCAAAACAAAAAGCCATTGTTTTATATCTGGTACTGTTAATCCCCATTGTTTCAGCGGCAATTTCATCCTCACGTACGGAAATACATGCTCTCCCGTGAGTTGAGGTAATAAAGTTCTTGGCAAAAATTATTGTCGCCACAGTGAGAATAAAGATCCAAGTAAAATTAGTGTATTTGGGTATCGGGCTAAAACCACTAGCTCCGCCTACATAATCTATGTTAATCAGGATAACCCTGATGATCTCTCCCATCCCTAATGTTGCAATTGCCAAGTAATCCCCTTTTAATCTTAATGTCGGAAGACCAATGATAAAACCCATTATCGCAGCAGCCAAACCGCCGGCAACAAGAGCCAGAGCAAAAGGAAGACCTAACTTGACGGTAAAAATAGCGGCTACATATGCCCCTACAGACATAAAACCGGCATGTCCCAAAGCAAGTTGACCGGTAATACCGCACACCAGGTTTAAACTAACCGCCAAAATAATGTTTATACCCATTAAATATATATTCAGCGTGTAATATTTATTCAGCTTGTACTCGTTACCACCTATGGTAAATCCCTCAATCCAAGCTCCCAAGATAAAATAGGCGGCTACTAATATCAGCGCTACAATTAATACCGGCGCATTCCTGCGTATAAATGATTGTTGATTGTTTTGTTTTTCTTCCATGTCAGCCACCTACACTTTCTCCCGTACATTTTTACCCAAAATTCCCGTAGGCTTAATTATCAATATAAAAATTAATACCGCAAAGGCAACTGCATCCCTTAGCATGGAATAACCGGCACCGCTCACCAATGCCTCCGTCACCCCTAGAAGCAACCCTCCCAATGCAGCCCCGGGAATAATGCCGATGCCGCCGATAACCGCAGCAATAAAGGCCTTTAATCCTGGCATAATGCCCATCAGAGGTTCGATTTGCCCGTAGTACATACCAACCAAAACCCCTGCTGCCGCTGCCAACGCCGATCCAAGGGCAAAAGTAGCTGAAATGGTTCTGTTAACATCAATTCCCATCAGCCTTGCTGCGTCATGGTCAAATGATACCGCCCTCATGGCTTTTCCTGTCTTAGTCCTCTGTACGATATATGTTAATAACAACATTAATCCTAAGCTAATTGACAAAATAAATATATCCTTGCTGGAAATAACAATGTTGCCGAAATGAAAATTGTGCAGTTGAAAACTGCTGGGAAATGCTCTTGGGTCCGGCTTGACAAAATAAACCATTGTATATTCTAAAAAGAACGACATCCCAATCGCGGTAATCAAAGCTGTTAACCGGTTTTGGTGTCTCAATGGTTTGTAGGCAATGCGTTCAATTAAAACTCCAAGTATCGCGCAGGCAACCATGGCCATCAGGAGTGCGGGAAAAAAGGAAAAATTAAAAAGAGAAATCAAAAAAAATGCCACAAAGGCCCCCATCATATAGATATCACCATGAGCAAAGTTTATTAGCTGGATAATGCCGTAAACCATTGTATACCCTAAAGCAATCAGGGCATAAATGCTACCCAAAGCAATACCATTTATCAATTGTTGAATTAACATTTCCACTGCTGCCACTCCCTAACCATAATGATTAAACATTCATTTATCTCTTTTGTGCTGTTTGCTTTATCATTCTTGTTCTATCAACTTCCTATACCATTTCACATTTTACAACACTTTTTATGGTTTAGGCAACCATTTCCCCTCAAAAATAAAATTTCCCTTCGAAATCGAAGGAAAGATTATACTTTAATGAGGGGGGTTACCCCCCCTCATTAATTTCCCTAGCTGTCATCAAAGTTTACGGCTCAATCTTTTCTTTAAATACTTGCTTGCCGTCTTTCATTTCCAGAATAACCACAGCTTTGACAGGAACGTGTTTTTCATCCATTGTCAAAACCCCTGTAATCCCGGTAAAGTCCTTGGTAGCAGCAAGAGCGTCTTTAATTGCAATGGAATCAGCCGCTCCGGCCCGGTTAATAGCATCCGCCATCAAATACATGGCATCATAACCAAGAGCAGCAAAGCTATCCGGTTCCGCCCCATAAGCATCTTTGTAAGCGCCCACAAACTTCTGCACTGTCGGATCGGTATCCTGAGAAGAATAGTGGTTGGTGAAGAAAACATTGTTTAAGTTTTCTGCGCCGCCCAGAGAAACCAGTTCAGGTGAATCATATCCGTCAGCACCGACAAACGGAACGGTAATGCCAATTTCACGAGCTTGTTTTACAATCATACCAACATTTTTGTAATAACCCGGTAAATAAATTACATCCGGATTTGCTGCCTTAATTCGAGTCAAAGTGGATTTGAAGTCCTGGTCTGTATCAACATAGGATTCTTCCGCCACAATCTCACCGCCGAGTGCGGTAAAGGACTCTTTAAACACTTTGGCAATAGCTTTACTATAGTCACTATTGGTATCTTCATAAACAGCAGCCTTTTTCAGCTGTAAGGAACCCGCAACAAAGTTGGCCCCTACATTCCCTTGGTAGGAATCATTGAAGCAAATTTTAAAAGCAAACTCTTTAGCTGCCCCGGTTGCTTCATCTACAGTTACTTTATCCGCTGTCGCCGATGTGGTAAGCAGAGGAACCTCATTATCCATGGCTACCGGAATGGCCGCCAATGTATTGGTAGAAGTCGCCGGACCGATAGATGCCAGAACGTTTTCAACAGTAATTAATCTGGTCTGGACATTTGTTACTTCAGCAGCATCCGATTTGTTGTCCATTTTTACCAATTCAATCTGTGTCCCGTCTAAAACCCCACCGTTTGCATTAATTTCTTTAGCGGCAAGTTCGATCCCATTAACAGTATTTCCCCCGTAGGTTGCAACTGCCCCGGATATTTCATAGTTCAAACCAATTTTTATTGATTCCGGTGCGATCTGATCCCCGGATCCCTCATCTGCAGGTTGTCCTCCACATCCGGCAACAAGTGCCACTGCAAGAATAAGCACTGCTAAAAATCCCAGCTTTTTACTAAACTTCAAACTAATAACCTCCCCTTTTTTCGTTAAATCTTGTGTTTTTTTCTGTCGTATATTACAAGTCGTAATTAGGACCATCACCCCCTGCCGTACTACCTGTCCACTATAAGGCAGCAAATGTGTTTCTACTAATTATAGGCCTGTGCGTAAACTGTGTCAATTCAAAATTCCGAATGAACAATGGGCAATTTTGTCGAATTCCGTCATAGAAGAATGCGTAAATCTCCTTTTCTTTTCGTCACCTTTGTTTGATCCAAATATTCAATCAGAGGCAATGCATACTTTCGTGATGTCTTTAAAATATCCCGCGCTTCAGAAAGTTGAATCTTGCCGTGTTCTTTTAAATAGCATACAACTTTTTCTTTTGCCATGCTAAACGCTTTCTGATGCATAATTACCTCATCAGAAAGTCTTACCACCACGCCGCTTTGAAGCAGATAGCCAAGCATTTCAACCTTTTCTTCTCCGGATAGCCCTGCTGCATTAGCTGCTTCATCCCAACCGGGGGGAGAAAAGGGTTCACTGAGAAGAGCCTTTTCAATGATCTCTTTAGCCTTGTCTTGATCGGGAGACAGTTTAATCGTGAATCCTTCTTCCGCTATAGCCTGACCCAATAGTTTTATCTTCCCTGCCCTTTCCCAGGCCTCTGCCAAGAGGTTAAAAGATTTAGCCGAAATATGAGGAAAATCCCTTGACCTTAGTTCCTCTTTGGCTATGCCTGGGCGTAAAGGATATTTTTTATGATACTCGTCCAATCGTTTCATAACATTTGCAAGCCACTGACTATATTTTTCCTCCCATAAGTAAAATACACTGCCTTCTCCCTTTATCGTCACTACCTGATTTTCACTTTCCAGACCATTTATTTCCCCTGAAACCTGCTGTTCCGGCAAACCGGTGGCTTTAGAAATTTCCTGGGAGGTCATCATTCCTGCCTTTGAATCAGCCAACACCTTGCGTATCAGCTCTTTCGGATCGCCTTGGGACATGACCTCCAAAGTTTCAATCACATCTGCCCGATATCTTTTATGTTTTGGCGGCATCGGGTCAATCACAATCCCGCCACCGATGGTAACCATCGGTGAATAAGATCGAATAACATAGTGGTCACCGCGCAAGGCCATCAAAGGTGATTCCAGCACCAACTGGCAAAGGCACTCCTCTCCGGGACGAAGTTCCTCCCGATCCAGGAGATTTACCCGCCCTAAAACTTCACGAGTCCCTTGATGAACTCTCACCCGGGCTCGCTGTTCCAGCGAGATTTCAGGATGCTTCAATATGCGAAGTTTCACATCTAACCGGAAAACCGGTTCCAAAAGACCCGGTTCTGCCAAAACATCACCCCGGGTAATTTCATTTGTCTCCAGCCCTGCTAAGTTGACAGCCACTCTCTGCCCAGCGGTAGCTTGACTAACCTTTTTCCCATGCACCTGGAGATTTCTGATCCGAGCACTTTGCCCACCAGGTAGTATATTAACAGTTTCCCCCACTTCCAAACGACCTGACCAAAGAGTCCCCGTGATAACAGTCCCAAATCCGGTGATGGTAAAAACCCGGTCAATGGGGATACGTGCTTTACCGGTTATGTCTTTAGGGGATGTTTCTTGTGCTAATTTATCAATAATGTTCAATAACTCCGGAATTCCTTGACCGGTAACAGCAGATACTGTCATCATGGGAGCATTCTCCAGCACGGTGCCCAATAAAACTTCACTTACTTCCTGCTGTACCAGCTCCAGCCATTCCTCATCCACCAAGTCAGCCTTGGTAATCACAACTATCCCTTTTTTAACTTCCAATAAATTAATTATGTCCAAATGTTCCCTGGTCTGAGGCATAACCCCTTCATCTGCGGCAATCACCAAAAGGACCAAGTCAATTCCCGCAATACCTGCCAGCATATTTTTTATGAATCTCTCATGACCGGGCACATCAACAAGGCCAACCTTGATACCACTAGGGAGAGTAAGCGGTGCAAAACCCAATTCAATAGAAATTCCCCGTTCTTTTTCTTCCCTTAAACGATCGGTATCAATGCCGGTCAATCTTTTGGTCAGTACAGTTTTCCCGTGATCCACATGACCCGCTGTTCCAACAATAATGCGCTGCATTTAAATTCCTCCACAAACCCGTTTTATTGCTTCCTTTAAAGCTGGATACTGTTCCTCCAGTATTGTTCTGGGGTCCATTACCACCCAATCTTCCCTGATATAGGCAATAACGGGAGGATCACCTCCGCGCAAAGCCGAAATAAACTTCTCGGCACTAATTTTTTCCGGTTTTATCATGATTAACGACGTAGGGAGTTCTACCATTGGAAGGGAACCGCCGCCTACCGGAGAAACACCCTGTTCTATTTTGATTTGAAAATAATCTTTTGCTTCCAAAACTAACATTTCGTAAATCTTTTCAGACTGGCCTTTAATAACTTCCCACGATTTGGTTAACATCTCCAATGTAGGAATTTCATGACAAGCTTCCGCCGGGTCCAAATAACTTCTTAAGGTAGCTTCCAGTGCCGCAATGGTCATTTTATCAATGCGAAGAGCTCTTGTTAAAGGATTTTTTTTCATTTGAGACAGATACTTTTCTCTTCCAACAATAATTCCTGCCTGAGGGCCACCCAAAAGCTTGTCTCCGCTAAAGGTGACAACATCGGCACCACCGGCAACTACCTGCTGGACCAAAGGTTCATCTCCTACTCCGACTGACTTAAGATCAAATATACAGCCGCTCCCTAAATCAACCATGACAGGAATATCGTATCTTTGTCCTAATTCCACCAGTTCCGGCACTGAGGCTTCATGGGTAAATCCCACTACCCGATAGTTGCTGGTATGTACTTTCATTAAAATACCGGTATCAGAGGAGATAACCCTTTCAAAGTCCCATATATATGTTTTGTTGGTAGTTCCAACTTCCACAAGTTTGGAACCACTTCGTTCCATTACTTCCGGAACTCGAAATGCCCCACCGATTTCCACCAGTTCACCTCTGGACACAATAGACTCCTTTCCTTTTGCCAATGTATCCAAAGCTAAAAGAACCGCCGCAGCATTATTGTTAACAACTAAACAACTCTCTGCTCCTGTAAGCTTTAGAAGCAGTTCCTCTACATGGGAATAGCGTGATCCCCGGGTACCTGTATCCAATTTAAACTCTAAATTGGAATACCCTTTAGTTATTTCATTTACCGCCTGACGGGCTTTCTCACTTAAAACAGCCCTACCCAAATTTGTATGTAGAACTACCCCGGTAGCATTAATCACTGAGCGGAGCATTGGTTTGGATTGCTTTATGATCAGACACTTTATATCATGAATAATAGCCCTCCTTAGTTCCGCGGCACTGTGATATTTTGTTTTTTTCTGGCGGATTTCTTTCCGATAGGTACAAAGAACATCACGAATTGCTTCCACCACCAGCGTCCTTGGTATTGTGGAATAATCCTTGATTTCACCGTATTCAAGAACCTCATCCACTGCAGGCAACCACTTAAATTGATTGTTTTCTGTCAAAAGTCCTTGCCTCCTCCCGAAATCTTTTCTTTATATTCCCCAAAACCAGGAAAAAACCTTCTCCTCCAAAGGGAATTTAATCTCACTATGGGGTGAATCTCGCTCTAGAAAGGTTATATCTTTATGTGTTACCACGCGAAGAGTCGTATTTACTGATATCATAATCATTTTATTTTAAAAAAACAGCACCTATCAGGGTGCTGTTACTGTCGGTAATTAATTTTCGCCGTTCCGGAAATCGGAGATGAAACATCCGTGCCTTCCGGCAAATAATCCAACTTCTCTCCTGCAAATAAGAACTGAACGGCATCAACACTTTCCAATTGAGTAAGGGTCTGAACCACAGAATCCACGAACATCGTCTCAGCGGTCGTTCCGCCGCCGTAACCAAGAACCTCCCGGCTAAAATCAACTGTAGCGATTCCTTCCTGCACAGAATAACTTATTACCTTTGCACCATTCCAAAGGGTTCTGACAAGCCCACTTTTATTTGGTGGACCCTCAACCAGTTTCTTTAAGGTAAAATAAGGCAAGTCATTGACAGAAACTCTAAATGTAACCGGAACTAAGTACATCGCGTTGCTGTCAGAGTAAAAGACTTTTACCTCTTCTTTGCCTTCACCACCATAAAGATTAATCATTGGCCTTTTTATTGGTTTACTTGTATCCACTCCCCCTATGGTTTTTGGAATCTGCCCATCAACTAAAATCTGTACATCTTCAACTTCATTAAATTCCGTCAGTGTTAAAACCAGGGAATCTATCGCAAGCTTTGCTTTTTCGGAATCCACTTGAGTAATTTCCGATGTCAAATCCACATACACCGTATTAACTTGTATCAAAAGATTTTTTAGTTTGGTTTCCTCCGGAATAACCGGCAGAGTAAATTCATTCTCCGGCCCGGCCAGACACTTTTCCACGGCAACTTTGGCAACTTCGTTTGTCGGGTTAATAGATAATGTTACCGGAACCAAATTTTTTCCGTCAACAGTTGCAAAATAAACTAAAACAGTTTCCTGATTTTGGACTAAAAATGGTATTCGCTTTGGAGGCGGCGTCCTGGATTCCGATAAGTCTTTAGCGTCCTCTTTATTTGTACCGCATCCAAACAAAAAAACAAAAACACCTGCCAAGAGCAAAAAAACTACTGTCCACTGCCATCTAACATGTTTTTTGTTTTTATGCCCCAGTCCTGTCACCCCCTTTGCGCGTTAGCTATCCAATAGTGATTATCCAAGTTCTACTTTCAATTGATAAATTCCTGCTTAATTCTATCCTCCACATCTAGAATTGCTATTTTAAACATTCTGTTATTATTTAATGAAATACTTAGCCCCGTCCTTTAAGCCCTGGGACACGAGAATACCTACAAGAACCATGCTTAAATAGCCAAACAGAGGATATACACGCCCAATTAAAGTGGAAAAATCACACATGGAAAATGGGGTTACCAAAATTAATATTATTATCATTATCATAAAACATGGGGTTTTCCAAGTGGACTGCAATCGCTGGCACAAACCATATGTATTTGCCATCGCGGTGGTCAGCATTGCAATCCATAAAACAACGCCGTATAAATTAAACAGCCGTTCATTTACCTGAAAGGCAAGGTACAGCATAGGTATTTGATAATTTTTAATAATATCCTGAAAAACAAAAAGAGTAATAGTAGAGCAAATTATCAGGATAGACAAAATCAGTCCTCCTGTCATTCCCCCGCCAACCCCGCAGTCCCTTTTTTCTCCAGCCAGTGCTACAAGAATCACAACCCCGTTTACCATATTATATGAAACATAAAGCAGAGAAGAGATTAACCAGTTATTACTCACCCAAGAACCGGGAATGACTATTGAACTATAGCTGGGAATACTGGACGGGGGCATCGCCAGGCTAACCACTGATACCAATATTATCACGATAATCAGCAAGGGAACAGTTAAAACATTAAACCATAAGAAACCATCTTCGCCTGCAATCAAGGCCAGAAACAAAAGCAATTCTGTAATCATAATTCCTACCCATGCCTCAAACCCCAGATATTCCTGAAAAAGTGCGCCGCTGCCAGAAAGCATCACAGAGGTACCAAAAAATAAAAAAAGCATAATCACCCCATCGGTGATAGCCGTTAGTCGTCTGCCTATTTTTATATTTAATAGATCTCGATAATTATTTAACCCATACTGCTTTACCAAAAACACGGTGATTCCACCGAGAAATATAAATAATGCTCCTGCCAATGCAGCTCCCCAAAGACCGTTTTTACCAAATCGGACAAAGAATTGGATTAATTCCTGCCCCGAAGCAAACCCTGCTCCAACCACTGCCCCCACATATGCGGCAGCAATTTGCCAATTAGTCTTGTTTACTTTCACCCTCCAGCCTCCTTAATTTAATTTGTATGTACTAAGGCATAGAAACATGAGTAAAAGCAACTGTATATCTCTTCAGCTTATGGCATATACTACGTAGAGTAACTCCCTGCGGAGGGACAAAAATGGGTTTTTCCATATTTCCTTCCCCATTGGTATTGCCAAAAAAAATTAAGTGCCATTATGAAAGTCCTCAGAGTTTGGAAGCTCTCTCCAACCAGCTTTCTAAACTTATTCGACATCGTATGCTTAAAAAGCGGAAGGATTTGGTGGTGCTTTGTGTGGGAACCGACCGGTCAACAGGCGACTGCTTAGGACCCCTCGTTGGCTGGCTTCTAATGCAAAAAAACGTTCCCTTTCCTGTATACGGGACACTTGACGACCCGGTTCATGCCGGTAACTTAACTGAAAAAATTGACCTAGTTCACCGATATCATTCCGATCCGGTAATTATTGCCGTGGATGCTTGTCTTGGCAGGTTGGAAAGCGTTGGATTTATTACCTTGGGGGAAGGTATGATTAAACCCGGCGCAGGCGTTCATAAAGAACTTCCTGGAATTGGTGACATATTTTTTACAGGAATAGTAAATGTGGCAGGGCACATGGAATTTATCGTCTTGCAAAACACTCGACTTAGTCTGGTAATGAAAATGGCCAGGCTCATGATGGAGAGCATTATTCTGGGAATCAAAAACAGCTAATAAACGTGGTTAAAAGCTTAGAATAAAGGAAGCGCATTTAGCGCTTCCCAGATTGTCGAGATACCCCTTTTTTAGCATCAATAATTTAGTAGTTAAGACAACCCGTTAAAAATAAAGATGACAAAAATAAAAAATCGCATTTCTCCTAAGCTATCTTAGCCAGGTGATTTGC
>JBMNTN010000034.1:0-20647 GCA_050945755.1 Bacillota bacterium | reverse complement strand
AATAGTTTTTGACCTGCTGGACCCAAATCTACCAGCATTACTTGATCTTCATTATGATTAATAAAACTCTCTAATTTCACCTTCAGCTTCGCTTTTTGTAAATCGGAAAGCTGGCAAACGAAAACAGAATACTGAATATGTTCCCCAAATCCCTTCATAGTTTTATATACTTTACTCCAGCGTTTTTGGTCAGAAATATCATAGCTAACCAATATATATCGCTGCATATAATTCCTCCTGTCCGGTACTGTCTCGTACAATCAATATTTATCTCGTAGTCAATGGATGATATTCTGCCAATTCACCTTCTAAAAATCTGGCCAGCAAGCGAACTTCCAAGTCTAATATTCTCCGGTAACTTACTTGATAATTAAATAGAGGGTGTTTTATCTTATCATGCATCCGACGTTCATAAGCAGAAAAAAACACATTTCTGCCTGAATTTTTTAATTGGCAACTGTCTTTACCCCAATAAAAATCAGATAATGTAATCTCCTGGGTATTTAATACCCGAATTACGGTACTGTCTACTATTAATGAACGAAATGGTTCCATTAAATCCAAAACCAAAGCCGGTCTCCCAGGTTCAATACGGTGATAAAAACCAAAAAGCGGATCTAAACCTACTCCCACACATGCCGCCATGACATCTCTCACTAAAAGGGTATAACCCAGAGATAATAATGCATTCACCGGGTCTTTTGGCGGTCGGCGATTTCTTCCACTCATAAGTTTATGATTATCAATTTCATTTTCCTTCAGCATTCCAGGGAAGGTTTCCATATATAAACGGCCGGCTCTTCCCTCCAATCCCCGCAAGGTATCAAGATTTGGGGCAACCAATGCTTTATCTCTCAAATCCTTCATTTCTGAAAGCACCTTTTTCGTTGGAACCCCATTTCGCCTAAGCATAGTTCGCTGGTTAGATATTTTCGCAAACACAATCCAACAAGCTAACTTCAAAGATATCTCAGAGTGCTGAAATTTTACAAATTGCTTTTGTCTTAAATAAATGTTCTTGACACAAGGAGGTATGGTAATCCCAATCAGTTTACCATGAGAAGATAAGTAGCTGATTCCTATTCCGCTGGCTAAAAGATTATGAATCAATTGGGTAGAGCATTGAACATTACCCATTAAAGTGACATGAATAATATCTTTAATAGGTATTTCTTCAGTGCGACCGTCCTTGTAATTAACGACCAAACATTCTCCGCTCTTTCCCAACCGTGCTCCATGTTCCGACACATACAACATACCGCCATCAATACGTTCTGTTACAATTCTTCTTAAATTTGTGCTCGCACCAATTAAGTAATTTGTTTCATCAGGAAGACAGACATAATTCATGGAGCAACGAAAACACTTATTAGAATCACACAAGGGTTTTGGCATAATATTCACAGACTGCAATTCCCTTGCCTTCATAATACAAGCTACAGTAGCTTTTCTCAGGTCATCAGTAAAATCTACACGAATCCTTTTTCGATTCCCTCTATAATAGAGATAACCGAAATCTGAACAATATCCGTTCCCCCGCAGTAATAAGCCTTGAGCACATAATTGAATTTGGTCATTAGGCCATGCGTTTCCGGCAAGGCTAAATTCAAAATAATGAAAGAGTTCCCGCCTGTCCGGGGCAGAAGAATGTTTTGCTTCCACGGGAACCCAATTTCCATCTTCGAAGGCAATAGCATCAAGTTTTCCCACAATATCCAATTCTTCATTGCCTAGATATAAACTTAATGGAGCTTGTCCCCACATATCCTCGCCAGATATACTGCCTTTTTTGCGACGTGCCTCTGCTCTCTGATGCTGTGCTGTTCCTTCAATCGTATCGGGACTTTCTTCAAAGAAACCTTGCACATGCATAATATAAAACAGTCGTTCGCAGTAATTTAACTCATTTAACATCCGAACCGGGATGGCTGCCATTAATTGATCTCCGCTCCCCTTCTTTCAAATTGTTAAGATAGCTTCACGCATACATTTCTCAATCATACTTTTAACGATTGACCAAAATTGAGTTTGTGGAATCCAATGATTTCTTGGGAAGAACGTACCACTACAATCTCGAAACAATGTTACATATTCGCCTCTGTTTTCCAAATCTTCTTCAATTGCTTGCTTAATCTCTTCCATATCCTCGATATCTTCTATATCGGTGATATCCGGCACTTCCTCAGAAGGGGTAGTTTTTACTTTTATTTTTGCCATTTTCACCCAGTTATATACTTCTAATTTATCCCGATTGTTATCCTTGATAAAGTATCCTGTTCCCATAAGCTTTTTCCATCGGTCGGTCATATAATTCGGAACACAAATATCTTCTCCATTTTGAACGAAGCGTTTGCATGATATGCGAAACAGCTCATCTCTGTGCATCCAAAACCTTCTTTGAAGATTTTGAGCTGCATTGATATCAGCATGAATACTTATTATTTTGTTCCTATCATTGGGGTCTAAAGTTGCAAACAGTTCCCCACCTCTCCAAGGGATAATATCCCCCGGTTGGAGCCTGGACCATTGTTCCTCTTTAATAAACTTATCTTGAATTAATTTTTCTTTGATAAAACTGTCCTTAAGTTCCTGTGCCTTTAACACACGGCAACGAATACCCGGTGCCCCCGTTTTAGCATAAAAACGGGAAGAAAATGCAGAGTACATATCACCCACCTGTAGGCCGAATATCTCTCCCTGCATTTGAACAGTTCGAGGTATACTGCGATGAGCCCACTTCATTAATTGGGAATTTTCCCGTCGAGGACGATCCATTTTAAAACGATACCGGGAAAGGTCTTCAAACATAATTACTTGGCATGCTGGGTAAGCTTCCATCCACCTGTTGTTTTTTTGATCATATTTATATCCTAAAGCAGTCATTACAATTAAATTAGCCATTTGTTTCAATCGATCATCTTTCAAGTTTTGTAAATGGGTCAATTGATGTAAGCCAAACTTTTCCTCATCTCCAATTCGGTTTGCCTCTCCTGGAGTTCGCGACCGCTTACTCCAAGAGATTAGAAGTTTCCTGGTTTGATTAAGCTCTTCTACATTCCACATGGAAAGACCGGCTAAACCCCTTCGTTCTTTATTCACTTTTCTTAATGATTTTCTCCATTTACTAACTGCTACCCCTACCTGTGCTTCCATTTTTCGATGAACAGTAATAATCTCTTTTTTCCATTCATCTTTGCTGTAATTTACTTTATTAATCAATATATAGAATCCTTGCCTCCATATCTCCTTCAGCTTGTTATCCCAAAGTTGATAATCAGTAATACTTTTTAATATGTTTTTAATCTCGCTCAACCGCTCTTCTCTAGTTTCTTTTGTATGTAAGCGTAAAATTTGGGAAAGCAGTCTTACTTGAAACCTAACCGCTCGGAAGGCTTCATTTCTCTCCTTCCTCTTCTCCTCAACTTTACGGTCAGGGGATTCCCCTGGAAGGTTCAGTAATAAACTGCGGCAATGGGTGGCATATAAACCTGTGTTTGCTATTTCAAAATATATTTTATTATCTTCTGGTGGCTTATTTCTAGTTACTTTAAAAATCGAAACTGCAGCTGAGGTCCGTTGGCCAAGATCAACCGACATCACGCGAAAACCTTCAGTCAAAGAATTTACTCCTATGTTTGGTTTTTCTATGAATTTCTTAGCCCATTCTTTTAATTCTTCATCTTTAAAGTCGACCACTTTAGGATATTCAGTCGGATAAACTTTTAATACTTTTCCTAAAGGTGTTTGCAACCTCCCATTTTTTATTTCCTGCAAAGGATTTAAATCAATGGAAACGTTCAGGTAGACCGGACCGATTTTCCCTTCTTCCAGTCTGTCACAAAATTTTTCCAAATGCCTTCTCTCAAACTGCAGCTTTGCTCCCCCAAGAACACCATCAAACGGTATCTCAGAGCTATAATCCCGGTAAATTATTTGTTGTTTCCCTTTTAGATTATCTAAGAGATCCAAATATTGGGCACCACCATTCCTGGTTTTTCGTTCAATTTGTTGAGAAGGAGCAATAGGTACAGTGATTTTTTTTCGTTCTTCCCATTTATCTTCATTTGGCCAAAGCAAACGGTCAAGGATTACATAGCAGTCTGTGCCCTCTTTTTTAATAAGATATGTATAAAAATTTCCATCACGTGCATCTAGTCGCAACCATAAGGGATGATAAATAGGGTCAGTCCACGTAAAAGTGGCCTGGTTTTTTGCTCGTTCTAATTTGTCCTGTAATGCATTATATATGGCATAATGTTTTAGTAAAGTAGCCCTTTCCTTGCCTCCGGACCAAATGGGACGATTTTCAGTTCGGGTTAAAAATTTATATAGTTGGGGATCTCCAAAACCATCTGGCATATCTTGCTGAACAGAACTGACTACATCCCATAGTTCTTTTTCAGTTGGATAAGACTTTTTCAACCATTTCTCATAAATCTTTTCCCAGCCTCTTACAGAACTAATACTGATCCGATAAGTGTCCGATATATTACCCGTAACTCTTTCCAATTGCATGGCTCTCTCTTGTTCGTATTTTTGCAGTCTATTTAAGAAATCATCTTCCCCGGCAAAATATCTGTCATAATATTCGTTAATTTTATTTTCCAGTTTTCTTCTCTCATCCAATACTCTGTGATTCCAAGATTCCCATGATAACAAACGCTCAATTGCTTGTTGAAACATATCTCGATCCCAATTGCGAACAAATTGTCCTTTACTAAGAGACAGCCAATTCACATTTGTTAACGTATTTGTAAATAAAGGAAATAAAGGCTTAAGTCCAAAGCCCTCCAAACTTTCCAAAATTGCTGATGTGGGATCGGTTGCTTTTTTCGCCTGGTCTTTGGCATATTCCTCCTCCCATCTAGGATCGCCCACCTCCCGCAATTTCTTCCACCTTGGTTTTCGCCCGGCCTTCGATACCCCCATTCCCCCCTGACTATCCGGATCAACTAATGGACTTAAAAATTTACGAGCTAAAGATTGTGCATCTCCATTTTTCTGCACACAAGATGGAACGATTAATTCATACAATTGACGTAACACAGAAAGAATTTGATTATAATCTGCATTTTTCCCATCCCACCTGTTCCGCTTCTGTTGTTCTTTGATCCTTTTTAATAACTCTACCTTTATATCTTCCAATGTGCGCTCGCTATTTTCTTCTTTTACAGCATCCTGCCTCAATAGAATAAGCCAGTCCAAATAATAGGCAACACCTTCATTCAACATTCGGTGAGTTGCCCAAAGGCCCCGGCATAAATCACGGGAATCAGCTACACTATTGGTCATAAGTTTTAACTTTATGCTTCTAACACTCAATCTTTTCGCCTCCTTTTATATTCCATTTATTATCGTTCCTAAATTATCTAGAAAATATATCAACCGCTCGGTATATTTTTAATAAAATCGGAAATTTTAATATTAATAAAAAATCTGGAGGTAACATTAATGATTAAAACCTCATTTTATTTTAGTGTCATGATTATTTTTCTTGGTTACCTGGCATTCTTAACATTAAGATGAAAAGTTTTGCATATAAACAAGAGACTATAGGTCTCTATTAATATGCATGGATGTGCTATTTGTGTAAAGTTTAAATTTACCTAAACCATGCTGGAAAGCACTCTAGAAATATAATCAACGCCTATTACTTCTTACAACATATTCCAAATGATATAATTAATATAGTTCATTTTTCTTTACTCGATATCCTTCAAATAATTCGTGAGATTTAAACAATTAACATATAGAAAGCCTGAAAAATATAGCAGGCCAAACTGGTCCTATCCGCTGCTTCCTTGTTTTCGGACCGCCCCTGACTCTCTCCCGGTAAAAGTTAGTTTTCTTGTGCAGTTGACTCTTGAATGCTATAATTTACTAACGGAAAAATCTTTATTTCGGGAGGGCACAATGAAGCAGGATATGATCGTCATTTTGGATTTGGGCAGTACAAAAAACACGGCCATTGCCAGAGCGGTGCGCAGTCTTGGTGTATATAGTGAAATTCACCCCCATGATATTACACCGGAAAAGCTGTCCCAATTACCAAACATCAAAGGCATTATTATCAATGGGGGAAAAAACAACATTATCGACGGGGTAAAAATCGACGTTAACCGGAATATCTACGATGCAGGGTACCCGATCCTGGCTGTTGAACATGGGCAGGCATTGTGTGAAAACAAAAGAGAGAGCTGGCCGGAAACAGAAGCAGAAACTAAAGAAGTTTTAAGAAACTTTGTCTTCAATACTTGTCATGCTGCGCCCAACTGGAATATGAAAAACTTCATTGCTGACCAAGTGGAACTGATTAAAAAGCAGGTAGGAGATAAGAAGGTTTTACTTGCCTTATCCGGTGGAGTGGATAGCTCCGTTGTCGCCGCATTACTGATCAAGGCGATTGGGAAGCAGCTGGTCTGTGTGCACGTCAATCACGGCCTGATGCGCAAAGGCGAATCGGAAAGCGTCATTGAGGTATTTAAAAATCAAATGAATGCTAACCTGATCTACGTTGACGCCAGTGAGCGCTTCCTGAAAAAGCTGGAAAATGTCTCAGATCCTGAGAAAAAGAGAAAAATCATTGGCGCTGAATTTATTCGCGTCTTTGAAGAGGAAGCACGCAAGCTTGAAGGAATTGATTTTCTCGCTCAGGGCACTATCTATCCGGATATCGTCGAAAGCGGCACCAAGACAGCCAAGATTGTAAAATCTCATCACAATGTGGGCGGATTGCCGGAAGATCTAAAATTTGACTTGGTGGAACCTCTTTACCATCTCTTTAAAGATGAAGTGCGAGCCTGCGGTATTGAACTTGGCCTGCCGGAAGCAATGGTTTACAGACAACCCTTCCCCGGCCCAGGACTTGGCGTGCGCTGCCTCGGTGCCATCACCAAAGAACGCCTGGAAGCAGTAAGAGAATCCGATGCTATTTTACAGGAAGAGTTTGCCTATGCCGGTTTGGATACAAAAGTCTGGCAGTATTTTACCGTTGTCCCGGACTTTAAGTCAGTAGGCGTCAAAAATAACGCCCGGAGCTTCGAATACCCGGTGATTATTCGGGCTATCAATACCATAGATGCCATGACAGCCGACATCGTACAAATTGATTGGCCAATTCTCCTGAAAATCACAGATCGCATTTTAAAAGAGGTTCCCAATGTTAATCGAGTTTGCTATGACTTAAGTCCCAAGCCTTGTGCAACAATTGAATGGGAGTAATGCTCCCAATAATTCTTGGCTGTATGTCCGTTTAATCACTGTCTTAAAGGTCCATACTAAAAGAAAACAGAAGGTGGACATCATTAAAATTGCAATTATGGGCGCAGGTTTATCCGGCCTTACCTGCGCCATTACCTTGGAACGGCATGGCATCTCTCCGGTTATTTTTGAGCATAAAAAAACTGTCGGAGACAGATTTGTTAATGGTGAAATTTTGCTTTCCCTCTTAAATCGGCCGGTTTTTGATTCTCTGGCTTATTTTTCAGAACAATACGGTATTTTTTTACATCCCACTGCCAATATAAGAAAGGCTATTTTTCATTCAGAAAATAGGCAGGCAGTAATTCAAGGCCATTTAGGATTCACAAATATCAGGGGAAGACATAAAAATTCCTTTGAAAACCAGTTAGCCCGTCAGGTAAAAAGTAAAATTATCTATAATTCCCGGTATAGCTATGAACAGCTGGTAAAGGAATTTACCCATGTCATCCTTGCCACCGGAGATGCCGCTGATGCATCTAAAATCCAGGATTACCGGCAGGATCTGACGGTTTGCTTAAGAGGAGCTACGGTGGCGGGCAGTTTTGACCCATATTCAGTGAGAGCTTGGCTCAATAATCGGCTGGCCCCAAAAGGTTACGGTTATTTAATTCCCTTTTCCGAAAAAGAGGCCAACATTGTCACTGCCTTTCCGGAATATCCGGAAAATAAAAAACTTGATCTCAATCAATTATGGGAAAAATTTTTCCGAACGGTTTCTGAGGATCTTCAACAGAACTTAAGAATAACTGACAACTTTAAAATTTCCGGCTATATTATTGGGATCTGTTCCTACCCGAGAATTGGCAATACCTTTTTTACCGGAAATTGTTTTGGATCAATTATGCCCTTTTTAGGCTTTGGCCAGTTTGCCTCCATTTTAACCGGCATATATGCTGCCTATGATTTATGTGGACTGGGGGAGTATGAAAAGTTAACTATGCCCTTACGTCAAAGTTATGAAAATTCCCTGGTTCTCCGGCGCTCTATGGAGAAGTTAAACAACCCCAAAATGGATATATTAGTTGAAAGCTTGAACAGCCCTCTAGGAAATATGTTGTTCAACAGCAAACACTATGACCCGCTGAAACTAATCAGCCGTTTATTAAAACCATTAATGGTTTAAGACATCTTATAAAATTAAATTCATTCTTTTCCCGGCTAGTATTTTAATAATATGTGGAAAAAAACCTTTCCTAACTATTAAGTTTCGGAAAGGTTATAAGTGTCACCATTATAATACTTTGTTCTAAACTTTTCTCTTGTTCTTTTGTTTTATAAATTTCCGAGCATTTTTCATGCCGCCCATACCCTTAAACATTTCATTTATTTTTTCTTTTTCAATCATCTTTGAATTCAAACCCTTATATTTAGCTTCCCTCTGCAGTTTCCTGAAACTTTCCAGTCTTTCTGCCGGTAGTATCCCATCCTTGATTGCCTGCTCTACAGCACAATTAGGCTCACCATGATGGGTACAGTCCCGAAATCCGCAGTTGGCAGCTAGTTCGTCAATGTCAGCAAAGGACTTGGAAAAATCGGCACTGATAATTCCCAGTTCCCGCATTCCCGGAGTGTCTATGACCACCCCGCCGTCCGGTAGTACTACCAATTCGCGCCGGGTAGTGGTATGCCTGCCTTTATCGTCATTTCTTAACCCTTGGGTATCAAATAGGTTTTGACCGAAAAGCCGGTTGATTAAAGTGGATTTTCCCACTCCGGATGATCCGATAAATGCCACAGTCTGACCCGTGGAAAGATAGCTTTTTAATGATTGGTACCCATCTTCTGATCTGCTTGTGGTAACCTGTACGTCCACCCCAATAGCTATGGATGAGACATCAGCCAGCCTTGACGCAATATCTTCACATAAATCTGATTTTGTCAGTACCACGACGGGAGTGGCTCCGCTGTCCCATGCGATGGAAAGGTAGCGCTCAAGGCGACGGAGATTAAAATCATTGTTAAGGGACATGCAGATAAAAACAGTATCAATATTGGCAGCGACAATTTGGACTTCATTAACGCTACCTGCGGCTTTTCGCTGGAAAGCGCTTTTCCTCGTCAGAACATGGTGAATAATTCCGTTTCCCCTTGTATTATCACTCCGATCCACCATAACAAAATCACCCACCGCAGGGTATTCCAAGAGATTACTTACCGAAAAACGGAATTTCCCGGAGACTTCCGCGGTCAGTTCATTAGTTTCTGTTATAACATTGTATAAATTTTTAGATTGGGAGGAAATTCGGCCTATGATAAGCCCTTGATAAATTTCGGACTCCTTAATATGCCTTTCCGTAAGCCCAAGATTTTTCATATCTATTATTTGATTCAATTTTATAGCCTCCTAAAGTTTGATTATAACTTTTGGGAGGTTTGATGTACGAATTATTTTGCACATACCTCCCCACTTGTTACAATCTCTACTATTCTCTTTATAAACATAAAAAAGTTCTCCTTTTCTAGTTATTCGATAATCATTATATCACATAATCCCAATTTTAACTGCCACAAACAGGTAACTACTCCGTAAGCCAGTTACTGACTCGCTAAAATTTGGGTAATGGGATCATGGTTTATTTTCGGATTTTTGCAGATAATACTCAGAGAATTTATTTAGGAGGTTTAGCACCATGCAAAATGTCTCTACAAAAGAATTAAACTATATAAAGGATTTATTATCCTGGGAGCTTCTTTCCTCTAAAAAATGCTTCCAATATGGGCATCAGGAAAGTAACTCCGGACATCAAAAGATATTCTTCGATACGGCAGATACACACCGGCTAAACTATTTAAATCTTTTAAACTATGTGGACCAAGTCGTTAAAAAGCAAGGAGGCCAGATCCACTAATGGATACTCAATTAACACTTACAACTAAAACCGGGGTACAGAAAATAGGCAAGCGCGTTTCGCCTGAACTCCCCAAAGTCAAGGATGCAAACGTCAACCTCAGAGACCGGCTGAATGATATTCTGTCAGATGAAAAACACCTCCTGGTAAATTACCAGATTGCCATAAACGAGATAATAAATGATGACCTGCGTAATGTGTTAATCAATAACCGGGACAGAGTCCAGGGAATGCATACAGGGTTTTTCAATGAATTGTTTAACCTGGGAGAGTACCAGGCTGACGTGGCAACCAACCCGCAAATCAGAGATGCCTTTGATGTATTTAGCGGTTATAAAACTCAGCTGCCCAATAAACAGTAAAGAACCTTGGGTTTTTACCAAGGTTTTTTTCTTGACTAAATTATTGTAACCCGCGATATGAACAATATTATCCTGTTTTCTAGGGGAAACGTAAGGAAGCGAGTAACTTCGTTTCTGGCTTTGTGAAGCATTATTCAACCAGTATATGGAGAAAATAGTTATTATATTCCCCTGAACCTAAGGAGTAATTGGTTTGTGTGAATTTTGTATTAAACATGGCGAAGGCAAAAAATGGTATGAGATCATGGAGAACTATTCTCAAGAAATGTTTGCGGAACAAGGACGTAAGGAATATTTGGAACAGTTTGTGCTTGGTATAAGAGAAAATGCCGGGTATAATCTGAAGAAACTGCATTGGGCCAAAGAGAAATCTCCAATTGCTTACCGTTTTGTGCGAAAAATGGGTACCTGGTGGATGAAAAAAATGCATTTCGGCCAGGTTGTATCCTTAGAAGACGCGGAAAGAATTGTGGACATGGTCCAATCTGTTACCCGGGTACCCTGTGTTTGCCGTAGTGTGACTACGGGAAAGCAAGATGCCAGGTATTGCTTATTATTGGGGATCGATCCCTTAGGGCTGAACCACGGGTGGGCAGAACTGAATACCCATTTGGAGACCCTCAGCAGAGAAAAAGCAAAAGAACTCCTGCGGGACTTTGATAAAAAAGGATTGGTCCATTCTATTTGGACCTTTAAAACACCTTTTATCGGAGCAATCTGCAACTGTGATCACGACTGCCTGGCCTATAAACTTCAGGTCAGCCAGGATTTAATGGATATCATGTTTAAAGGCGAATACACAGCAAAGGTGGATCCCCTGCAGTGTATTGGATGCCGGCTGTGTCAAAGGCTCTGCCAGTTTGGCGCTATTGAGTACTCATCGATAAATGACAAATGTGTCATCAATCCTTTAAAATGTTACGGCTGCGGGTTATGCCGGAGGGGGTGCAAAAAGGAAGCCATCAATCTTCAGTGAAGCACAGGGACTTGATTTCTTCAATTAAATTCTAAAAAAATTGGCCATAATAAACACGGTGCCCTTATTAGAGGAGGTAATATGCCCATGCCGGATACAATCCAACGCGGAGTGGTTGCCGGGTTGTTTGGGATTATAGGAGATATAATTGTTCATGGCGTAGCTTTTCTAACCCTTGGAACCACAACGACCGGACATTATATTCTCCAAATTATTTTTCCGTTTTCAAAAGTAACTGTACTTAAGTTTGGGATCAGCGAGATCACCCATTTTATCGCAGGAGCTCTTGTAGGCATATTTATTGTCCTAATATTTAAATATTTTGGCTCAGATTACCCTTATCTTAAAGGAGTCGGATTTTCTGTTTTTTTATGGGTAGTTCATGTAGCATTCATCCCAAATCTTGTTTCCCCCAATCCACGGCAATACCTACATCGCACTGAGATGGAAGCAATTGTGGATTTAATTGCTCATAGTGCCTATGGGGTCATAGTAACAATGTACTTAATAAAAACCAGTAAAAGAATAGCCATCCGTTAGAGTATTTTGGTTATTATCGCTAGGCTAAGAGAAACGAAAAAAGGGGCTGATTATTTTGAATGATAGATTTATCAAAGGGGTAATAGCCGGTACAATCGCCGGTCTTGCAAAAAATATTCCTGACATATTCTTGCACAACGTATTGAAGACTAGTGAAAAGTCATTTTGGGATTATGCAAGTATTATTGTCTCAGGAAGGCATCCTCTAGGCTTATTTGAACAAACATATTCATTTTTTTTCGAAATCATATTCAGCATATTTCTTGGACTAATCTATATTTTGTTAATTCCATATCTTAAAACGAATTATAATTTTTTACGCGGAGCAATATATGGGGGTATAGTCTGGTTTGCCATTCGAGCTTGGGTGGTCTCTTTTCAGATCAGCCCCTTACTTCAAGAAGGTCGGAATACTATGATCGTTAATTCTCTATTATCAATCCTCTTTGGAATTATTTTAGAGTGGATTATACAATTATTGCTGAAAAAGAACCAACATGAGGATGTTTTTGGTTAAGGAAGCAGCTTCCTATTTTCAACTATAAATGTTTTATCGTTTATTTTTATTTCTGCTTTTAACTATCCCTTTTTTCTTCCCAAAGTCGGATGCGTTCTTCATGACTTACTACTTTGTGTATTTGATGCAACATCCATTGATAGCCAAAAGCGTCAGTAAATATTGCATTTGACACTCCGTAATCAGGCATTTCAGTTACCGGTTGTACCTCTGTGCAGCCCACACTAATCGCCTGTGCAAATGTTTCTTTAATATCAGGGACTAGAATATTAAACCAAATTGTATTAGGATTATCCGGGTTTGGTGCTTTTAACCCGAATTTTGGGTTTTCATCCAACATATGAAAGCGCACTCCGTATAAGGAAAAAATGACTTCGTTTTCACCTTTGGGTAAATCCGAAACCTCAACACGCTCGATATCAAATATTTTTTCGTATAATTCCAATGCTTTCAAACTATCTGTAACAACCATATCAATTTCTACTCCAACCATAATGAACACCCCTTCTTTTATTATAAATAAATATTTTTACTTCATAGGCCCTATCAAGTGTTATTTTTTCAGATTTCTCCCTTAGGAATTCATCTGAGAGAGAAAATTAAATAATTTAGCATTTTTCCCATCAGTCATGACTCTCTTTGATAGACGGAAAAAGCCTAAATATTGTTCCGCTCTAAGGGCAAGGGATAAATGAGTACATGAGGAACTTAATTACCAATAATACCGTCTGTAAGAGTTAAGGAGGTATCAGTAAATGTATTTGGAAGCTGAGGTATACGGTTTGTTGAATTGGGGTTTTGCAATAGTTATGGTATTCAACTACTTTTTTAGTTTTCCGGCTGATACCACACAATAAATAAATCTGGCGATACAAAGTGAATATTTGAAGGAGGCCCACAGATGAGGTCAAAGCTACTAACTCTGGTTTATGTTGCATTAATCCTTTTTTTATCTGCCTGCGCGGGACAAGATAATTCAGCCCGCACTTCTGATAGTACCGCTGGGAGTGAAGCTGTCCCCAATACTGAAGAAGATATAAAAAGTGAAACCCTTCCATCAATAGCTTTGCCCCAAATCAGCGTTGATGACAGCCGTAAGAATGAGAATAGCGGCTGGATAGTAGCCATACCAGAGGAAGAAGATTGTGTTTATCAAGTATCCAATGATAACAATGTATGGGTGACGTTTTCCTTTAAAGAGCAAATGGACGAGGCGGATGTTTTGGATCACTTAGTAGTAAAACCGACAACAAAGATTACTACTGATTGGTCCGACAGAGGTTACCGGCATTCCCTGCGGGTGCGTGTTTCCCCCTCTACAGTAAACTCTTTAGAGATAGGCCTCAGGGCAGGAGCCAAGAATACTAATGGCACCAAGGCTCTGAGTAAGGATATAATGGTTACCCTGGAACGCTTTCCAGCCCCCTCAGTGGTAATGCACCTGCCCCAATACCCCTCCCTGAAAATGGAGGAATATGGGTTCTACTGGGCTTCCCCCAAAGATGCCGAGGTAATCATGGAATTTACCAAACCTATAGATAAGGAAAGTCTGGCTCAGGCACTGACCAAAATGGAAGAACAAAAAAAGTGTAAACTAACCTGGTTAAATGATAAAAAGGCAATGCTTAAGTTTATTCCTCCTGGTGGAGAACCTACAACATACGACCTGGTTTTTGAAGGGGTAAAGGATGAAGATGGGGTGCTGGTAAGTTTTCCCTTCCATTCATTGAAGGTTACACCTGATGTTCACGTAAAGGCCTTAAATCTTGCTACAGAAAAACAAACTGAAATTATTTCGGTTTCCGGGGGCTATGAAGGCGGTGTAGTCTCTCCCTGCGGCTCCAGTGCTGTTTTCTGGGAGCTGGGATGCGGTGTTGGGGATGCTTTTGTTTATCGTTACTGGCTCCATGATTTTACTAGTGGGGACAAGGTTTGTTTAACGGAAAGCGGTAGCTCAAGTGTCAAATGGTTCTCAAAGGGCGACCGGGTTCAGGTAGGAAACAAGATTTTTTCCGCCCAGGGTGAGAATCTAGAAAACCCATTTAAAGAGAAACATATAATTGGTTTTGATATTGGTCCGGATGACCGGCTAGCTTATGTGTCTTGGGATGAACAAGAGGAGAAGAAGCCCAATGTGGATTTATTTTATCGGTGGGATGGTGAATGGCAGGTGATCGAAGACTTTAGCTACCGGCTATTTAATAGCAATGGTTTTCTCCTGCCTATGGATCCGTCTTATGACCCTTCCGGGGAAAAACTGGCCGTAGTTAAAAACACCGCTGGCGATGCACAGATGGGAACTGCTGATGTTTTTATCCTTGACCTGAAAACAAAAAAAGAATGGTTGCTTAAGGAACATGCTCTTAATGTGTTCTGGTCTCCCCATAGCGATTACCTGGCAGTAGGCAAAGTAGGCGGCGGAATTGAAATATTGACACCTACCGGTGATTTAATCTTGGAATTACCTGACCACAGATATTGGGACATTGTGGGTTGGACCCCGGACGGTCAATATCTGATATTAAAAAAGCAAGAAGAGACCAAGTGGATAACCCAACTCATTGAGGCTAAAAACAGTAATAAAAAGGAATTCCCCGGCAGGCCTCTTGGCATTGATTCCGATGGTCTTGTCTACTTAATAAGTGAGTAGCAAACCGGATTCTTATATAACCATAGTTTTTGTTCCTGCAATAAGTCCTTCTAATTCCTTTGCTTTCGCATCCACATAAACTACATGGTCCATTTTTATACCTCCAATATTCAGTCATTACTAACTGTTATTCTATACCAATGCTTAATGTAAATTAAAACTTTTTTTCTCACAAGATAGATAGGTAAAATAAATATCATCTCTAATTTGCTCTCTATAAAAATTTCCCTGGTGAGCAAATTTCTAATTATTAAAGGTCATTTGCGCTTCCTCGGAAGGGATCAGGTTCCAGTCAACCGGTGCGGCTTTATGATTATCCACTCTGATGCCGCCCCATTTTTTGCCCTGTTTCACAAAAATAATATCTTCGGGCACATTCAACACATCCATAAAGGCCGCATCCCAGACAGTATCAACCAGAGGTTGGCCCTCCCGGGTCAAATAACCAAATTTCCCGTTTTTCTTTACTTTGATGAATGGTTCAACTTCCTCATAATAGTTTAACTCTATATATTCAAATTCAGGCTGGATAACGATGTTTCCCTCCTGGTCAATAGCTCCCCACAACCCATTTTTTTTCACACCCACAAACCCGTTTGCTTTATTGCCATCAGGCATTTCATAATTAGATATTTCATCATACATATGCTCAATAATCATTTGACCCGTTTTATCATAAAGTCCCCATTTACCATCTTTTTTGGCAAATATCAAATTCAACATCAAATTATATTCTGCAAAACCGACAAGAATGGTCTCCCCCCTGTCATTCAAGAGATCCACATTCCCCTCTTTATTAGTTCTAAGAGAATATTCAACGATTTTCTCTCCGGTATCACCGAGCCAGTATCTTGCGCTGATCTTCTCGTCCTGTGACTTTGTGTCAACGGTAACAACGAAGTTTTTATAATTGACTTCATAGCTAAACGCCTCTGCAAGAAAACGCAGAGGCACCATGATACGATTATTTTTAAGATATGGTTTTACATCAAGAAGTAATGTTTTTCCGTTTTTCACTGCTTCGGCATTGTTTAGTTTCAGCAGAACCTTAACATCTCGATTGGAGAGGGTAACCTCAGAATTAGACCAATTGACCACAGTTCCAAGGTTTTCGCTGATAACACGTAAAGGTACCATGGTGCGACTATTTTTCATTTCTGGTGCAACATCCGATGCAATAGCAATACCATCCACTTCGATTTGAATGTTAGCTGCATAAGCAGGCAAAGCTGTATATATTAGTATCAACAAAAGGCAAATTCCGAGAAGAAAGTTTTTCATTCCTTTCATAACTTCCACCCACTCCCGTTTTATTAAGTACGTAAGTACTTCCCGACACCTTTTTCACAGGGGACTCCAACCTGGCATTTCCCACAGCCGAATCTGGGCTGATGTTTTTGCCTGGTCTTGTACAAAAATTCCGCACAGAGAAGATGGTCTTTGCCTTTCTCAATTGATATTGCCTGCGCCGGACAATGCTTGGCACATGCACCGCACATAGAACAATATTGATAAATATCCTCGTACTCCCTTTTATCAGCCGGTAAATTTAACTCTGTCAGGATGGTGCCAAACCGCCCGGCAGTTCCTTTTTTCGTGATGAGCCCTTTGGAAAGGCCAAAGGTTCCGAGGCCGCAAACATAAGCCGCATGTCTTTCCGACCAATTGCTCCCAAATGTCGGATTCTTTTCTACTACAACTGAATCTGTCCTGGACCAAAACCTTTTATCAAGGGAGGGTATTATACTATTAAATCCACTTTTTATCAGTGCAGAATTTAAATGCTCGCAAAGTTTAAATATAAAAGCCTGGCCTTCAACACGCGCATGCAACCATTCTTCCGTAGGCCAGGACATATCCCGCAGGTTTCCTTCTTTAACTGCATCAGTATAGGGCAGGAAAAAAGCTATCACGGTTTTTGCCGAGGGTAACCATTCCAGGGGAGTCATGAATTGTTCCCCGATAATTGCCGGATCCTTGAATGTATTAAACAACTTATCATCTGACGCCCCAAAAGCAAATATCGGTTCTTCAAACATCCTCATACCAACCACATTCTCTGAAAGCGCGATTTCTTTTGATATAATATTGTCCTCGGAATTCTGAACAAAATCTACCGCTAAATTAATTATATCCTCTTTCTGCATTTGCCTCTCCCCCTGTAAAATTACTTATTTGCATAATATTATTTCCTTATAAAACCAAAAACTCCTTTTATTAGTCACAGGAAGCATGAGAACTGTCCCTCCGCTTCCTAATGACAAAATAATATTTATCATTTATAATACGATAAAACCCATTTGAAAAATTTTAAGCTGGTAGAGAAATTGCCGCGTTCTTTGGGTATTTACCAAATAAATATATGTTTATTCGACAATTAGCATATTAAAATTAATAAAGGTGTGTGAAAAGTTATTAATAGGGTATTGAAAATTCTTCAGAAATATAAGATTGGTTTAAGAACTATAAAAACTGTCTTGGCGGTATTTTTTTGCTTGTTAATACAATTAATTTTTTCCGTAGATCAAATGCATATTTTTTATGCAGCCATCGCTGCCATAGTATGTATGCGGGAAACCACGGAAAAGTCCGTCTCCATTAGCGTGCAGCGCTTTATCGGCACATTAATCGGCGGGATAATCGGTTTTATCGTAATTAATACTAGTCAATATATTCCCTATTATAATGAAGGAATGTATATTGTAATTCTGCCCCTATGCACTACCCTGGGTATTTCCATTTGTGCCTTATTGAAAAAACAAAATGCCGTGGTTATTTGCTGCGTTGTTTTTCTGGGTATCACATTAGATCCTACTTTAAACATAGATAATACCTTATGGTATATCATCTTAAGAGTATTTTATACCACAATAGGAATCATCATTACCACACTGCTTAATAGATACTTTTTCCCTAATGTGGAAGAGGAGACTTTTTAGGGGTCAGTGAACCCTCCCTATGCTTCCTTAACCAATTCCATGCTTTTATATATTTCTCTATTGATACCCTCAAGGACAAAATGCAAGGTATCTTTCTGATGAAAACCCGGCACAGAGAAACATCTATGTAACGGTAATCCGTGTAGGCCGCGGGAAATCATTTCCTCTTTATTGTTTGCTGTAACAAAAACCGCTGTAGGGCCGTCTGCTCCCCCGATGATCCCGATAGATGAGGCTGCGGCAGGGCTGAATTTGTCTTCCGGCGGTTCTGTATATTGGAAACTGCTGTTAAACGTCAACTTATCCCCTCCAGGTAAAGCAGGCTCGATTTCATACATTAACTCCCCGACATAAATACGCCTCTTTCCGTCTGCACCTAAGGGCAATTCCACAAGTTCTCCATTTTGGAAGTACAATGTATGTGTGATGCCGGTTCGGGGATGTTTGAAACAAATCACTTTCTCCTTTTCTTGGGGTGACATCTCAAAATGGATATCCAATGGCAAAAACCTTTGGACCGGAAAGGTAGAGAGCTTGAGGTTTTTCACTCTCTCCATTCTGAATAAACGGCGCAGCTTTTGCATTTTGGCGTCTGTTTCCGGGTACGGCACACAAAAACGTGCACAGGCAAAGCAAGCCGTCTCCTTGAGGAGAGCGGAATAAGTCTTGCGCACAAGTGTCAGTTCATCATCCGGTCGCGCCCAGGGTATACTGATCCCACTGCTGGAGGAATAGCCGTTTTCCACACGTTTCCCGTTTAACCATATTTCTTTGAAGTGTACAGCCTGATAGGGATGTTCTTGCTCTGCGCAGCGCCGCTCTAATGGCGTCAATTTCCCCTCGATGGTTCCATATTTTTCTAAATACGCACGCAGCTTTGTTTCGTCTAAAAAGGTGAGCACATCAAAAACAATCCCTTTGGAAAAACGATATATCGCTGGAATACAGTGCTTTGCTCCGCCGTATGCAAACTGCCAATTCAACTTCTGGGCCAGCCCGGGCAGTCCTTTGTCTTTGCCCCATAGGCTGGAACTATAATATACTTTCATTTTATTACCTCAACTTCCTATCGATCAACCACCCGAAATCTTTTCGCAACCCCCAATATTTAATCTCTTAACAACTTTTTCAGAAAACCTTCGGTGTTATTGAGAAACATTTTCGTTATTTGATAATGCTCCGTGTCTTCATAAGCAATTTTCCTTAACGGTCTATAATCAAAATCATAAATATCGGCGTTGGGAAATCCCATTAATATCGGTGAATGAGTGGCAATAATAAATTGAGCATTACCCTTTTCCTCTAACTGATGTATTACCCTTAAAAACGCTAACTGTCTCTGCGGTGATAAAGCAGCCTCAGGCTCATCTAATAAATAAATCCCCTTCTGATCAAACCTGTTCAGAAATAAGGACAAAAACGATTCTCCATGTGACTGCCGGTTTAAAGATTCTCCTCCATATGGCCGGTAAACATCTTTCCCTCCGCTCAATGGGTCATTGGCTAACTCGTCCAAATAGCCGGCAAAGTTGAAAAAAGTTTCCGCTCTTAAAAAAAATCCTCCTTTTACCTTTGGCATCCATGATAATGTCAATATTTTTTCTAAAGATAGATCCTCATCCTTTATCCCAAATATGTTATTTCTCCCGCCACCCTGAGAAGAAAACCCACATTTATCCGCAAGCGCTTCCAGTAAAGTAGATTTTCCCGAACCGTTTTCGCCAACAAAAAAAGTAACTTTCTTGTGAAAAGAAATGCTCTTTACCCCGGAAAAAGCCGGAATATTGAATGGGTATTCATTTTTGTCAGGTACTGCAGCCCAATTGAATCGCACTTCTTTTAGGTATGGCAACAGAAAACCTCCTTTCTCCCCTTGTCGGATTCCAGCTTACTCACGCACCATTCGAAAGCCCCACTCTTCCCACTGCCAAAAAGTAGTCCGGATTTGGCCATGGGGATTAAGCGCGTACCTTTCTCCGATCATTTTTCGATACTCCCCTTCCTCTACCACCAGTTCTTCTAAACCGTCGCCGTTGACATCTCGGATGGCGAAAGAAACAATGGGACGGTCCAGATCGGACGAGCACCACACAGGCTTAAAAGTGTTATTCTGCATTTTAAAAACAAACAGATGGTTTTTGTAACTTGCATCGGCACCGGTCTCCCAAAAAGGACGGACCGTTCCAAAATTCCCGGTTTTCCACAGGGTGATAACTAAATTAACAGTACCATCATTATCGGCATCGCCCAAATCAAAGTTATCAACCGACCAATCCTTTGGTGATTGCCAGAGAAGTTCTGCTCCTTCCCGCACGGTAAGTGTCTGCCTGTCCAGAATATATTCCTCTCTTATCCCGTCACTGTCAAGATCTCCTTCAGCACAGAGCGGAGAGCCAAAACCCCCTGCTCCGAAATATATCAGGCAGGGGGTCAGGATCAGAAAAAGAATTATCCCCATGCGGAGTGCGCTTCGGTTTACCATTTCTCCCCCGCATCGTTCTTGGACACTGTATAGCTCTTGGTCCAGGAAGGCCGTTCAGGCATTTCGTCC
>JBMNTN010000033.1:0-21732 GCA_050945755.1 Bacillota bacterium | reverse complement strand
CTAATAGCACCAAATGAGCAGGGGTATCATCCACCTTAGCCTCTTTATCAAACCTGGACCGCGGTGCAACATAAACCTCACACCCTATGATAGGTTTGATTCCAGCCCTTATCGCTTCTTTATAAAAGTCTATGACACCATACATTACGCCATGGTCTGTAATCGCTACGGCAGGCATGCCCATTTCTTTTGCCCTTCTAATTAGTGGCTTAATCCGGCTCGCCCCATCCAGCAGGCTGTATTCTGTATGAATATGGAGGTGGACAAAGTTTTTCATTTCTGCAGTCCTCCATTCTAATTTAACCTGAACATGTTTCTACAAAGTTTTAATAAATTCCTATTATCTCCTCTTTGTTTTTACCTTGGCTGGGATAAAAATTTAAGGAAATAAAGAAAACTTGGATTGGGCCAAATCTCTGATGCAGGCGGAGGCTTTAGTTACACTGATACTCTAAACTATATAAACTTATACTTTCTGAATAGTATAAAAAGGACGAGATGACAAACATGTCTTAGGGAAACATTAGGCTATTTGCATCATAACATAAACCGAAGGTTTTTCGGGAGGTGAAGTTTTATTGGGGACACCGGAAATTTCAATTGTCATTCCCTGTAAAAATGAAGGGATCAATATTTTTAACACAGTCTCATCTATCCTAGAGGCACCCACCGATCTGACATTTGAGGTTTTGGTGATTGATGACGGTTCCACTGATGGCTGTTGCCGTTTTTTGCAGGAAAAAGTCTGGCGTCAAAAAGTCCATTTGATTAATTCAGGCGGTGTCGGAGCTTGCCGTGCCAGAAACCAAGGAGCATATTCCGCCCAGGCTGAATATCTGCTCTTCTGCGACGCCCACATTTTTGTCCAGCCTTTTTGGTTGGATCACCTTGTGGAATGTTTTACCGGACCTGAGATTGGAATTGTATCCCCGGCTATTACTTCATCCTCTGACAAGCACGCTGTCGGATATGGCATGACATTAACAGAAGATTTCGGGGTTAGGTGGCTCCCTCATCCGGACGGCATATCATCAGCACTAATTGCTCCCGGTGGTTGTGCAATGGTAAAGCGATCTGTATTTTTACAGTTGGGGGGATTTGATGAGGGATTAAGAATATGGGGCCACGAAGATGTGGAATTATCCCTCAGATATTGGTTATTGGGATATCGAGTTCTCATTAATCCCAATGTGGAGGTCGCCCATATTTTTCGAAAAAGTCATCCCTACCAAGTTTCCATGGACCACATCTACTATAATTATCTAAGAATTGGCCTTTCACATTTTAATGCTGAAAGAATTAAAAAAATTCTTCGCCTAATAAAACCACATCCCCAGATGGAAGAAATCTTATGCAAAATAATGCTCAGCGACATATGGAACAGAAGGAAAAAGCTTCTTTCCATACGCCGTTTAGATGATGACACGCTTTTTAACATGTTTAAAGTCCCTTTTTAAAAGGAGGTGAGGATAAGTATTTCACCCTCTGGATCCCAGGACACTAGTAAGGAGGCTTAAGAATGAGACTTTATATTGTCCAGCCGGGGGATACCCTGGCAAAAATTGCTGCTCGGTACAATACTACAGTCGAGGAATTGCTTCGGCTCAATAACATACCCAATCCCGAGCTTATCTTTCCCGGTCAACCTATTGTTGTCCCTAATAACACAAACCGTTGTCCCCTATTAAAAAGAGGTGACACCGACAACAGCACGGGCGGAGCCGTTACTCAGTTGCAAATATTATTAAATGCCAAAACCGGAGCAGGCCTGAGAGTGGACGGCATTTTCGGTTCCCAAACGGAAGCGGCTGTGATCAACTTGCAACGAGCCCAGGCCCTTCCCCTCACAGGGGTTGTTGATACTGCTGTATGGGCAGCTCTTGATGTTATTTGTCCAACACCAGGTCCAACCAGACCCTATGTAGTTCAACCAGGCGACACCTTATCTTCTATCGCAGCACGTTTTAACACCACTGTTGAAGAACTGGCTGAATTAAACAATATTACTAATCCTGATTTGATTTTTGCCGGACAGCTTCTCTTAATACCTGTTGCTCCTAGTCCCACTCCTTCTCCGACACCAAGCCCTACCCCCAGTCCAAGCCCTACTCCTACTCCCGGTCCTACTATTAGATACACGGTCCAACCCGGTGATACTTTGTTCTTGATTGCGCAGCGGTTCGGCACTACGGTGGACACTATCGTGAGACTTAACAACATTACCGACCCTGATCAAATTTTCCCTGGGCAGGTACTGATTATCCCGGCTCCTAGTCCTACTCCCAGTCCCACTCCTTCTCCAACACCAAGCCCTACCCCCAGTCCAAGCCCTACGCCTACTCCCGGTCCTACTATTAGATACACGGTCCAACCCGGCGATACTTTGTTCTTGATTGCACAGCGGTTCGGCACCACGGTGGACACTATTGTAAGACTTAACAACATTACCGACCCTGATCAAATTTTCCCTGGGCAGGTACTGATTATCCCAGCTCCCGGTCCTACTCCCAGTCCCACTCCCTCTCCTACCCCAAGTCCTACTCCCAGTCCAAGCCCTACGCCCACTCCCGGTCCTACTATTAGATACACGGTCCAACCCGGCGATACTTTGTTCTTGATTGCACAGCGGTTCGGCACTACGGTGGACACTATCGTGAGACTTAACAACATTACCGACCCTGATCAAATTTTCCCTGGGCAGGTATTGATTATCCCGGCTCCTAGTCCTACTCCCAGTCCCACTCCCTCTCCTACCCCAAGTCCTACTCCCAGTCCAAGCCCTACGCCCACTCCCGGTCCTACTATTAGATACACGGTCCAACCCGGTGATACTTTGTTCTTGATTGCACAGCGGTTCGGCACTACGGTGGATGTTATCGTAAGACTCAATAACATTACCAATCCCAACCTAATTTTCCCTGGCCAAGTACTGATTATCCCGGCTCCCGGTCCTACTCCCAGTCCCACTCCTTCTCCTACCCCAAGCCCTACCCCCAGTCCAAGCCCTACGCCCACTCCCGGTCCTACTATCAGGTATACTGTCCAACCCGGTGATACTTTGTTCTTGATTGCACAGCGGTTCGGCACTACTGTAGATGTTATCGTAAGGCTCAATAACATTACCGATCCTAGTATGATTTTCCCTGGCCAAGTATTAATTATCCCGGCTCCCAGTCCTACTCCTAGTCCCACTCCTACTCCAACTCCCGGTCCTACCATCAGGTACACGGTCCAACCCGGCGATACTTTGTTCTTGATTGCGCAGCGGTTCGGCACTACTGTAGATGTTATCGTAAGACTCAATAACATTACCGACCCTGATCAAATTTTCCCTGGGCAGGTACTGATTATCCCGGCTCCCGATTCGACTCGTTTAGAAAGTATCTGGTTCTATATAAATGACCCGGCCGCCTGGCAAAGCTTGCAAAATAACTTCCGGCAGATTGACGTACTGGCACCATTTTGGTATCCCATTACTGAAACCGGGAAAGTGGTTAACGGGAGTAACCCTCAAGTATTAAATTTCACCAGGCAAAATGGCATTCCGGTATATGGATTAGTTCATAATTTTGACGGTTCTAAGTTTGACAGAGAATTAATCGATACTGTACTTTCCAGCCCTCAACGGAGAACCAATTTAGTAAACAACATCCAACAATTAGTAGCGGAACAACGTCTTGCCGGAGTAAATATTGACTTTGAATTTATCTCCCCGGAAAACAGGCAAAACCTTAACATCTTCATGCGGGATCTATATAACAGGTTACATCCGGCAGGTTATATAGTGACCATTTCTGTCCTGGCAAAAGAAAGTGACAACCCAACGAACATTTTAAACGGTGTTTATGATTATAGCACTTTAGCAAATTACTCAGACCAGATTGTGATATTAACTCAAGATGAACACTACATGGATTTCCCTGATCCTGGCCCGATTGCTTCCATCCCTTGGGTAAGACGTGTTCTTAATTATGCTATAACCCAAATTTCGCCTAGAAAAATAAAAATGGCCATTCCGGTTTACGGTTATGACTGGCCTGAAGGCAAAAGAGGTACTCTGGTTTCTTATCAAAACGTGCAAAATCTGGCGAAAAATTTCAATGGGGAATTTGGATTTGACACAACAAGTATGGTTCCTTACTTAACTTACATGGACAATAGCCAATCCCACGAAGTATGGTTTGAAAATGCAATTAGTTTTGGCATCAAGATGGAATTGGCTCAGGAATATAATCTTGGGGGATTTGCTGTTTGGCGCCTTGGAATGGAAGACCCTGAAGTCTGGGAAGTACTTGCTTCCGAATAAATCTAAAAAATCAACGTTGTCTATAAACTAAAAGGCACACCAAACGGTGTGCCTTTTAGTTATTTCCCTTCTTCCTCAACCATAAACTTACTAGGGGGGGAAGAAGTATGGAAACATTTTGGCAAAAAATAATTCTAATCTTTTTTACATCCTTGGGAACAGTTATTGGTGCATCAATTCTTGGTTCATTGGCCGCAGTTTTTGCCGACATCCCACCATTCAGAACTATGGTACGCATCGCCAATGACATTAAAATTTGGGCAATTGTCGCTGCTATCGGGGGAACTTTTTCAACAATCGAAATCCTTGGTTCTGGGATCTTTGATTGGGAAATCCGTGCCGCAATCAAACAACTGCTTTTTATTGTGTTTTCTTACATGGGAGCTTCCATCGGCCAATGGCTCATCTTATCACTGGCAGGTGGAAAATAATGAAGTTCATCAAAATCAACCGTCAAAAGCTGGCTGGTTTATTTAGATTGCTCGCTGTTTTCCTGTTAGGAACAATCTGCGGAGCTTCATTAATGGTCGCTGCTCTTGGTTATCGAATTGACGAACTTACCCTTACCAACCAGGAATTAGAACATCAAATAACCGCTGTCACAGAAGAAAATACCGGCCTAAAAGTTAAACTGGAAGAAAAAATTGACCGTCAAAAGCTGAAGATAGAGACGATTAAACCGGTAATTATCTTTCCGGAAAACACTTTTACCCATTACGAACAAGAAGCATTAACCTTGGAAATAGAAACTCATGTAAAACAACTTTTGCACGACTTAAAAGGGCAGGATATATTAACAACTGATTATTACCTAATACCTAGCATAATCAATGACCGCATTATCACCATCTCCGGACAAATGTTTAAATTAAAAGTTGAAAACACTGTCATTGCTCCGGAAACATCTGTCTTGCTGCAGGCCTTTCCTCTTCCGATTAAACCCGACTGAAATTTTATATATTTCGGTTCCATTAATTTCCTTGCCGTTTTTTTCGTTGGATCAGCAGTCCGCCAATCCGCCCGGTTTCCACAGCACTTAATCCCGCCCAACCGTGAATTTTAACTTTGTCTAACAAACCAATTTCTTCGGCAATCTCCAATTTTAGCTTTTCCATATCATCACTGGTTTTTTTCATTTTACTCTTCTTTGACTGTTTTATATCTTGTCCCAAAATATAGCACCTCCCTGGTTAGTTTTACCCGGAAGGATACTTTTCATTCCCTGTTCAGTTTTTCTGTTTCATATAAATTTTCGTGAAAAGTAATTTTCCCCGATCCGCGATATAAATCATTAAGCCACTTCTCCACCTGTCCGATCCGTTGGATTTCTATATGACAGGTAATTGTCACTTTATCCGTATATGAAATATTTTTTATTCGGCAACCAGTTTGAGTAGCAAGGAAGTTTTGTACTTTGCCCAGTTCCCCATATTCAAGAAAAATAGTTGCTTTCCGATATAGTTTTTTCTTGACAATTCCTCCACTCTTTACAGCCAAAGCTGCCGACTTGCCATATGCTCTGATTAATCCGCCTGTCCCCAGGAGAATGCCTCCGAAGTACCTGGTCACAACAATTATGGTATTTTTCAGTCGGCAATTTCTTATCACGTCCAGTACAGGTCGGCCACCGGTGCCCGCAGGTTCTCCGTCGTCGCTGAAACGCTGGATCTCATTGTTTTCCCCAATAACATAGGCATAAACATGATGCCGGGCGTCATTATATTTGATTTTGATATCATTGATAAATTCAATGGCTTCTGCTTCACTCACCACAGGGGAGGCACCTGCGATAAATAATGATTTCTTTTCTTCCCAACGGGCTTCACCATAGTCACCAAGAGTATAAAACTGATTTAACATCGAATGAATAACCACCTCCACTGAAAAAAGAGGGTGAGAAACGTTGTTATTTTTTTGACAAGTGATAAGTAAAAAGGCTAAAAATAAAAACAGGTACTCAGCACTATACTGAAATACCTGATAAGTCTTTATAAGTGGTCGGGATGACAGGATTTGAACCTGCGACCTCTGCGTCCCGAACGCAGCGCTCTAGCCAAACTGAGCCACATCCCGAGCATATTAAATTTTACTCCAGAGACATGCAGTTGTCAACCTTTATTCCTAAGTTATATATTACTATTCCAAACCTTGTAGTCAAAATTTAACACTGCTTTGCTTATACTCTATGACGGAAAAGGGATTTATCATTATGAATAATAATTACATCTAATGCTAATACCGTTTATTTTAAACCCGGGAAGCCCTGCTGGCGTAAAGCCTCATAAAGAATAATCGCTACAGAGTTTGAAAGGTTCAAAGACCGCTCTTGGACTCCCATGGGAATACGCATGCAGTTTTCCCTATTAGCCTTGATCAATTCAACAGGTAAGCCGGCTGTTTCTTTGCCAAACACAAGGAAATCGTCAGGCTGAAAAGAAAAATCGCTATATTTTTTCCCAGCTTTTGTTGTGGCCAAGAAGAATCTATGATCTGGATATTTTTTCCTAACCTCTTCATAACAATCATAATAATGCAGGTCTAAATATTTCCAATAATCCAATCCAGCCCGTTTTAGGTGCTTATCATCTACTGAAAATCCCAGTGGACGGACTAAATGCAAGGAACTGCCTGTGATGGCGCAAGTACGTGAAATATTGCCTGTATTAGCCGGGATTTCCGGTTCCACCAGCACAATATGCAATTTATTCCCTTCCTTCATCTTTCTGGGCAACTATAAAAATCCGTCGGTCATCAGGTTGAGGGGCGTCGAAAGTAAAAGCTGAAAACTTATCCTTCACATTAAAACCGGCATTAACTAAAGATTTCTCGACATCTTCCGGTTGGTGATGCATTTCTTGATGGATCTCCTGAAACTTACTATATTGTTGCTCCTCTCGAATAAAACCAGTAACCTTAATTTCCCAAATCCTGTTTGCTGGATCATAGCTTGTTTCATAAATCAAAGAGTATTCTTCCATATCAATAAAACTAATTTCGTTGGAAGCACTAAAGGAATACTTCTCCACAAGATTTAGATCAAAGATAAATAATCCTCCTGGGCTGAGCAAATTATAAATGCCCTGAAAAGCCTGATTTAATTCCTCTTCCGACAAGAGATAATTCAACCCGTCTTGAAAACAGGTTACTAAATCAAATTCTCTGACAAAATCCAATTGTCTTATGTCCTGTTGAAGAAATAATACATCTTCTTTTGCATCAGCAGCTTTCCGTCTGGCCTGCTGCAGCATAGGCAGAGAAATATCAACACCTGTAACCCGCCATCCCTGCTTCGCCAGGGGGATACTTGTACTGCCCGTACCGCAGGCAATGTCTAAAACACTGGCAACTTCCTTTTCAGACCTTCTGACAATAGACGTGATATACTCTGCCCATTGCTCATAATCGATGCTGGCCATCAATTCGTCATAAATACGGGCCAACCCATGGTAAATAGCCACAAAACCACCTCGTGCATTATTTTAACATAGATAAACCAACTCGAAAAGTCAAAAAATGGAGACTCACCTTGCCATTACGTCCGGCATATAGTGCTATTAGACTCTTTCCTAGGAGGCAAAAGGTTTGAAGTCACCAAAAATACAGTCATCAGCAGCGGCAAAGCTACTCTGTGAACGATATAAATTAAATCCCACTGATTTTGAAAATCTAAATCTGAGAATATATCAAGCCGAGCCGGTACGCAAGGCTTGGAAATTATCCACAAACATGGGGGTTCTTTCTTTAAAAAAGACCCCTATTCAACCTGATCGTCTAACATTTATTACGAAAGGCGCTGCTTACATCCACCAAAATAATTTTCATAAAATGATAGAATACCTTCCCTTTAATAATGGTGAATTTTTTTTGCCCAAAGAAAACTTTAATCTTATTTTAACCAAATGGGTAAACGGCAAAGAAAGCGACATGACAGATCCCTGCCAAGAATATCAAGCAGCAGTTTCCATGGCCCAATTCCATCAAGCTTCCCGTGGTTTCAAACTTATAAAAGACTTTAATCGTTATAGCCGCCTTGGACATATGGAAGATGATTTTGCCCGTTATCAGCAAGAAATTTTAGCTGTTCCATCCCTGGTATCAAACCGTTTATTCCCAGAGAAATTGGCAAAGCTACTCTTGGAACACAACAATTACTTCTTACAAAAGGCCGGGAAAGCACAAGAACTCTTAAAAGAATTTAATTATCCCAGCTACATCCGGCAGGCTCAGGATGTTTCCGCTCTTTTACATAATGACTTTATTTATCACAATCTCATCTGGCAAGACGGGGAAATCCATCTTATTGATCTTGATTACATGACATTTGATTTGCGCTGTATTGATATTGCCAAGTTTCTGCGCCGCAACCTGCGCCAGTCAAACTGGAAATTACGAGTTGCCGAAAATATTATCAAAGGATATACCAGCATTACACCTTTGGAAAAGGAAGAGTATAAACTGATTTATATTCTGCTCTATTTTCCCTACAAATATTGGCAAACAATTCATTTTTATCACACCGGTCGGCGAAAAGGGTATTACAAGCGAACCTACAATACAATTAAACAGCTTGTTTCCCAAAAAACTAAAAAAAGCGTGTTTCTCCAACGCTTTAAAGAAAAATATCTCTAAACACATCTGCCCAGGTGTGTTTTTGTTTGTTAAAAAGGTCCTTTCCTCTGAAAGGGTTTTTTATTTTCTCGACAGTCTAAGCCTAACATTTATTAATATATCGGCAATAGTTAAACAAAGTAAAGTCAATTTTGTATGGTTTTTTCAACCGGAGGGAAACTAGTTACAACAATTCCGGCAGCGAATTGCTAAGAATCAGGAGTGATTTTAGCGTGCGTACTATCTGGAAAGGAGCTATCAGTTTTGGCCTGGTGAATATTCCGGTAAAACTTTTTCCGGCCACAGAAAATAAATCAGTAAAATTTAACTACCTGCACCGAGAATGCAACTCACCTATCAACTATAAAAAGATCTGCCCTGTTTGCAACAAAGAAGTTACCCAGGAGGAAATTGTCCGGGGTTATGAATATGAGAAAGGCCGCTTTATTATTTTAAACGAAGAGGATTTAGAAAATTTACCTTCGACAACAACTAAAACAGTTGACATTATTGATTTTGTTGACCTATCGGAAATTGATCCCATTTATTTTTCCAAACCCTATTATCTCGCTCCGGCGGAAGGAGGGCAGAAGGCTTATACTTTACTGAGACAGGCCATGGGGGAAACGAAAAAAATCGCCATCGCAAAAGTAACGATCAGAAGCACGGAAAATCTCGTCTGCCTACGTGTCTACCAAAACACCCTAATGATGGAAACTATGTATTACCCCGAAGAAATTCGCTCACCCCAGATGCTTCCGGAGTTAAATATTAATGTCGACATTCATGAAAACGAAATTAAAATGGCCAATCAATTGATTAAAAACCTCTCCGGAGAATTTCAACCGGAAAAATACAAAAGCAGTTACCGGGAAGCTTTATTAAATTTAATTGAAAGCAAGGTCGCCGGTGAACAGATAAAGACCCCACCGGTCAAAGGAACCGGAAATGTAGTAGACTTAATGGAAGCATTAAAGGCCAGCTTAAAAGCAACTGAAGAAGAAAAGGTACCGGAAAAGAAAACCAAACGGAGAAAGAAAGCGGCGACATAACTATGTTTCATTCCTTGATCAAACCCATGGAACCTCACTACTTCCCGCATCCTTTCAATAGCGATACTCATGCTTTTCAGGTAAAATGGGACGGGGTGAGAATACTTGCTTTCGTGAACAAAGATACTGTGCGTCTGCAAAACCGCAAATTAAAGGATCGAACCGCCCAATACCCCGAAATGCAAATGCTTAAAAAAATGCTGAAAAGCAGGAATGCCATCCTAGATGGGGAGATGATTTCTCTGGAAAACGGGCGGCCCAGCTTTTCCCGCATCCTGCAACGGGACTTGGTTACTGACCCGAAAAAAATCAAGGCAGCCATCATTCCTGTCACCTACATGGTATTCGACCTTTTATACCGGGACGATACTGATTTAACCTCCAACACTTGGACAATACGCAACGATACCTTGGAGAAGACATTGGAGCGATCAGAGTTAGTCCAATTAACGGAAAGTTTTTTTGAAAATGGAAAAAATTTTTTCGAAATTACAATTAACCACGGACTGGAAGGAATTGTGGCTAAAGAAATCGATAGCCCTTATTTACTTGGAAAAAAACATGGTTCCTGGAAAAAAATCAAACCACGCCGGGATATAAATTGTGTCGTAGGTGGATACATTCAAGAAGGTGGCAGATTAAAATCCCTGCTTATTGGCACTTATAAAAATCAAAAGCTCCACTATTTAGGCCGGGTAGGATCGGGATTGTCCCAGCAAGAAACCCAAACACTGCTGAAGCACTTTCCCGTTCTTACCAGGTTGGACACGCCGTTTGCCCCTTCTGTGCCAAATTTTAAAAACTGCTGCTGGCTGCATCCGTCTTTAACAGTGAAAGTTGAGTTTATGGAGTTTACTAATGATCTACAATTACGCCAGCCGGTTATCAAAGGTTTCACATTTACGGATCCTAAAGAATGCACTCTTTCTAAAATTTTGGGAGAAAAAAATGAATAAAATCCCTGTGACAATTGAAAAAAAAGAAATTACCTTAAGCAATCTGGAAAAAATCCTCTGGCCTGATGACAACATCAGTAAAGCAGAGTTAATTGATTACTATCGCCAGGTGTCGCCATATCTGCTTCCTCATCTATGGGAAAGACCGATGACAATGAAACGGTTTCCCGACGGTATCGGGGGGAAAAGTTTTTACCAAAAAGACTGCCCGGAATACGCTCCGGAATGGATAAAAACAGTTCCCATAGTCTCCGAAGAAAAAAACATTAACTATATTCTCGCTCATGATCTCCCCACCCTTCTTTGGATGGCAAATCTCGGCTGTATTGAAATGCACCCCTGGCTTTCTTCTTACCGGACACCTGATTGTCCATCAGTGATAGTCTTTGACTTAGACCCCAATGAAGGAGCAACCTGGCATCAAGTTTTACAGATTGCCCCGTTAATTAAGGAGTGCTTGCTGAAATTCGGGCTAAAAGGTTACGCAAAAACATCCGGTGCCAGTGGGCTCCATATTTATGTTCCCATCGAACCTATTTATAGTTTCCAGCAGGTCCAAAAAGCTTCCGGATTCATTGCCCGGGTGATTGAAAAAGTGCTCCCGGAAATTGCTACAACGGAGCGCGCGGTTAAGAAAAGGGGGCCAAAGGTCTATGTTGATTATTTGCAAAATGCCCGTGGAAAGACGATTGCCTCTGTTTACAGTGTCCGTCCCCGGCCGGGGGCACCTGTTTCATTTCCCGTTCCATGGGAAGAAATTGAAAAAGGGCAGGTACACCCGGAAAAATATCATTTAAGAAATGTACCTACCCTGCTCGGAAAACAAGGTGATCTTTTTGTTCCGGTTTTAAAAGAACAGCAAAAGATTGACAATATTTTGTCCACTATATAATCTCCACAAGAACATCGGTAACTTCTATCTCGTCATTTGCGTTTTCAATAAATTTAGTGACATTGGTGATAACCTGATTAACGTGGATAGAATTGTTACTGACCACAGCCACCCCCACAGCCGCCCGCTGCCAACTGTCCTGGTAGTCAACCTCAGCAATGGAAACATTAAACTTGTTTTTTACTCGATCAATAACGCTTTTTAGAACCCTCCTTTTATCTTTCAGAGATTGGGCTGCAGCCAGGTGCATTTCATAAGTGCATAAACCTACAACCATTACAATCACCCCTCAGATAAATTTAATATCATTTTTTGATTGGCGGGCATAACAATGGTCAGTTTCCGGATAGTTAAATCACCCACGATATAAAGGAGTATTCGACAATCAGACATAGACTTCCTGTAAATCTCTTTGGCTGAACCTTTGACTGAGGTGTTAATATATGGTAATCTGATTATAGGTTAAAATAGGAGGTATATCAATGGATAATGTTTTGGTCCAGGTAACCAGAGGTTCAATTGTAGAAAGCTGGCACCGCGGGCATATTGCTGTTGTTGATGCTGACGGCAATCTGAAATATAGTTTTGGTGATCCAAACATAGAAACATTCATCAGATCGGCGGCAAAACCAATTCAAGTTCTCCCCCTGGTAGAATCCGGTGCCGCCCGTCATTTTAGCTTTACAGAACAGGAAATTGCCATTATGTGCGGATCACACAGTGGGGAACCCCATCATATCAAAACCGTTATGAGCATCTTTGATAAAATCGGCCTGCCGGTAACCGCCTTACAGTGTGGTGTCCATTCTCCGTTTCATAAACCATCTGCCAAGGCACTGGCTGAGGCTGGGGAAAAACCTACTGTACTACATAATAATTGTTCAGGGAAGCACGCTGCCATGCTGGCTATGTGCGTCTTCAAAGGGTGGCCCCATGAAAACTACTTAGACATTTCCCATCCTGTCCAGCAATTAAATCTGCAGACCATTAGTAATTTAAGCGGCATTAAACCGGAACAAATCCACGTTGGAGTTGACGGTTGCAGCGTTCCTGTCTTTGGCATGCCGCTATCTGCTATGGCACGTATTTTTGCCCGTTTTGTAAATCCTTTCGGGCTTCCCGATTATCGTCAGGATTCCTGCCACTATGTGACAAATGCCATGTTGCAGCATCCGGACATGGTCGCAGGTACCGGAAGAATATGTACGGAATTAATGGAAAACACACCGGGGACAGTCCTTGCCAAAGCCGGAGCAGAAGCAGTCTACTGTATGGCTCTAGTAAAAGAAGGATTGGGTATTGCTTTAAAAATTGAGGACGGCTCAAACCGCCCCCTCTCTCCTGTCGTAATTGAAGTGTTAAAACAATTAGGAATGCTCAGCGCCGAAGCCTTAAGTCATTTAGAAAAAATGCACAAACCTGCTGTCACCAACCTGCGCAAAATAATTGTGGGAAAAATAAAACCGGCATTTACCCTTTTGAAACATTAAATATTTTAAGAATCAAAAAACAGTTATCCTGGAGCTTTATGGTTTCTGGATAACTGTTTGTACTTATTTTTAGTGCATCAACCTTTTGGCAGTAATGGCAAATTCTGTGGCCAGGGCACCTTTAGATTCAATCCGGAATCCGTTTTGAGATAAGATGCGCACGATAGAATCCGCTTCATGAGCATCCTCTTTTTCCATAATTACTGTCACATAATCATGCCCGTTGATACCGGGCAGACTACGTTCAAGCCGATCTAAATGGGAACTGGATATTTCCGGACGAAAATCATAGAAAATGTCACTCATGCTAAACCTCCAAAAATGTAATTACAAATAGGTTTTACCGGAGACAAATTATTATGCAGAAAACTTAGCGGTTAGCCTTATACAGTCCTAGGTCAGTGAAAATATTCTTGGTTTAACTTTCGAGTATTTAAAACCAATTTAGTATATAATAAGTTTTAGGAAAAATATGAAAGGATGTCTGATAATGATTACAAAAGAATTGATTGAGCGTATTAATTACTTAGCAAAAAAGAAAAGAGAAGAAGGACTGACTAAAGAAGAAGAACAGGAGCAGGCAGAAGTCCGCCGCCAATATATTGAAGGTATTAAGGCCCAGCTTAGACCTTTGTTGGAGGAATGTAAACCCGTTAACACAAAAGAAGCTCATCCGGACGGTTGTTCCTGCGAACATAAGAAGGGAATGTACTAACCGCAAAAGCATTTACATAATACTAAGAACCAGCATTAAAATAATCCTTTATTTCTTCCCGAGTCATGGCATTTAAGATATCCTCTTTTTCCAGCCATCCTTTACGGGCAATCCCCAACCCCACTAAAGAATACCCTAATTCAAAGGTATTATGGGCATCCGGGTTAATAGAAATTTTAATGCCTTGCTCTTTTGCATATCGGCACCAGCGCCAGTCGATATCCAAGCAATGAGGATTTCCACTGCTGCTTAACTTTGCATCTCTTCCTGTTCCAGTATAAGCTCTTCCCATCGGGCATATACTTGGGATATTTCTTCTTCTAACTGATCATAACTTTCCACCAGTGCTTTGGCTTCCGTTCCGTCTTCATAACTTGCCGGGTCTCCTAGGCGCCGGACCATTTCTTCTTTTTCCGCTTCCAGTTCTTCCAGCATTTGTTCCACAGCCTGGAGCTCACCTGCTAATTTTTTTAAAGCCCGCTCCTGCTGGCGAGAAGGATTCTGTATGCGAGAATCCGTTTCCTTTTTTACCTGCTCTTTTATTTCAGAAGCCAGTGCCTCTTTCTTTTTGAAACGGTAGTAGGAATAATTTCCCAGATAATTCGTCAGCACCCCATCAGAAAGTTCCAATATCCGCTCGGTCACCTTATCTAAAAAATACCGGTCGTGGGAGACAACCAGAATGGTGCCGGAAAAATCAGCCAGGTAACCTTCAACAATTTCCTTCGACGGAATATCCAGATGGTTCGTCGGCTCGTCTAAAACAAGAAAATTGGCACCAACAAGCAAAAGCTTCAACATGGCAAGCCTCGCTCTTTCTCCCCCGCTTAAACTGGAAATTTTCTTTTCTACTTCATCCCCCTGGAAAAGAAAAGACCCTAGCAAGGTTCTTGCTTCCTCCTCGCCTTTGTTAAAGCAATACATAATCTCAGCAAGAACGGTATTATTCGAGTCCAGTGTCTCATGTTCCTGGGAGAAATAAGCGATTTTTACCCGTGGCCCCATCTTCACCCGACCATCGGAGGGGATAATTTCCCCTACCAAAGACTTCAGGATTGTTGATTTCCCCGTGCCATTGTCTCCCAGAAGAGCTACTCTTTCCCCACGGGTAATGTTGAAATTTAAACCGGAAAAAATCTTTCTTTCCCCATATTTATGACTGAGGCCACTAACCTCAAGAACAGAATAGCCACACTCCGGAACAGGGGTTAAGTCCCTGGCATTCATTGTCTGCCGAGTAATAGGTTTTTCCATCCTCTCCACTCGCGCTAATAATGTTTCTCGCCCCCGGGCTTGTTTTGACTTAACTCCTGCTTTATATCGGCGAATAAACTCCTCTGTTTTTGCGATCATTTGTTGTTGCTTTTCGTAAGCTCGCCGGTAACTCTCCATATTATCCGCTTTACGGCGCAGGTAACCTTGGTAATTCTCCCGGTAGGAATTAACTCTCCCCCTGTCAATCTCCAGAATACGATTAACTGTCCGATCTAGAAAATAGCGGTCATGGGATACTACCAATACCGTCTTGGAGTACTGGGAAATAAAATCTTCCAACCATTCTACCGCACTGATATCCAAATGATTAGTAGGTTCATCAAGTAAAAGAATATCAGGCTCACTAAGTAAGACCTTTGCCAAGGCCGCCCTGGTTTTCTGTCCCCCGCTCATCGTTTCAACATTCTGGGCAAATTCATCATCTTGAAAACCAAGACCTTTTGCCACTCTTCTCACCTGGTTTTCACAACCATAACCCCCGGAACGTTCATATCTCTCCGTTACCATCGCATACCGGGACATCAGCTCTTCCAGTTCTTTTCCCTGCGCTTGTGTCATACTCAATTCCAATTCCCGTAAAGTTCTTCTATCTGCTATTATTTTACCAAACCCGGATAACAGTTCATCAAATAAGGAAGCATCTTTCGACCATGTACTGTCCTGAGAAAGAAAACCAAAGGAAGTTTTTTCGTTAACAAAAATTTCCCCTGCATCGGGGATTTCCTCTCCAGTCAGACACTTTAGTAAAGTGGATTTTCCCGTGCCGTTTGGCCCGATTAAACCTACTTTTTCTCCTTCCTCCAAAGTAAAGGAAATATTATCAAATACATTCTGCATACCAAAGGACTTTTTTAGATCCTTTACTTGTAAGACTATCAAATTTCCCGCCTCCCATATCGGCTGCTATCTAACAATCATCCTAACCCCAATTACTAAAAGAACCACTCCGATCCCCCTTGAGAGATCAAAGGGAATTACTTTTGTGCCAAGCCATCCATAATGATCAATGATCACCCCGGTAATGAGCTGTAAGGATAGAATCGCGCTCATCATCGCCCCTGCCCCAATTATGGGAAGTACTTCTATACTGACATAAACAAGAAAAGCTCCAAACAATCCTCCAATCCAAAGATACCAAGGTGCAGCCCATATCCCCTTTATCTGGCTAAACGTTCCCGAAAATAAATTAATCACCGCCAAGGCAATTAAACCTACGACAAAACTAACCAGAGCCGCTCCCTTAGGAGTGATAAACTTTCCCAAAGCCGCATTAATGGACGGTTGAATACCGGAAGCAATTCCCACCAAGCCTGCAAACAACAAAGCAATATATTTTCCCACAGCAGCACCTCTACCAATGTTTTAGCCTTTATTTTGACCAATCAAAAAAAGCCGATTTAGTTTGTTTTTAACCAAATTATGAACGAACCATAAACAGTATGTAAGTTGATTCGGTAAACAAATCTTTATATAACTAAGCCCCGGCAAGTGCCGGGGCTTTTGTCATCAAACCATAAATCCAAACAAAAAAATTTATTTTAAGCTGGTGACTTTGTTTGTTTGATTACAATTTGACAACATTTGCCGCTTGAGGGCCGCGGGGACCTTCGACAATCTCGAACTCTACTGATTGTCCTTCTTCCAATGTTTTGAAGCCCTCAGACTGAATAGCGGAGAAGTGTACGAAAACGTCATCGCCAGCTTCTCTTTCAATGAAACCAAAACCCTTTTCTGCATTGAACCATTTTACTTTGCCTATCATGCGGAACCTCCTAAATAATATTAAAGCTCAAGCCATTATATCACGGTATAATTCGATTTTCAATATTCTCTAATCTAATACCCCAAGTTAACCCTGCTCCACACCTTAATTTTATATATAAAATAAAATTTTTATCAAGGAAAAATTGATTGCAATTTGTTTTTAGCACCAGTATAATATAGTTACCTATTGTTACATTTACTAGGTCGATTCCCAATTCCTTCTTTGGATTGAGACTACCCCGGGTAATGAAACATAGGAAATCCCCAAAGAAGGAGGTTAAATAGAATGGCCTTTCAAGACAGAGTATTGACCTGTAAAGAGTGTGGGAACGAATTTACATTTACAGCTTCCGAACAAGAATTCTATGCAGAAAAGGGATTCCAAAACGATCCCGCTCGTTGCCCAGAATGTCGTGCAGCCCGCAAAAGACAAAGAGGTACGAATAATAGACAACCCCGGGAAATGTTTACGGTTGTCTGTGCAGAATGCGGCGTAGAAACTGAGGTTCCCTTTAAACCCAGTTCCAACAGACCGGTATACTGCCGTGACTGCTACCAAAAACAAAAACAATACAGTTATTAGACAGTTAAAGCAGCCTGTACAGGCTGCTTTTCCATATTCACCACTTTAGCAAGCGCCAATTTTTCGGATAATGGTTTTTGAGAAAAATAGTTTATTATTATCCGGCAGTTGTTCTTGAGTCCACGCTAAAACACGTCTATCTTTCCGATAAATTAAGAATCTCCTTGATCACGTCTCTTAATCCATCCCTTTCCACAACCCGCCTGTGTAACACTTTCTTACTTTTGAGACCGGAAAGTCCTCGATGAATCTCCATCCCGGACACCTGGTGGAGTTTCTCAACCAGGGCAAACTCATTGCCACTAACTACATCTGGTCCGGCAATGGCCTCTAATACAGCTTTATTAAATTTATAAGGATTAGCAGTGGCATCAATCACCGTCTGGGTGCGGTCTTGGGTCTTTTCCACATATTTTTTATAAACCTTTACCCCAACGGCAGTATGGGTATCTAAAAGATAACCAATACTTTCAAAGACTTCTTTAATAATATTCCGGGTTTCCTCTTCCGTAACAAAATCCCCTGCCATAATTTCTTGTATTTTTTTCAGAGTTGAGTCATCGACGGAAAAAATTCCTTCCTCGTTTAAGTTTGTGAACCACTGGTTTATTTTTTTACTATCATGACCGTTAATTTCAAAAAGAAATCTTTCGAAATTGCTGGAAATCAAAATATCCATTGACGGGCTGCTGGTTTTAATAAAGTCCCTTCTCCGGTCATAAATCCCGGTATTGATTACATCGGTGAGAACCTTATTTTCATTGGAAGCACAAATAAATTTCTTGACCGGAAGCCCCATCAAATAAGCATAATACCCGGCAAGGATGTTACCAAAATTCCCGGTAGGAACTACTACATTAATTTTCTCTCCTTGAAGAATTGTCCCCTTATTTAAGAGCCTGCTATACGCCCAAAAATAATAAACAATTTGAGGTAAAAGCCGTCCCCAGTTAATGGAGTTAGCTGAGGAAAATTCCATGTTGTACTGCTCCAGGAGATCATTAAATTCCCTGTCGGCAAAAATCTCTTTAACGGCGGTTTGGCAGTCATCAAAATTTCCTTTAACCGCTACCACATAAGTATTATCCCCGTCAGTGGTAGTCATCTGCAATTCTTGCACCTTGCTCACTCCACCATGGGGGTAAAAAACTATTATTTTTATACTCGGTACATTTTTAAACCCTTCCAAAGCTGCTTTTCCGGTATCTCCTGATGTTGCCACCAAAATTACAATATCCTTTTTTGAACCTGTTTTTTCCCGGGCTGCGGAAAGAAGCCTTGGCATAATTTGTAGTGCCATATCCTTAAAGGCGGCAGTCGGTCCGTGCCAAAGCTCCAGTACATGGGCGCCCTCATCCAGCTTTACCAGAGGGGCAATTTCTTCATGGTCAAAATTACCGGAGTAGTAGGAGTCTCTAATAATATTTCTAATTTCTTCTACCTGATAACCTTCCAAAAAAGGCTCTAAAATTGTCTGCGTTACCTCACCGTAGGTCTGACCGGTCATCTCCCATATCTCTTCTTCATTTAAAACCGGTACTCGATCAGGAACAAAAAGGCCTCCTCCCGGTACCATTCCTATTTTAATTGCTTCAGCCGCAGTAGCTTTGGGATAATTACCTCTGGTACTGATATACATACCCTTTACTCCTTCCCAATATAATAAATATTTTATTATCACTCCAGATGCAAACTTATTTTGGCAAATTATTATCTAGCAGGTATACTGCTTCGCAACGATAAATTGGCGTGGATGCCAGGAACCGTTCCTCATATTCCGTCGTGATGTTTTCTGAAAAATTATCACTATGCAAATCCAGAGAAATATTCTTAAGGAAAAAACCACAATCAGCTAATTCATTTAATGAAAATTGAAAAAAGTCCCGGTTATCAGTTTTAAGATGTATGTCTCCACCAGGCACAAGTACCTGCTTATATTTCTCCAGAAATCCCCGGTGAGTCAACCTGCGTTTTGCATGCCGCTTTTTAGGCCATGGATCAGAAAAATTAAGATAAATCCTTGAAACCTCCCGGTGAGCAACCACAGCCAGAATATTATTTACATCCCATAAAAGAAAAACCACATTTCTCAGGCAATTACTCGTCCTTTGTACTGCTTTATAGATTAATTCCGGCTTGTATTCCATTCCGATAAAATTAATTTGAGGATATTTTGCAGCAAGAGCAGTAATAAATTTGCCCCTCCCCATGCCTAGTTCCAGATGTATCGGATATGAATTACTAAAGTAATTCTGCCAATTATTTTTAAACAAAGGCGGATTGTTAACCACAAGATTTGAATAAGATTCCAGCTTTTTTTCTATTCCTGGAATTTTTCTTAAACGCATCAAAATCCTCCAAGTTTTCCTAATCTAAAACCCAGTAATAGTATAATAAATATTTTCCTCGAAAAAAAGCGCAACAAAAGCTGCGCTTAACAATAACGGCAATTATTTTAATCAACCTCAAGTAAAGCTTTTTCAGCTTGTTCAATCTCGGAAGCTGTCATCCCTTCCTTTTCTAAACGATACTTAATTGCCTCAGACCAAAATTTTGTCTTTTCTGCCATCTTCTTATACTTTTTGGCAAAACTATTTTTCCTTTTTGATCGTTCCCAACTGTTTGCCTGGAGAATAGTACAAATGTACCGTCCTTTAATCAAATTTTCTTTATCCAATTGCTGGTAGTTATTATTCAAAAAATGTAAATAATCTTCATAATATCCAGCAAACTCTTCATAGGATATCTCTGTATCCATCTTTAAGTATTCTTGTAACTTAGCAAAATAGCTTTCCATTAACGAAGCACCTCCGGGAATTTCCCATAGTTATCTTTAATAAAATACCACATTTCCCAAAACAATTTCAATTAATTTATCTATAATTTTTTCTCAAACGGTTTACATGTTTTATTATACATAAATCCTAATCTTTATACTAATGCTATTAAAGCAACTCTCACAAAACCGGAGGTGGAATATATATGCGCGAAGGTTTAATGCCAACAATTCTTGGTACAGCAGTTACTGCGACCGGCCTCGCTTTACGTTCCCGTAATCCGGCTGTCGGCTGGGGAGTTCTTGGCTTTGGAATTGCCCACGTTTTACTGGGATCTATTGACCTGGTTGAACACCAAGGCAGGTATCGAGTAGGAGGCTACCCATTAATTGAGCAGCCGACCTCTCACACCACCACTCAAGCGGTTCCGCAAGTGGCGGTTCCCAAGTTTACACCATGACAGCTTTAAAGTAATCCCAGAAAAATGTGTAGCTAGCCTGTTTTAGGCGGGCATTGGTTACAGTGACATTAAGGATTTGGCTATTGGCTATCCGCCAGTAGCCTTTTCTTGTGCAGGCAAACTTGTATGCTGTGTTGTGGCTAAGTCCAAGTTTCTTCAACATGGTATATCTGGTACGGATTTTCTTCCACCGTTTCCAGATGTACATGCGTATTCTTCGCCTTAGCCATTCATCGGTTGCCTTAAGCAGATTCTTCATATCCGCGAGTTTGAAGTAGTTCACCCACCCTGTTATGAATTGCTTGAGCTTAAGTTTCAGCTTTTCGTATCCGAGTCCGTTATTCCTTGACGTAATCTCTTTTACCTTAGCTTTCATTTTGCTTATGCTTTTAGCATGTACCCTGAACTTGATTCCATTCTTTGATGGATAGAAGCCATATCCTAGGAATTTGATTTTTCCAATGTATGCAACCTCTGTTTTTGTTCTGTTCACCTTGAGTTGTAAGTGGTTCTCAATGTACGGCAGTATATGCTCCATTATTCTTTGTGCTGACCTTTTCGTCTTTGCAAAAAGAATGAAGTGAGTAGACCTAAGGAACCTCCCCTTAAGTCCCTCTCAGAACCGTACGTGAACCTCTCAGCTCATACGGCTCCCATTATCCAGCCGATGGTAGTATTCCAAATTTCCAGTGTGCAAACAGATTCTTATCACGCCTTGCTATTGTACCAAGCCAGTACTCAGCACGTCGCCTTGACCTTCGCTTTTTATATTTTCTACGAACCCAATTAACAAGACATCCATTGATATACCTTAGTACTTCGTATATCTCGGATTTGTAGAAGTGCGTGTAATA
>JBMNTN010000032.1:0-21901 GCA_050945755.1 Bacillota bacterium | reverse complement strand
AATGTATTTGGTACTTACATATATAAATACAAGGTGTCTCCCATAAATCTTGCAACTTTTTTTAAACTTTTTTAAATTTTCTTCATCCAAAACTATCCTTTAGCAATAACCATATCCAAGTATTCCATATTTTATTATATAGTTCTTATTGGATGGGTTCAAGAATTATTTCCGACAAATTACTAATCTTTTCTTATACACCAGCCATACTATCGGCAAATAAACAGCTATTAAAGCCAGTTCCCACAGCATATATTTAAAAACAACCTGATAACCTGCTCCCATGACTAAAGATGCCCGGACCCCGTTTAAGAAAGGGGTAAAAGGACAAAGCCAATACAAAAAATGCATAAACCAGGGGATACTTTCCAAGGGCCAGGTGTAACCTGTAATAAAAAACAGGGGAGTGGCAAAAAAAACACCGGCCTGAAAGATGCGCACCTCATCCACGGCAACCACCCAAAGAAGCAGGGCAAAAAGTACGATTAAATACCCGTAAAAAAATGTCAAGCCAAAAAAGCCGCCTAAGAAACCTTTTGCCGGTAGTTTGAAAATCACTTGGGCCAGGCGGAAAATAACATTTGTCATAATGCAGGCAAATCCGCCGTAGACAATTAATTTGGCAGCCAGTTCACTAGCAGTGAAACCCTTACTCTTGCCTTGGCGGGAAAGAGTAACGCTGATTGCTGACATGAGCAGACTGAAAACACCGACGCCCAGCACTCCATAGGTTAGATAATAGGCATAGTTGTAGTCTGGGTTATAGAGGATTTTTTGTTCAAGTTTGATTGCCTGCACTGTTTTTTGGGCTTCTTGAGACAAAAAACCTTTTCCCTCCAGTGTCTTAATGGCAATCCCGGCATTTAAGGTTTGGAGAATCTCGCTGGCTTTGGCATAAGCAGTGTTGGCTACAATATAATTGGTACCGTTGATTATTAAAAGCACCTCCGCACCTCGCTGCCTTTTAAAATCCTCGGATAAACCGGGAGGAAGGACCAACCCCACTGCTGCTTCTCCTTTGTTAACCTGATCTAATACGGCGGACGGACTGTCCGCCCGAGTCACGGCAAATTTATCACTTTCGATAAACTGTTGGGTAATATTGCGGCTTGCCGATGAAGAATCAAGATCGGCGATAACCGTGGGGATACGGCCCAATACCCCCATATCGTAAATAAAACCAATGAGGAAGACCAGCACCACCAGACAGCAGGCATTGAAAATGAGAATCCCGTTTCGAGGCAAGGAAAATATTTCTGCTTTGATCAGCTGGGTAAAATTTCTTGTTTCCATTGAGCCACCTTCTTTCTCCTGCCTGATATCAAGGCGGCCGCCCCTCCGTAACCAAAGGCCATAACAGCCAACACGATGAGACCCTGCCCATAAGATAAGCCTGGATTTTGGCTTAAAGCCAGATCCCGCAAGGGATTAATATAGTATGTAAGGGGTTCCGCCAAGCCCAGTATTTTGATGAACCAAGGAAACCCGCTTAAAGGCCAGGTATGCCCGGACAAAAGAAGAGCAGGCAGCACCACCACGACACCTGCCTGAGATGCTAAAACATGGTTGGGCATGATCACGGAAAGAAACAGCCCCATGGCCGCTATAGCTAAAGCAAAAACGAAGGTCAAAAGAACTAAAGCCATGATGCTGCCATAAAAGCTTAAAGGGAAAAGAGCAGTCCCTAAAAGAATACAGGAAAGCAGCTCCGTTGTCCCCAACAAGGTGTATGCGGCAATTTTTCCTAGCACCGTCTTTGATCCTTGGCTCTCTTCTTCTTTGGATAATGAAGTTACGGCAAAAAGCATCATGGGGAAATGCCCCACCGCTCCAATCAGCCCCCAGAGGAGGAAGTCGTAAAAACTGCCTGAAGGATTCCCCACCTGACGGTATTGAAAGCGTAAAGGCAGGGCAATGTTTTCCGCTTGAGCGGGAAGAAAGCCTTTTCCCTCCAGTCTTTGGATCTCTGCCCCGGTACTGAATGTGAGAATAATTTCATTTGCTTTTTTTAAAGCATTTGAAGAAATAGCCATATTACCGGCATCAGCGATCAGTAAGAGAGCAGGGCTCTTTCCCTGTTTGAGATCAGCGGCAAATCCCGGGGGAACGGCAACAATTACATCGGCTGCTTCCCGGTGCACAAGCTGCTCTGCCAAGGACACATCGTCTAACTCCCAGACAATATCAAAGCCCCGGTTTGAGCGAAATTCCCGCAGGAGGGAACGGCTTAGAGAAGAACCATCTTGGTCCACCAACACCGTACGGGCATGACCGATTATCCCATCCTGAAAAATAACACCAAAATAGACGGTGATAACTAAAGGAACAATAAAAAATAGGGTTGCCTTCCAGGGACTGGAGAAAATACTTTTAATTTCATTATTAATAATTGTTTTCATCATATTTTAACACCGTCTAGGATCGAGCAGTGAACTGGACATAAGCAGTCATGCCCGGGTAGACCTGTTCCCCGCCTAGATCACCTAGATCAACCTTTACCTCATAGGCCAAAATATCATCCTCCTCATTGTTTGTCGCCGACTGAGCGGCAAAATGAGGTTTGGCGGAAATTCTTTTCACCGTCCCGTCAAAGGTTTTATCCCCTGTACTGTTAAATCTGATTTTCACTTTCTGCCCAATCGTGATTTGAGATAAATCTGTTTCAAAAATACTGAGTTTAATTGTCGGATTGGCAAGATCAGCAATTACGGCAAGGGGCATGCCGGTAGATACCAGTTCCCCCTCTTGACAGTTTAGCTCCACCACCGTCCCGTTTTTCGGCGCAATAATTTTTGTATCATTAATCAGGGAGTTGATTTCTTCCAAACCGGCCAGAGCTTCCTGATATTTTTCCTCAGCAAGCTGCACCTGCATCTTACCGGCATTTGCCGCACTCAACGCTCCGGCGGCTTGGCTGGCCAGTCCCTGAGCGGCGGCAATATCTTGAGTTCGGGCACCTTCCTGAGCGAGAGAATACTGTTCCTTTGCCACTTTCAGTTGAGTCTCTACCTCATCCTTTTTCTGAGTGGGAATAGCCCCTTTCTCATGTAGGTTCTTTACCCGCTGATAAGTTTTTTCCATCATTTCATAATAAGCTTTCGCCTGCTCCAATTCCTGAGAGCGGGCTCCGGACTGAGCTTTTTCCAACTGGGCTTGGGCTGCTTGATATGCGCCGGTTGCCTGTTCAATATTGGCATCAGCGATTTTCTTTTGTAGTTCCACCGCATCCTTGGCCATCTTAACCTGGGCCTCTACCTGTGCCTTCTTGGCAAGAAGTTGGCTATTGTCAATTTCGGCAATTAGGTCTCCTGCATCAACCGTTTGGCCTTCTTCCACAAAGACACGGGCGATCTTCCCCGCAATTTTCGTATTTAAATCAACCTCAGCGCATTCTACATTACCCTTAACCACCAAACCATGACGCGGGTCAAATCCTCCGGTCGAAGCATTAGCCCTGCTGCAGCCACCGGCAAGACAGGAAACAATTAGCAAAGCCGGGATTATTATGTATGAGATAACAGCATAATTTTTTTTCATAATTATATTTGTCCCCTCCCTCATGAAAACCGGATTTTACCTTGATTAACTATCCCTCTTTTTCCTCACTTGCTGAGGCCCAAAGGTGATAACAGATATCTGTTTCATATTTGGTTTTCGCCAAGTTATAACCGTATGTTATTTCTACAACCTTTTCTTCCACTTCACTTAGTTTCTCTTGGGCGGCCAGTACTTCAAAAATAGTGCCCCCGGCATCTTCCATGTTGAAAGATTTTAAAACGGAAGTTGGGATGCCATATCCTTCCTGATAGCGATACATTGCTATTTCTAGAGCCTCTTTTGCCTGTGCCGCGCTGTTTTTTACCTGATCCAGCATATTTTTTATAGCAAGCATCGTCTGATACGAAGCACGCACTTCGGCTTCAACCAGTTGTTTTTGTTGTATTTGGGTAAGCTCAGCATTTTCCAGTTGAAGCTTTATCTGGCGGTAGTCAAAAGTGTTGGAAGTGGTGTATCTATTGGCCAATTCCATATTAATTTGGGCAACAGTTAGCTCCATGTCAGCTTTTTGGATCTCCACCCGGTTTTCCAACGCTTTTTTCAGGCCTAATGCCAAGTCGGGCACAGCAGTAACTTGGGAAAAATCATCCACCGGCTTAATCGGGGTATCCAAATCAATAAACATCACCTTCTTCAGTTCTATCAGAGCAAGTTCCAAGTCATTTTGGGCATTGGCCAGATCGGCTTTCAACAAACTGCACTGAGCTTCCGCCATCAACATATCATCCTTAGCCCGAAATCCCGCCTCAAAACTGTCCCGAGCCATTTTCGCTTGGGCTTCCGCCCTTTTCACGGCCATTTCTTTTACTGCTACCATTCTTTGGGCTTTTAAAACATCATAATATTTCTGGCGTGCTAAAAGAGCATATTTTTCTCCGGCAATTTCATAGCCCAGCAAGGTGACATTTAACCCCAGGTAAGCCTGGGTCTGGTATAGCTCGGTAACTTGGGCATCCTCCAGGCTGTTAATGCGATACTGGGAACTTGCCCTTAATTCTGCTTCAGCTGAGCTTATCCCGCTCTCGATTTTCCTTCGTTCCGTTTCCGGCAAAAGGTCCCACATACCAGAACGCTTTAATTGTTCTACCTCAGCCTTTTTTTCTCTTAGTTCACGCCAAGCGTCTTGGATTTTTTCATCCACATCCTGCAGTTTTTTGCTGTAGAAATTAGCCATATCCCGATCCAGTTTCCGGGCATCAATTTGCTTTTCCAATAGTTTTAAATCTATATTATTTTCCAACGTACTTTCTATCGCTTCCGCCAGGGTGATTTCTATTGCTTCCGGCAATTCCTGGGCCAGGGCAGGCGCTGCAGAAAAGAAAATAACCGTTCCTAATAAAATCGAAAAAATTTTTATGAGCGCTTTCATCATTCCCTCTCCTTTAGTGCTCCGTCTTGCAGCTTTTTCAGCAATTTCAGCAGAAGCAGTTTCTCTTCGCCGTCCAGTCCTTTCATCACGTTGTTATTAAACTTGTCCAGCTCAGGTAAAATTTCTTCCACCAGTTGCCGGGCTTTAGTTGTCAATCGAGCAGTGAGACTGCGCCGATCATCCGGATTGATCTCCCGGGTTACCAGCCCCCGGCGTTCCAACCGGTCCATCAAGCCGGTAATGTTTGCCCTGCTTACAAGCATTTCTTCCCCCAATTCCCACAAGGCCATCCCATCCTTTTTATAGAGAAGGACCAGGGCATTAAATTTAGTTTCGGTTAAACCCCAGCGGGCAAAAAATTGATTAAAAAAACCTTCCAACATTCCCGTTGTCGCTGCCAACATCACCACCAGCTTCCCGGAAGGAGTGTTTACCCAGGCATAAGCAGGCAGTTTTACTGAAAGATTGCTATTCATGAGATACCTCCGTCAAAATTAGTTAATATGTTAATTATTTAGCTCCTTACTATTTTATGCTTATATTATTAAGATGTAAAGTAAAATATTCCCTAAAATGGTTTCCCTGTACTATTATTTAAAAATATTTTGGAAAGAAAAAAACGCAACGTTTCACGCTGCGTCCAACTTTCCCATCTTCGTTTAAGGCAACCGCCTTTTTTTCTTTTTATTCTGATCCCCGTCAGGCCGAGAACTTTTCTGACTCTTGCTTTTCAGCACCGAAATCATAAATTTCGGCAGCGCCATCATCCGCTTTGCCCGCCAAGGTTCTTTAATCAAACGGGCAAGCCATTCCAGTTTTAATTTCTGCATCCAGACCGGAGCTCTTTTGATCCGGCCGGAGATCACATCAAAACTCCCGCCTACGCCCACTGCCACTTTCGCTAAAAGGCGACTCTTATTTTTTCGAATCCAAAACTCCTGGCGGGGAGCGCCTAAGGCAACGAAAATAATATCCGGCTCTTTTGCCTTAATCCGGGCAAGCACCTCATCTTCTTCATTTTCTGGAAAATAGCCATGTTGGGTGCCGACAATATTTATGTTGGGAAAACGGGTGCGCAGTTTTTCCGCTGCTTCATCCGCTATCCCTGGGGCGCCGCCCAAAAGGTAGATCTTCCAACCGTTGTGATGAGCTTGCCGGCAAATTTCCTCCATTAAGTCAATCCCTGTTACCCTCTCTGTTAAGGGTTCTCCTAAAATACCTGCCGCCCAAACTACCCCCGACCCGTCGGGAGTTACCAGATCGGCAGAATTTATCAGTTCTTTGAGCTTCTCGTCTGATTGAGCACGGTAAATAATTTCCGCATTAAGTGTTATCACATGGTGGAGCCCTTCTTTTTTAACAAAAGAATCTATTTGGCAGAGGGCACCCATCATATCCACCCGGTCAACTCGGACGCCAAGGACGTTTATTGATGACATATCTTAACTCCCCTCAGACTGTTCTTCTTGCTCTTCTTCCGTTTCTTCAGGTACCTTCCCGGTTAACTGATCCACCACCTGCTGCACCTCATCGGAATCCGTGATCCAATAGCTCACCCCGTCAATATATTTCGCCTCACCGGGAAGCATTTGGGTTTTAAGCTGAGAGGTGTCAATACTCTTAAATTTGTTGGCCAGCAAAAGCATTTCTCCCAAGTTAAAATCAGTTTCCACATTATCCTGGAAGATGCCCACCAGCTTTGGTATTTTCCACAGGGTACTTAGGCTTAAAACTCGATCGGCAAGAACCCGGAGAAAGTCCAATTGGCGATTCACCCGGCCGATATCTCCCATACCGTCGCTGCGATAACGGACATACCCCAAAGCATCTTCTCCGTCCAAAAGCTGGGGGCCGGCCTTGAGATTAATGTTTTCCTCAGGGTAATACATTCTTTTTTCCACATCATATTCAACGCCGCCCAAAGCGTCAACCAAACTGATAAAACCTTGGAAATCAATATCAACATAATTATCTACCGAAACGCCTAAAAAATCCTCTACAGTTTCTTTGGCAAGAGATATCCCGCCGTAAGCGTATGCATGATTAATCTTGGTCCGCCCCCTATTGGGAATACTAACATAAGTATCCCTGGGAATACTGAGCACGTTGACTGATTTCTTTTCCGTATCCAGAAAAGCGAGCATCAAAGTATCTGCCCGGCCAGCATCATTTTTGTTCTTATCGCTGCCGGTAACCAGTACAACTATGTTTTCATCTTCTTCCACAGGGGCAGGCTGCTCATGGGGAGCCTGATCAATCGGCCTCGCCTCCGTTATCCCCAAGGGAATAAAAAAGGCAAGTTTAAAGCCAAACCAAAGAAAGGAGGCTGCACAAAACAATACTGTTAAAAAATATTTCACGTTGCCGTCCACCATCCAGCTATTAGTTTTTGAAGGTTTACTACCCCAGAATTCTTCTTCCAGATCAGGCATATCAGACTTCTCCAATCTACCTAATTTCTACAGTCTTTGTTTCATTGTGCCAAGTAACGGAAGCGCCCAGAGATTCACCGACAAAGCGCAGAGGAACGACTGTGCGGCCATTCTTAATCTGGGCCGGAGCATCCAGTTGCACTGTCTCAGTACCGATTTTAGCGGTATTTGCTCCAATCACCAGTTCCACCATACCTTGGGAGGTTTGATAGGTAATTTTCTTTGCAACCCCGTCCCAGTGGAACTGGGTGCCAAAAGCTTCACCGACAAACCGCAAAGGCAGGTATGTCCGTCCGGCTGTAATAAAGGGAGGTGCTTCTAAAGTACATTCCCGGGTTCCCACCTTTGCGTGAGCTTGTCCAATGGTGAGAATGATGGGAAAGGAACTGATTCTTTCTAATTTGTTATCTAAAGAAAGCAGCTGCGCATCCAGAGAGGAAAGAACGTCTTGAACCAAAGCAAATTCTCGGTCAAGATAGCGGTCTACCCAGCTTTTCGTCACCAGAGGGTCTTCCTCCGTCCCCGGCTGACCGGCGGCCCCAATTACTCCGGAACCAAAATAGCCGCAGATTAACAGAAATAATGCAATAGTTGTCAAAAACCGTCGCCCGGTACTCATCGTTAACTCCTTTACCTGACACTATTTATAAATTTTATCACGAATGCTTTTTATTTTCTATATATCGATCAGATTTCCTGTATTAGAAATTAGAAAGATACATCATATTCTGTTAATTCCTGATTATTCGTTGTAAACTTTTTTTGTTCTACAAAAAATTATTTTTCAAATGAATTAATTTTCAAAATATTACTTTACATTTTGAAAATTTTGTTGTATATTGTATGTAAGATAGTGACAGTTTAATAACATACTTTGCATCAGGTAAGGGTTAATCCTTGTCCTGGAACCGGGAACGCCTAATTGGATACCTTACTTAATTAGATACCGGTATGACAACTATTTCAAAAGGGGGACAGCATTATGACAAATGAATTACGCAAAGAACGAAACAACCTCTTAAATCAGTATTTGAAAGCCGGGGTAAAAGAGAGAATTTCCATCCTTGTTAAAATTATGGATATTGACGAAAAGCTGGAGGATAGTTCAGGAACATACAAAAGCAATAATATCAAGGACGAAAAAATAGCACGGTAAAAACCGTGCTTTTTCTTTTTCACATTCTTTTTATCAGTGAGTAACATCGTATACGATACTGTACCAACCAGTTGGGTCCACCACCCACAGTCCCTTTCCTTCAATTAATCGGTAAGCACCGGGGAGAACTTTTTTTGCGACTTTGGTAGTGTCGATATTTTGTGCGATTTGATAATGTACCAACAGGTTAGATACGCTCATGGGAAAATCCGTTTCAATATATTTTTTGCAGGTCCAAATCAATTTGGGGAGAATTCCCCAAAAAATCTCCGGCTTCGTTAGATTTTTTAACAAAGAGGCGAGAATGATTTCGTCTTCAGGAGTGATGGTCTTAGTAAATAATTGAGCAATATTTACTTTTTCCCCTCCCACATAGATCGGGTCCAAATAAGCTTCCATTTCTAAAAGAAGGTTACGATCCACCATCACATAATAAGAAATATCAATCTCCATATTTTGCGCCAGAATTTTTTTTATCTCCAAAGGGCCAGCTGTCTGATAAAGCTCGGCAAAGGTGGTGTTTTTGGTGCCCGGCACCAACGCATTGGTGGGCACAAAGACAGTCCCCGATTTCCAATTGTTTTCTTTATTAATGCTGTATACTGTAAGCATCTGGAGGACACCGTTTTCGATGCCAAAGAAATTTATATTGATATTTTTTAGCGTTTTATTTTTATGCTCCTGTTTGGTTTCCTCCTGAATTACTTCTGGTAAAAATGTCGGTTTAGGCTGGGGTACAGGCTTTTCTGCAACCGGCAAGTCCGGCATCTCTGCCTTGGCCGGAAGCACCGTTTCCCTCTCTTGCTCGTCTGCTTTCTTAGGCTTTTCTACTTCTTGAGAGCTTGACCCTTCATTTATCACCGTGGCTGCCGGGGGTTCCGCTAAAGCAGCTGGATAAAGAGCAAATGCCGTTACCACTCCCAACATAGTTCCCCATATCAGGCTAAACCAAAACGACTTCCCCATATTTCTCCGCTCCCTTCCCTAACACATTAATTATTAGTATTTGTTCGGGAAGGAAAGTTCATACAACGGAAGGGTTTTTTATCTCCTTACTTTGGCAAAACTACCGGCATTTTGCAGGACATGTAACTGGGATAATGCTTTACCTGTCCCTCCAGCAACACAGGATATCGGGTCGTCGGCAATGTGCACCGGGAGGTTTGTTTCCTTGGCCAATAATGTATCCAGCCCTTCCAGAAGGGCTCCCCCACCGGTCATGACAATTCCCTTGTCAATAATATCCGCTGATAACTCAGGAGGCGTTTGTTCCAGCACTTCTTTGACAGAACTGACCACAGCATCCACCGGTTCTGCCAAAGCTTCGTAGCTCTCCCGGGAAGAAATAGGGACAGTTTTGGGAAGTCCGGTCACCAAGTCCCGACCGCGTACTTCCATCACCCTGTTTTCCGCCATACCTTGGGGATAAGCTGTGCCGACGTTTATTTTTAATTCCTCTGCAGTACGCTCTCCTATCATTAAATTGTATTCCCGGCGGATAAAGCGGACAATCGCCTCATCAAATTTATCCCCGCCGACTCTTAGGGAACGGCTGCACACAATGCCGCCTAAAGACAAAACTGCGATGTCTGTTGTTCCGCCACCAATATCGATAATCATATTTCCCGTAGCTTGGGCGATGTCCAACCCGGCACCTAAAGCGGCAGCCAGCGGTTCTTCGATTAAATAGGCCTGGCGTGCCCCTGCCTGCAGGGCAGCCTGCCGCACAGCCCTCTCTTCAACTTCAGTTACCCCGGAAGGAATGCAGATCATCACCCGCGGCTTAAAAAGCCACGTTTTCCCGCAGGCTTTATTGATAAAATAGCGCAGCATTTTTTCCGTTGTGTCATAATCAGCAATTACGCCTTCCTTCAAAGGACGGACAGCCACAATGTTTCCCGGGGTCCGGCCCAACATGCGCCGAGCTTCCTCCCCAACAGCGAAAATATGCCCCGTTTCCCGGTCTATTGCCACTACAGAAGGTTCGTTTAAGACAATCCCCCGGCCTTTAACGAAAACCAGCACACTGGCTGTGCCTAAATCAATACCAATATCAATACCAAAATTAAAAAGATCAAACATCCCTTTTCCCCTTCCTCTGATAAGTTGTTGCCGAGAGTTCTTGATGCTTGTCCAAATGTTACCATAAGTAAAAAACGAAGGCCAGGCCTTCGAAAGAGTGCTGTCTCCCCCTGCATATCTAGTTTATCACAGATTTAAACCGGCAATAAATGATTTGTAAAATATTTTAATCAGGAGGGTTTATTTGAAATTTCCATAATAGGCCAAAAATAGATATTCTACTTCCCTGGAAAAATTCCTTTATTTTCGACCGATTTCTTTTTTAGCACGATATTTTTTACGGGTAGCTTCGCCGCCGCGCAGGTGCCTTTCTGCTTTGTTTGTCTCCAATATCTGCCTGACCCTACGCGCAATCATTTCATTTACCAAGGGCAAGCGTTCGGTAATATCTTTATGAACGGTACTTTTACTCACTCCAAAAACACTGGCAGTCTGCCGGACTGTAGCGGAAGATTCCAAAATGTAGTGACTGATTTCCAACACCCGCTTTTGAATGTAGTCCTGCATAAACTAGCCCCCTTACCGTCTTTTTGTACATATATATTGGTAAGGGGTAAAAAAAAGAACTAAAAAGCCGAAGGGCTAGGCAGTTCCCTGTCTGGTATCTTATGGTAATTAATAGCAGGGACGGTGTTTTCCTTGATCTGAAAAACCAAACCTGCTCCTCTTTTGTGCGAGGGCAGGTTTTCAAAGGATTGATATTTTTAATAAAACTTTTCAATCCTTACCCCATGGTAATAATGCTTAATTATCTCTTGGGCAGACTTTCCTTCTTGGGCCATTCCCTGAGCACCATACTGACATAAGCCTACTCCATGACCATAACCAGTAGTAGAAAACTCCACACCTTGATCTTTAAATTCCCATGTAAAATTAGTCGAGTTCAAACCAAGACGCCGGCGAAATTCCGTTCCTGTCAAAACGGTATTACCCACTTTGATCGATTTAATCCGCCCGCCTGCTGTTTTCTCACTAACCTGCAGAAGCGGACCGCTATAAAAACCGGACACCGGGTAAACCTCCAAATCGGCACCAATCTTCTCTCTTAATTGCTGAAATGAAACCAGTGCTTTTCCTTGGTATTTTGGCGATTCCCGATCCCAGTTGCAGGAGACGCTTTTTAAATAAGGAAGTGCATAGGTCCAAATGTCTTCGGCATTTTCCGTTTTTCCGCCGCAAGTTGAGTGATAAACCGGGTCAATCAACTCTCTTTGATATGTGATCACTTGGCCCGTAGTTTCTCGAACCGCAGTTAAAATTTTTGCCCGGTACTTCCAATACCCCCAGCGGCCCCATTTCCTTTTCATATCCTCGTCAGCCAACCACCCTTGACAATGTTCCGGTCGAGTACAAACATGGGCTTTCGGATGGCTTTCGTTGATCCCTTTACCAGAATAATTTATTCTCTTTAGAACATATGTCCGGGCAGCAACAACCTGAGCCTTCAGGGCCTCCGAATGAAATGCAGCAGGCATCTCCGCTGCCACTACACCAACCAAATAATCCTCCACTGTCAGGGAAACAATTCTATTTTCATCGGCAAGAAAAACCCTAACCCGAGGACTATTGTCCGGAAAGGAACTAAACGTTCCAATGATAAAAAGCACCAAAGGGATAAGAAATGCTAGCATTAACAAAGCAAAAAGCAATTTTCGCATTAATTTACCATCCATCTTCACGGCTCTTTACCAATAAATATGTGGAAATCTTATATATATGAAAAAAAACTTGGCTTACGCCAAGTCATTCTACTCATCTATTCTCGATATTTTTGCACCCAACCCTTGAAATTTTTCGACCAAGTTTTCATAGCCCCGATCCAGATGATGGACACACCCGATGGCAGATTTTCCTTCTGCCACCAAGGCAGCAATTACCAGTGCCGCACCTGCCCTTAAATCTGTTGCTTTCACTTCCGCCCCGGTCAACCTAGGTACACCTTTCACAATCGCACTGTGACCTTCAATCCGAATATCTGCCGACATCCTTTTCAGTTCCGCCACATGCATAAACCGGTTTTCAAATACTGTCTCAGTAATTACACTGGTCCCTTGGGAAATGGTCATCAATGCCATCAACTGGGACTGCATGTCGGTGGGGAAACCAGGATAGGGCAATGTCTTAATATCCACCGGATGAATTTTTTCCGGGCCAATCACCCTTAAGCCATCAGCTTCCTCGGTAATTTGCACTCCGACTTCTTTTAACTTGGCAATCACTGATTTCAAATGGTCTTCAATGACATTGGCAACCAGGACATTTCCCCGGGTAGCAGCTGCCGCTACCATAAAGCTGCCTGCTTCCACCCGGTCGGGAATCACTGTATGAACTGCCCCATGCAGTCTTTCCACACCATCCACCTTGATTACTTTGGTCCCGGCACCTTTGATCTTTGCCCCCATTTGATTTAAAAAATTAGCCAAATCAACAATTTCCGGTTCCTCGGCAGCATTTTCGATAATGGTGGTTCCCTGAGCCATTGAGGCAGCCATTATAATGTTTTCTGTTGCCCCCACGCTGGGAAAATCAAGATATACTTTGTTACCGACCAATTTTTTCGCTTCTGCTTCGATATAACCATGTCCAATGGTAATGTTTGCCCCCAAGGCTTCAAACCCCTTTAAGTGCAGATCAATCGGCCTACTGCCAATAGCACAGCCACCGGGCAACGACATTTTTGCCCGTCCCATTCGCGCCAAAAGAGGCCCCATTATAAGAAAAGAAGCGCGCATCCGCCGTACACATTCATATGGCGCTTCAATATTTGTCAAATTAGATGAGTCTACTGTTAATTCGCCATCAGCAAACCGGACTTTGGCTCCTAAATATTCCAACACTTCATTAATCGCTTCCACGTCCGCCAAGTGTGGGATATCAATCAGTTTACACGTTTCGCCGGCAAGGAGAGAAGCAGCTATAACAGGAAGTACCGCATTTTTTGCCCCACTGATAACAACAGTGCCGGTGAGAGGCACTCCCCCTTCGATGATAATTTTTTCCAAATTCTAATCCTCCCTGACTTCTATTCCCTGCATAATTCAACAAGCTTTTTCAATATCCTGCTCATTTCGTTTTGAATTTATCAAGCTGTTTTTCAGATAGATTTATTTAATAATCGCTGCAGATTAGGGGGGATCCGATATAAAAATAAGTCCTGTTGTTAATTTCATTGTAGGATGCTGCTACCTGGAGATTTACCTGCTTTCCGTTTACATCTAAAACAGCGGGAAGATTGGGTGCAAATCCTGTTTTGCTGATATAGCCGTTTTCCTCAATACCACCATGCTGTTTTCCTCCGGCTGCATAAAAAACATTCATAATTTTTTCTTGGCAGGTGCTATTCGTTAATTGGCCTTCTACATATCCCACCAGCAGTTCATTTATTTCCGGGGTGCAATTAAACTCGGTAAAAATATCTAAAACTTTTTGCCGACCGGATAAGATTCTTTCCGGGCCCTGCACATCACTAATATTTACCACCAGGTATGTACCACTTTCATTTCGGCCATTAGTCAGGGACTGAAAAGTAACAAAAACATTTTCTCCCGACTCAGTCCGGCCGCTAATTTCCAAGCTGTTAAACTCCTCATCGGATATCACTTTTCTAGTTAATGCAGAATGCTTCCCCAAAACTGCTTCCACCTTATTCCCTAAATCATTTAAGGCCTCTCCTGATAAAAAGTTATGATTAATCTCTGCCCATCCCTGTACTTTTATTTCCGAAAAGGAGATCTGGGATGCCTGAAAGGCAGCGAGCATCGGCTGATCCACCGGCTTGATCACGGGATCAGCCGAGTCGGCCAAAGAATTCACCAGCAGAACAAGACACAATCCAACGAGGACTAAAAAAATATTTTTTTTCACTGGCTTCCCCCCTTATGATAATCATCAATAGGGTTACCAGATCCTGGGGGGATTATTCAATAATATGGAGGACAAACAAAGACCCGGTTAAAAAAATCAAGCTAAATTTATTTGACAAACACTACATCATGAATCAATACACATGATAAAAAATCAGATGGGGAAAACCCCCACCTGATTAAGCCTTACTTTATAATATTCTCGCGATCCATCAATTACCGGCAGCCTTTATCCGGCTGATTGCCCGTTTTAAGGCCAATTCTGCTCGGAGAACATCTAAATCTGCGCTTCGTTCAGAAAGGCGTTTTTCTGCCCGTTCCTTAGCCGACTGAGCTCTGGAAACGTCAATCTTTTCACCTTCTTCTGCGGTATGAGCCAGTACAACAGCCTTATTATTGACTACTTCCAAAAAACCGCCGCTAATCGCCATCTTCTTTGGTTTGCCATCTTGTCGGTAGGTGACAACACCAATTTCAAGAGCGGTAACCAAAGGAGCGTGATTGGCCAGGACCCCAAGGTAACCCAGGGCTGCCGGCACAATCAGCGAATCAATGTTTCCGGAAAAAATCACCTTTTCAGGAGTAACCACTTCAAAATTTATTGCATTCTCAGCCATGTTTAACCACGTCCTTCAAACCGTTTTGCGTTCTCCACGGCTTCTTCGATGGTGCCCACCATCAAGAATGCCTGTTCCGGCAAGGAATCGTGTTTCCCTTCAATAATTTCGTTGAAACCTTTAATGGTTTCTTTCAGCGGAACATATTTCCCGGGCATGTTGGTAAATGCTTCCGCTACGTGGAAGGGCTGGGAGAGGAATCTTTGAATCTTTCTAGCCCTGGCCACAATAATTTTATCTTCTTCAGACAATTCATCCATACCAAGAATCGCGATAATATCCTGTAATTCTTTATAGCGCTGGAGAACCCCCTGAACAGCTCGGGCAACTCGATAGTGCTCTTCTCCTAGAACACGGGGATCAAGAATCCGGGAAGTAGAATCTAACGGGTCCACTGCCGGATAAATCCCTAATTCCACGATCTGACGGGAAAGCACCGTAGTCGCATCCAAGTGGGCAAAAGCAGTCGCAGGTGCCGGGTCAGTCAGGTCGTCAGCAGGAACATAAATCGCCTGCACCGATGTAATGGAACCTTTCTTGGTGGAGGTAATCCGCTCTTGCAAAGCACCCATTTCGGTAGCCAGCGTCGGCTGGTAACCCACCGCAGAAGGCATCCGGCCTAACAGAGCGGACACCTCAGACCCCGCCTGGGTAAAACGGAAAATATTATCAATAAAGAGAAGCACGTCTTGACCTTCAAAATCTCGAAAAGACTCGGCAATAGTCAAACCGGTCAATCCAATCCGGAGACGGGCTCCCGGGGGTTCGTTCATCTGACCGAACACCAGGGCTGTTTTATCGATAACCCCGGACTCTTTCATTTCGTTCCAAAGGTCATTACCTTCACGAGTCCGTTCACCAACACCAGAGAATACGGAAAAACCACCGTGCTCATAGGCGATGTTTCGGATTAATTCCATGATTAAAACGGTTTTACCCACACCGGCTCCACCGAAGAGACCAACCTTACCACCCTTGGAATAAGGAGCGAGCAAATCCACAACCTTAATTCCTGTTTCCAAAATCTCAGTGGAGGGTTCTAATTCTTCAAACTCCGGAGCAGGACGGTGAATGGGTAGATAATCTTTTGCCGGGCAGGGTCCCATTTCGTCAATTGGTTCACCGATCACGTTGAACATCCGCCCTAATGTCTCTCGGCCAACGGGTACTTTAATCGGCCCGCCGGTATCCTTGGCTGTCATACCTCGCTGCAGACCATCGGTGGAAGAAAGAGCAACACAGCGCACCGAGTTGTTGCCCAAGTGCTGCATCGCTTCCAAGGTAATCTTAATACCCCTTGCTTTTGCTTCTTCTATCACCTGATCTTCGCTATCAATAGTAACAGCGTTATAAATATCCGGCAGCTGCCCGGCAGGAAACTCAATATCAACTACCGGACCGATGACTTCTTTAACTATTCCAATTGCCACTTTCTTAAACCTCCCTTACATTTAAGTGACTAGTGACTGGCAACCATCAACTGGCAACTTTACCAATTACCAGTACAGTCACCGGATGATTGGAGTTCTATATTTTTCACTTACGTTTTTTATTAAAATGCATTCTTTTACACCACTGCCAGGGAAATCTTCTTTGGCAACCAGTCACTAGTCACCAAGCACTAGTCACCGGCTGTTACTGTAAGGCCGCAGCCCCACTGACAATTTCGGAGATTTCCGTAGTAATGGCAGCCTGACGGGCTCGGTTCAAATGCAAATTCAACTTGGCAATAATCTCTACTGCGTTGTCGGTTGCAGAACTCATCGCAGTCATCCGTGCCCCGTGTTCACTGGCTTTGGATTCTAAGAGCGCCTGATAGACAGTGGTCTCTACATAAGAGGGTAAAAGCACATCCATAACCCCTGCTTGCGAAGGCTCATAAATATACTCAACCTCTTTTACTTCTTCCCCTTCGTCAGGCTGAACAGGAAGCACTTTCAGCGTCATCGGCTTCATCGACATCGCTGATTTAAACTTTGTATACAAAATATAAATCTCGTCAAACACACCCTCACTATATAATGCCATTAACCGCTTAGCCAGCTCTTTTCCTTGAATATAGGTAGGGTTATCACCGATGTTGATATATTCTTCCGTAATTTCTATTCCCCTGCGGCGGAAATAATCCCGGCCTCTACGCCCCACCGCTACAAGGCCTACCGGTTTGTCCGTTCCGGCAATCATGTGTTCCGTCATGCGGATAATATTGGCATTATAACCACCGCACAAGCCCCTGTCTCCGGTAAGCATCACTAGTCCTACTTTTTTTACTTCCCTTTTTTCCATTAATGGATGGGAATAATCCTTGGTGCTGGTAGCAAGGCGTCCCAGTACATCTTGAACTTTTTCCGAATAGGGGCGGGAAGAAATAACGCTTTCTTGCGCCCGGCGCAATTTAGCGGCAGCCACCATTTTCATGGCTTTCGTAATCTGCTGGGTACTTTTAATACTTTTTATCCGTCTTCGGATATCCCGCATACTTGCCATACTCTTTCACCACCTTTGTTGATTGATGGCGGCAAAAATCACACCACATTTTTCTTTATTTCATGGTTTTCTTAAATTCGGAAATTGCAGCTTTTAACTGGTCGGTAATCGCATCAGATAATTTTCCTTCTTCCCTGATGGCCTTTAGAATGCTGCCCTTTGAACCGCGCAGGTAAGTCAAAAGACCTTTCTCAAAGTCTAAAATCTTCGAAACTTCCATATCGTCACAGAAACCATTGGCAGCGGCAAAAATCACTGCTACCTGCTCTTCAACAGGCATAGGTGAATACTGATCCTGTTTTAAGATTTCTACCATGCGTTCCCCACGAGAGAGCGTCGCTTGAGTAGCCTTATCCAAGTCGGATCCGAACTGGGCAAATGCAGCTAATTCCCGGTATTGAGCCAAGTCCATGCGGAGACGGCCGGCAACCTGTTTCATCGCCTTGATTTGAGCCGAACCACCTACCCGGGATACGGAGAGCCCCACGTTAATAGCCGGGCGAACACCGGAATGAAAGAGGTCTGTCTCCAGGTAAATCTGCCCGTCGGTAATGGAAATAACGTTAGTCGGAATGTAGGCCGACACGTCACCCGCCTGGGTTTCAATAATCGGCAGAGCAGTTAACGATCCTCCGCCCTCAGCGTCGCTTAATTTAGCAGCCCGCTCCAAAAGGCGGGAGTGGAGGTAGAAAACGTCCCCAGGATAAGCCTCACGCCCCGGCGGACGGCGTAAAAGTAAGGACAATTCACGGTAAGCGGTAGCCTGCTTGGACAGGTCATCATAAACACAGAGAACATCGCCGCCTTTTTCATACATAAAGTACTCACCCATTGCACATCCTGAATAAGGAGCAATGTAGAGAAGCGGTGCCGGTTCGCTGGCGGTAGCGGAAACAACGATGGTATAATCCATGGCACCATACTGTTCCAGTCGTTGAACCACACTGGCCACCGTTGATGCTTTCTGCCCGATTGCCACATAGACACAAATAACACCTTGACCTTTTTGGTTGATAATTGTATCTATGGCCACGGCTGTCTTTCCCGTCTGGCGGTCACCAATAATCAACTCACGCTGGCCGCGGCCAATGGGCACCATAGAGTCAATACATTTTAAACCTGTCTGCAGGGGCTGATAAACAGAACGACGCTTTACCACACCCGGCGCCAGAAACTCAATGGGGCGGTAACCGGAAGCCTTAATCGGCCCTTTTCCGTCCAGAGGCTGTCCCAAGGGATTGACAACACGGCCAATTAAGGCCTCTCCCACAGGAACTTCCATGATCCGTCCGGTACGTTTGACCGCGTCACCTTCCTGAATTTCCGTATAGGGTCCTAAAATAACGCAACCAATGTTGTCTTCCTCTAAGTTGAGCACCATGCCGTTGACACCGTTAGCAAACTCCAACAGCTCACCGGCCATGGCGTTTTGCAAACCGTAAATACGGGCAATACCGTCACCAACGCTTATTACTGTTCCAACTTCGGATACATCGACTTCAGTTTGATATTTCTCAATCTGCTGTTTCAAAATGGAGCTGATTTCTTCAGGTCTGATGCTCATTTATTTTCTCACCCCTATCTTCCCAACTGTACCTGTTGGAGGTGTTCTTTTAACATGCCAAGCTGTTTTGCGACACTGCCGTCATAAACAATATCGCCGATTTTGACGGTGATGCCGCCGATCAGTGACGGATCAACGTCAACACTGGCCTTAATATTCTGCCCGGTCATCCGGGACAAATTTTCCTCCAGTTTTTTCAGCTGGTCTTCACTTAAGGCATCAGCCACCCGAACTTTTGCCTTAAGGATTTTATTCTCCCGGTCTACCAGCTCGTCAAATACTTCAACTATTGCGACCAAATACTCTTCCCGGGACTTATCAAATACGAGGTTAATAAAATTAGACACCATCTGGTGGGTGTTACCGGTAATAATTTTATTGCAAAGTTCTTTCTTGGCCGCAGCAGGAACAAGACGGCTGTATATAGCTTTCTTTAATTCTTCGTTCTCCTCAATGGTGTAAACGGCATACTTTAAATCTTGGGCAAATTTTTCTACTGCTTTTTGTTCCTTGGCAATATCAAAAAGGGCTTGGGCATATCTTCTGGCGATAGTTTTATTAATCATTGAATACCGCCCACCTCTTGAATATATTTATCCACCAACTTTTTGTGTTCTTCCCCCGTCATGGCTTTGCCAAGTACCTTTCCGGCAGCTAAAATCGCCAAACTAGCCACTTCATTTCTAATATCAGCAAGAGCCTGTTCCTTCTCCCGCTGAATCTCTTCCTGAGCCTTTTCTGTCATTTTAACGGCATTGTTTTTCGCTTCAGAAATAATTGCATTCTTTGTTTCCTCACCAATTTTAGTTGCGCTGGCGATTATTTCCTGAGCTTCCTTCCGGGCTTTATCAAGTTCCGCCGTTAACTGGACACGCAGAGTCTCAGCTTCACTACGGATTTCCTCCGCTTGACTAATATTGTTTTTAATCTCGTTCTGCCTGTTTTCCATCATTTTAAGCAGAGGACCATATAGGAATTTATATAAAATGGCTAGCAAAACTACAAAGTTTATAATAGCCCATATTAAGTCATGATAATCAATATGCAATTAGCTTACCTCCCCTCTGCAAAAAGCCGTTTCCTGGGGAGTTTTCCACTCCCCAGGCGGCTCAGGCTATTAACCTAATTTACCAATCAACATAAAGGCGATTAACAGACCGTAAATCGTTAACGCTTCCATAAATGCTAAAGCCAAAATCATGGATACACGAATGTCTCCGGCAGCCTCCGGCTGGCGAGCCATCCCTTCGAGTGCTCCCTTAGCAGCAATACCTTGTCCGATACCAGGTCCGAGCGAACCAAGACCAATAGCCAATCCAGCAGCTAAAGCAATTAAACCTTCCATTTAATTTCCCCCCCTTTCCTAAAATGTTCCTTCTCTTAAATTAAATTTATCAATTAATGATGATCAGCTGTAGCACCACCTAAATACACCGCAGTAAGCAGTGTAAACACAAATGCCTGAACTAATCCCATTAACAGACTCAATGCCTGCATCACCAGGGGCACCAAAAAAGGTGCCATTTGAAATAATTGGGCTGTGACCATCTCTTCCCCGAAAATATTCCCGTAAAGTCGAAGAGACAGCGAAAGCGGACGTACCAATTCTTCAATAATCATTAAAGGAAGCAAAAATGCCACCGGCTGGAGGAAATGCTTAAAATAGCCCAAACCCTTTTCTTTGATCCCGAAGAAATGAGTGCAGAAAAAGACTATAATCGCAAATCCTGCGGTGACACTAAGTGTTGACGTGGGCGCAGCAAGACCCGGCAGATGCCCTGCCATAGGCAAAATACCGCTGTAATTGGAAAAAAGAATCAGCAAGAAAAAGGTGCAGAGTATGGGCAGGTATCGTTTCGCTCCCTTTTCGCCCATGATCCCGGCAAAAAAGTCAATCAGCGTTTGGATAATATATTCCATTACATTCTGTGCCCCGCCAGGTACTTTCTTTAGGTTCCTGGTGGCAAAATAACTAATCAGAAGAATGAGAGCCATCAGTCCCCACATCGTGGTGACATAGCTGGAAACTCTTAATCCAAAAATTGAAAACAGCACATTAGTTCCGTGTTCCATTCCCTAACTCACCCCCTTTTTAAAAAAGAATAATTAACGGCAAGAATTTTACCCAAAATTGTCAATCCAACCGCTGTACCGATTAAAACGTATGTATCCCGGTGCAGCAAGTAGGTGGCCAGAACCGCCACATTAATGAAATAACGAAAAATATAGCGCATCATTAATTTGTTTTTTGCCTGGGCGGGAGTAAACTGATCAGATTTTTTCAGCACCGACCAAACCAGCCAGTGGTTAAAAAGACCAACTAAAGCTCCGAACGCCAACCCGATGAGTAGAGACTTAACAATATCCATCCACATAAATTTTATTCCCCTTTTCCCCTTCTGTCTTTTTCCAGAGCCGAAAACTGGTCCAGGAGAAACTTAAAAGAAAGAAAAATAGCCAACACAACCCCTGCCAATTTGCACCAGGGTGATGTCTCCAACCTATTGTCCAGCCAACCCCCTACTAATACACCAAGGATATATATCCTGAGTGCTGTGGTAATGCCGAAGGCGGCCGCAACTTGAATGTATTTTGCCATGCCATGCTTCTTATCCTGCACAAACCTTCCACCCACTTAAAGCTATTCAACCCTATGCACGTTTATGATGTTTATTCCAATAAGTGCTAATATAATTCAAATTAGGAGGAATTGCATAATTTTCTGAACAGAAAACATAACTATGTAATTCGTTTCGTCTGACAAAAATCCTTC
>JBMNTN010000031.1:0-22642 GCA_050945755.1 Bacillota bacterium | reverse complement strand
ACTAACAAATTTTGATTTTATCTTTGGCACTCTAGCAGTTTTACTTATTATCGAGGGAACCAGGCGTTCCTTAGGGTGGGCGCTACCTGCTGTGGCATTGGTATTTCTAGCATATGCTTTTGCCGGTCCTTATCTGCCTGGGATATTAACTCATAGAGGATATCCTATTGAAATGGTTCTGGATGAATTATACTTAACCACAGAAGGAATATTTGGGGTAGCTGCATCAGCATCTGCAACCTTTGTATTTATGTTTATTTTATTTGGTGCATTTTTAGAGAATACCAGAATAGGTCAATTCTTTATCAGCTTAGCTTTTGCTATAACCGGGGGAATGAAAGGCGGGCCTGCTAAGACTGCAGTAGTAGCAAGCGGATTAATGGGAATGGTTTCCGGCAGCGGCATTGGCAATGTGGCGACAACCGGTACATTTACCATTCCACTTATGAAAAAAATGGGTTTTCAACCCCACATTGCTGGTGCTATAGAAGCTGCTGCATCAACCGGTGGTCAAATCATGCCGCCAATTATGGGAGCTGCCGCTTTTATTATGACTGAGTTTACCGGAACTTCTTATTTTGAAATCATTAAGCTGGCATTTATTCCCGGATTACTTTATTTCTTTATGGTTATAATGCAAGTTCATTTTAGGGCACATAAAAGAAATGTCAGAGTTATTCCAAAAGAAGAGTTACCGAGCATTAGGGGGATTCTGAAGGATGGCTGGTATTTATTTATTCCAATACTTGTTCTTATTGTTCTTTTAGTCAAACAATATACTCCTTTATTTGCTGCTACATGTGCAATTTTTGCTGCAATCATAGTAAGTTTGTTTGATAAAAAGGATAGAATGACTTTGGCGAAACTATTTGAAGCATTAACACAAGGTGCTAAAGCTGCTGCACCAATTGCTATGGCTTGTGCTTGCGCGGGTATTGTTGTAGGTGTTCTTACTCTTACCGGCCTAGGAATGAAGTTTTCCTCTTTAATTGTTTCTGGAGCAGGCGGGAATCTTTTCATAGGTATGGTTTTAGTTGGTATTACTGCTTTTATTCTAGGTATGGGATTGCCTGTAGTGGCAGCTTATGTAGTATTGGCTGTTCTTGGAGCACCTGCTTTGTGTGAATTAGGTGTACCTATCTTAGCAGCGCATTTAATTGTCATGTGGTTTACTCAAACTTCAAATATTACTCCACCTGTTTGTCTAGCTGCTTTTACGGCTGCTGGTATAGCTGGATCTGATCCGATGCGAACCGGATTTGCTTCTATACGCTTTGGAATCGGGTTATTCGCTATTCCTTTTCTTTTTGCATATAGTCCTATTTTAACGGGATTTGGCTTTAATTTTGGCTTTTTACAAACCGTTATCACTGCGACGATAGGAATAGTTGTTGTATCTGCAGCAATTGAAGGGTACTTACGAAGGCCTATGGGTATTATTGAACGTATAATTTTAGGAGTAGCTGGTATCATGCTTGTTTGGCCGGACTTTATTGTTAGTATAATAGGTTTAGTTATTGCTTTGATTAGCTATATGATTCAAATAAAAACTAAGCCGTCTGAAGTATCCCAAGGGTATGGGACTATGTAGATATAGTATGCACATTATACTTTTAATAGATTACCTGAAAAGACTATGTGATTCTAATGGCAAATATTGTTACTGCCCTTGCGTCTGGTGATCGGTTCACTGATAGATTTATGTCCTAATTAAATATAAAGAATGTTTTCCGGTGGGTAAAACCCACCAGGAAACATTCTTTATAGTATAACGAAGGGTTTTTTAAGAATCAATCCCATATTTTTTGGTAAAGTCGATAAAGAAAAAAGCAACCCCAGTTACATTTAAACTAAGATTGCATAAATTCTTTTATTTTTCTTATTGTTATTTGGCAGACTAGTTCATTTTGCAAATATTATTAATTGTTTCAAGACCAATACTTTTTCATCCAATATGCATTTTTATCCGACTATCCATATGCAGGGAGTAGTTCCATTCTTTTAACTCTTGGTCTTTTGATAAAGGTAAATACCATCATCCCACCTTCTCCACCTCTGTCAGCTTCACAGAAACTGTTTTTGATACCCCGTTTTCCTCCATGGTGATTCCGTATAAAACATCTGCTGCTTCCATTGTCCCCTGGCGGTGAGTAACTACAATAAACTGAGTACCGTCGGCAAACTGTTTCATATAAGCGGCAAATCTGTCCACATTTGCCTCATCAAGAGCTGCTTCAATTTCATCAAAAATACAAAATGGGCTGGGCCGGACCGTTAAAACGGCAAAGAGCAGCGCAATTCCGGTCAGTGCCTTCTCTCCGCCGGAAAGCAAATTATGGTGCTGCACTTTTTTCCCGGGGGGCTGAACAATAATATCAATCCCTGTTTCCAACAGATTGTCCGGGTCTGTTAAACGAAGTTCCGCCACTCCCCCCCCGAACAGGTGCTGAAAGGTATGATTGAATTCCCTGCTTACTTCGGTAAATGTCTCGCGAAACTTGCGGATCATAATCCGCTCCATCTCCTCAATCACCTTAAAAAGAGACTCCCGGGCTTCTCTTAAGTCCTTCTCCTGGTTAAGGAGAAATTGATATCGTTCGTTGACCTGCTCATATTCTTCAATGGCATTGATATTTACCGGTCCCAAAGCCTCCAGATCTCGGGCAATATCCCCAATCCTCTGGGTGGCTGCTCTTTTTGATGGAATTTCTTTCTTTAAAAGACGCGCCTGGTTAAAATCCAATTGAAACTTTTCCTTCAGCCGTTCTAGATTCTTTTCCCACTCCATTTCCAGCCTGCTCTGTTTTATTTCCAGTTGGTGTACTTCCTGACGAAGGATAGCAGCCCTTTTACCGGTTTCCCGAGCTTCCTTTTCCTTTTCCTCCTGGATCGAAAGCTCTGCCATGCGAGCATGCTTCCTTTGATTTAGAGTATTTCCCAGGTCTGACTCCTCTTTTTGAAGAATCAGCAATTCTTGGTAGCCTTTTTCCAAAGCCTCAGACTTTTCCCGCGCTTCTTGTTGGAAAGTGCTTTTTTCCCGCTCCCTTTTTTCCAGATCCAGCTGGAGAATTCCCAGCTCTTCTTTTAATCTCTGCCGGTTTTCCCGGACAGATGTTTCTTCCTGGATCAGCCCCGCCAAGCATACCTTAATATCGGTGAGACCATCCTGACGTTGATTCTGACTTTCCTTTTCTGCTTCCAACTGCTGCTGAAGCCGGGAAATTTGATGGGAGAGAAGGTGATTCTGCTCTTCAGTAAAGGCCAGCTTTTCTGCCAGTTTTTCTTTCTCCCCTTGAGAAACAGCAATTTCCCGTTGGTTTTCCAGAATTTCTTCCTGCACCAGTTGCAAATTATCCTGTGCAGTCTGCAGCGCTTCCCGCACCTGGGTCAATTCTTGTCCGCCGGCAGCCAAACGCACCTTTAGTTCCTGGAGATCTTTTGCAACCTGTTCCCTTTGATTCTTTTCTTTATCTAGTTCTTTTCCATTTAATTGCAAGAGGCGGCGGGTTTCCTGATAATGTACTTCTGCTTCTCTCTCATGTTTGGTTAATTTCTCAATTTCTTCAATTCTAGCTAAGAGCCGGCCGTTTTTCTTCTGTTGGCTCCCGCCGGTAAGCGCGCCGCCAGGGTTAATAATATCCCCATCCAAGGTAACAATTCGCACCTGATATTTGGCAGCTCGGGCTGCCTTCAGAGCCGCATCCATATCCCGGACAATCAATACCTGACGTAAAAGAAAGTCAATTGCCGGGCGCACCTGTTCTTGGCAGGACACCAGCTCAGACCCCCACCCGATGATCCCGCTTATATCCTGGGAAAGTCCGGGGAAACTTTTCGTCGGGGCAGGGCGAAGAACATTCAATGGAAGAAATGTGGCCCGTCCGCTTTTGGTTTTCTTCAAATACTCGATTGCTGCTTTAGCCCCTTGATCCGTCTTGGTGACAATATTTTGCAGAGCACCGCCCAAAGCTGTTTCTACGGCAATGCCCAGTTCTTCCGGAACTTTGATCAGCTCCGCAATTACCCCCACCACATCACCACAGCCAGCATTTCCCCGGCGCTTGCCTAAAAGAATTGCTTTCACCCCGGGATAATAGCCTTCGTATCCCTCCTGCATCTCTTTTAAAACATCTAACCGGGATTTAACAGCCTGGTAATCCTCCCGGTCAATAGCTTCCTTTTCTCTTAATGCCTTTTCTTGCTTTTCCAAAGCAACAATGATTTCATCCAATTGTGAGATTTTCCTGTCAAGGTTATCCACCTCTTGGTTCCCCTGAAAAATCTCTTCTTCCATGGATAATTGTTTTACTTTCAGATCGCTGATAAACCGGCAAAACTCACCTTCCTGGTTGTGCAGTTTTTGGACAAGGACTGCTAACGACTGTATGCTCTGTTCCCAGTGGGCTGCTTCGTTGCGCAGGTTGGCGATTTCCTGTACCAATCCAAAGGCCTCTGATTTACACGATTCAATTTCCGCTTCCAGAGCAACAATTTTTTCTGTTCTTTCCTTTTGAATATCTTCCTGAGCAGTAATTTTATTTCGACTGGAACAGATGCTTTCTGTCAGCACGGAAAGTTTTTCTTCTTCCCTACCGATACACTCTTTTTTCCCCTTTATTTTTTCCGCCAGTTCAGTTATCTCCCCTTCCAGACGAGAAATTTGGGCCAATGCGGCATCTTTTTGGGCGGAAAAAAGTTTCCGGTCCGATTCCCTACGCTCAATTTCAGAACCAATCTGATACAAATCCTGTTGAAGAGAAGCGATTTCTTCATCCCGTCGGCTAAGGGAAAGTTTAAGTTCCTCAATCTCAGCCTCCAATTTGGCTTGTCCGCTTTCAAAAGAGATCAGTTTCAATTTTTCCCGGTCTAATATTTCGGTTGACTCCGCTATCTTTGCTTTTAATTCTTCCAGACTAACAGCAAAAAGGCTGATTTCCAATTCATCCGATTCATTCTTCAGTACCCGGTAAATTCTTGCCTGCTCCGCTTGCTCCTTCAGGGGCTCCACCCGGTTGGAAAGCTCAAATATAATATCCCCGATTCTTTCCAAGTTCTGTTGGGTTTCTGCCAGTTTCCGATCAGCCTCCCTTTTCCGGTTGCGGTATTTGACAATTCCTGCGGTTTCTTCGATTAAACTACGCCGCTCTTCTGCTCGGCAGTTTAAAATTTCTTCTACTTCCCCCTGGCTGATGATGGAAAAACCATCTGTCCCAATTCCTGTATCATTAAATAAATTATGAATATCTTTCAATCGACAGGAAACATTGTTAATCAGGTACTCACTCTCGCCGGACCGATAAGTACGTCGGGTAACCCTTACTTCGTTATATTCCAAAGGAAGAAAACCGTCTGAGTTATCGCATATAATTGAAACCTCTGCCATTCCCAGAGGTTTACGGTTTTTCGTCCCGGCAAAAATAACATCTTCCATTTTATTTCCCCGTAAAGATTTGGCGCTTTGCTCGCCCAACACCCAGCGGACAGCATCAGAGATATTTGATTTGCCGCTGCCGTTAGGTCCCACAATGGCAGAAATACCCGGGCGAAAATTTAATATTGTTTTGTCTGTAAAAGATTTAAATCCGTGTAGTTCCACGCTTTTCAGATACATTGTTTCCTCCAAAAAAATAAAGGAGTTTTGAATCCCAGAACTTTCGACCGGAATTAATTGTAACATATAAAAAAGCGCCTTGGTAGACGCATTTATCGGGGCACTTTTCCTTATCTTTGCTGAACAAGTAATCTGATCGCAGTTTTCCTTTCTCCGTTGATCATTACCTCGCGAAAAGAGGGCACAAAAACCAGGTTTATTCCGTTGGGCGCAACATAACCCCTGCTCACGGCAACCGCTTTTACGGCCTGATTAACAGCGCCGGCCCCCACTGCCTGCATTTCCACTTTTCCCTGGGACCGAAAGGCTGCCACCAATGCCCCCGCCACTGCTTTTACATCGGAATCCCCCGCAATTTTAATGATTTCCATCCCTTAACCTCCCCCACTCCTCCACAATCTAACGCCTGGTCTGCAACTGAGCCACATATGATGAGATGAATTGGTTTCCCGGCGCCAGCAAATCCGGCTCCCTTTTTTCTAATGATGCCACACCCACATCGCCTCGGGATATTTCCTTTCTGGGAAAAATTTTTATTTCCTCCAGAGAAAAGGATTCCTTCAGATAATGCAGGTTATTCCTTTTATGACCGGCAGCCAAGGAACAGTCCCGGTAGGAAACAAATAAACCAATCCTTGGCGAAACCTTCTTTTGGAAAAGAAGATTTACTGCCCACACTATTTGTTCTCGAAAAAGGGCTGCCTTTACCAGCTCTCCAAATGCCGGGTGAAACGGCCCGGCGGCAATCCGCGCTCCTTCGGCAATATTTTTTGTCGGCTGCAAACCAATGCGGATAACATTTACACCAAATTTAAGGAGCACAGCCAGCAGATCTCGGCTTACTTCAACAGCATCATCCAGACTTAGCGGGCAATATTTTCCTTTCAAAAACAGTTTATGCAAAGACGTATCTTTTAGCACCAGGGTAGGATAAATTCTTGCCAAGTCGGGCTCCATCTCGGCCAGGAAAAAAGCACCTTTAATGCTTTTTTCCCAAGTATCTCCAGGTAACCCAGGCATAATCTGAACCCCAACTTTAAACCTTTTCTCCTTTATTAAACGCACAGCCCGGACCACATCATCCGGGCTGTGCCCCCGGCAGGATTTTTTGAGCACTTCATCGTCCATTGATTGGACACCCAATTCCACAGTACTGACGCCAAAACCTTTCAGAAAGTCCAGGATTTCTTCATTAATATAATCAGGCCTGGTAGAGATCCTGATTCCTCCCACCCTCCTTTTTTTTAAGGCTTCAAAGGCAGGACGCAGAAAATATTCCTGTTCTCTTTGGGACAGTCCGGAAAAACTCCCCCCATAAAAAGCAATTTCGGGAAGGGTTTCCCCTTCCCACTTATTAATCGCCGCTCCTATCTCTTCCTGAGTTGGGCATAGCTCTTCTCCGGAAACAGAATATTGGTTACAGAAGATACACCGGTGGGGACAGCCGAGGTGGGGAATAAAAAAGGGTAAAATGTTTCTCGTGTTTTCTGTCACGATTCGTCCCCTTCCAGGTATTGTTTCCAGACTTCCAGGTTTCTTAACGCCGTTTGGGCCGCTTTTTGTTCCGCTTCTTTCTTACTGTATCCGGAACCATGGGCGAGCAGACGATCCCGATAAGTTACACCGGCAACAAATTTTTTATGATGATCAGGGCCTGATTCTTTTAAAATCAAATAAGAAACACTTTCTTCCCCGTATTTTTGCACCAATTCCTGGAGCATAGTTTTGTAATCACCATAAGAATCGGTATCTACATTTTTGATAACGTCTACCAATTGTTTTAAGATGAATTCTTTGACAACATCCCACCCGGCGTCCAAATAAACGGCACCAATCACTGCTTCAAAGACGTCTGCCAAAATTGATGTCCTGTTCCGCCCACCGCTTAATTCTTCTCCCCGGCCGAGCAGCAAGTATTTACCTAAACCTAAGGAGCGGGCTCGTTCCGCCAAAGCAGCTTCACAAACAACAGCCGCCCGCATTTTCGTCAGTTCTCCCTCCGGCCGCTGGGGATAAGATGAATACAGATACTCACCCACTGCCAAACCTAAGACGGCATCACCTAAAAATTCCAGCCGCTGGTTATGCACGAGTCCCTTGTTCTTATTTTCAAAAACATATGTGGGATGGGTTAAAGCCTGGTTAAAACCAACAAAGTCCTTAAGGTGCAAATCCCACTCTTGAGCCAATTGCCTTAACTCTTCTTCCCTTTTTGTATTCATCAGCGCTCAACACCTTTTGATATCCAAAATTATACCTGCTTCTTACGCACAGGCTGTTGCAAAGAAATAAAAGCTACCGGACGTGTTAGATCTTTTTAAAGACCACACAAGCATTGTGCCCGCCAAAGCCAAAAGAGTTGGACATGGCTGCCTTGATAGTTGCCTTGCAGGCTTCATTGGGTACATAATCCAAGTCACATTGGGGGTCCGGATCTTCCAGATTGATCGTGGGCGGGATAATCCCGTTTTCTATGGCTAAAATACAGGCAATCGCCTCCACTGCCCCCGCCGCTCCTAAAAGGTGCCCGGTCACCGACTTAGTGGAACTTATCTTGACTGTGTCGGCAGCACTGCCAAACACCTTCCGAATAGCATGAGTTTCACCTCGGTCATTTAATTCCGTCGATGTACCATGGGCATTAATATAATCAATTTGTCCCGGCTCCAAACCGGCATCATCCAAAGCTTTCGCCATTGCCCGGGCTGCCCCGTCCCCTTCCGGATCAGGAGCGGTAATGTGGTAGCCGTCAGCGGTAGCACCATAACCCGCCATCTCTGCGTAAATGCGCGCACCGCGCTTTTCGGCATGCTCCAGTGATTCTAAAATCAGGATTCCTGCTCCTTCCGCCATCACGAAACCGTCCCGGCCAGAATCAAAAGGCCGACTTGCCCGCTGGGGTTCTTCATTACGTGTCGATAAGGCTTTCATCGCGCAAAAACCCGCAAGAGAAAGGGGGGTAAGAGGTGCTTCCGTACCTCCGGCGATCACAACATCAGCATCACCCCGTTGGATCATTTTAAAGGCATCACCAACTGCATTAGTCCCGGAAGCACAGGCAGTAACCACCGTTTCATTTGGTCCCAGTGCCCCCAAAGCAATAGATACCTGGCCTGCCGCCATGTTGCTGATCATCATGGGTACAAAGAAGGGGCTGATCCGACCCGGTCCCCGTGCCAAGAGGACTTTCTTTTGGTCTTCCATGGTTTCCACACCCCCGATGCCACTTCCCAGCACCACACCGGTCCGTTCCCGCTCAATACTGCTTAAAGCCAAGTCGGCATCTTCCATAGCCATCTTAGCTGCTGCCACTGCATATTGGGTAAAACGATCCATATGACGGATTTCTTTCCGGTCCATAAATTGTTTTGGGTCAAAATCTTTTATTTCTCCGGCAATCCGGGTGGAAAAATCACTGACATCAAAACGGCTGATTGGTCCGATCCCGGAAACACCATTAACCAAGTTAGACCAAAAACTGTCCTTGTTATTACCGACAGGGGAGACAACCCCCACCCCGGTTACGACAACTCGCTTCCTCAAATTATTCTTTCCTCCTCCACCGGAAAACCGGCAATTTGGTTCTTGATTCTTGTAAAAATCTCTTTCACTGATAAAATTTCTTTGATCCGATCCACGTGTTCGCCGGAAAACACAACACCCTCATCCACATTTCCCTGCTGAGCGTTATTTAAAGCATCCAAAATACAATAGTATTTCCCGCATTTTTTTAAACAACTGTCACATTGGGATGGTCTCATGTCTTCATTATTAAACAGGCGTTCCGTAAATTTATTTTTCAATCCTCTGCCAGGCATTCCCACCGGGCTGTTAATGAGAATCACATCTTCCGGAGTTGCCCTCAGATACATCTCCTTAAAAGCCTCAGGAGCCCCCGACTCAAAACTTGCCGCAAATCGGGTTCCCATCTGAACACCATTGGCGCCCCAAGAAAATGCCTCAATAATGTCTTTGCCATCGATGATTCCCCCGGCAGCAATCACCGGAATCCTCACTTGATCTACTACCTCAGGAACAATTTCTTGCACCGACCGGTCCGTCCCCAAATGGCCTCCCGCTTCTTTACCTTCCACAATCACAGCCGCCGCCCCCAGTTTTTCCGCAGTCACAGCAAGCTTCGCGGAGGAAACAATGGGAACAATGGGCGTTGCGGATTCCTTACCCCACTTAAACATGTCCCGGGAGAAACCCGCACCGGAAATAATCAAATCGATCCTTTCCTGAATAGCGGCTTTCAATAATAGAGCAAAATCCCGGACAGCGAACATAATATTAATGCCGATAATTCCCGAAGTCATCTGCCGTGCCGCCCGGATCTCTCTCGCTAATTCTTCCGGAGACATACCAGTAGCGGCAATTACACCAATTCCTCCTTCGTTGGCCACTGCCGCCGCAAGGCGCGAAGTTGAAATGCGTACTGCCATTCCCCCTTGAATGATCGGGATTTTGGCAACCAGTTTATCAATTTTCAATGCAGGTAATTGCATTTCTTCCTCCAAATCTGTCAAACCTTATATTTTGAAAAATCCCCGTAAAGGCTACGGGGACTTGTCAACCTAGGCTTTCTGTTTCTCCTTAATGTACTCTACGGCATTGCCAACGGTAGTTAGCTTCTCAGCATCTTCATCCGGAATCTCAATATCAAATTCCTCTTCCAATGCCATAATCAATTCGACAACATCCAAGGAGTCCGCGTTTAAATCTTGAAATGAAGTTGTCATGGTGACTTCATCTTTATTATCTATCCCAAGTTGATCAACAACGATCCGTTTGACTTTATCAAATACTGCCACATCATCACCCCCTTTCAAAATCTTTCCCTAAATATTTAATTCATAACCATACCACCATCAACCCCAATTGTCTGTCCGGTGATATAGGCTGCATAATCGGAAACGAGAAAACCGACTAAGTGGGCTACATCTTCCGGGGTACCCATTCTCTGCAGGGGAATTTGCCTCAAAAGTACCTGACGGGCATCCTCGGATAATTCTCCCGTCATGGAGGTTTCAATAAAGCCGGGTGCAACTGCATTTACAGTAATATTACGACTTGCTACTTCTCGCGCCAAAGATTTGGTAAAACCGATCACCCCTGCTTTACTGGCCCCATAATTGGTCTGCCCGGCATTGCCTATTATTCCTACCACGGAAGCAATATTTACAATCCTGCCGTAACGCTGCTTCATCATAAATTTTAAAACAGATTTGGCACAATTATACGTTCCTTTTAAATTTGTGTCCATTACCTGATCCCAGTCTTCTTCTTTCATGCGCATGAGGAGACTGTCCCGGGTAATACCGGCATTATTGACCAGAATATCCACTCTGCCAAAATGCTCAATAACCTGGCGGGTCATTGCCTCCACCTCATGAGCCTGAACCACATCTGCACCGAAAGCCTCTGCCTGTCCCCCGTTTTCTTTAATTAAAGAGACAACTTCCCTGGCTTCTTCTTCATTTGACCCGGCAGCAAAATAATTTAGGGCGACCCGGCAGCCCTGCTTTGCCAATTCCCGGGCGATTGCCCGACCAATACCCCGGGAACCGCCGGTAATTATGGCTACCCTTTCCTCTAAACCCATTTTAGCTACACTCCTTTAATTGTGCAATAGCCTTTTCGGCGGAAACAGGATCCTCAATATTTATAATTTTTACATCTTTCACCGTTTTTTTAATGAGACCTGAAAGCACTTTACCCGGACCCACCTCAATAAAAGTGTCCACACCGGCAAGAGCCAAGTTTCGGATCGACTGCTCCCAGAGCACAGGACTTGTCACTTGGTTTACTAAAGCATCAATTATTTCGCTTTGACCTTGCACTGTTCTTCCGTTAACATTGGCCACAACGGGAATCCTGCCGTCAACTATATTTGCTGAGGCCAACCTCTCTGCCATCGCCCTTCTAGCCGGTTCCATTAAACTGGAATGAAAGGGGCCGCCCACCGGGAGCATGATTGACCTTTTTGCCCCCATTTCCTTGGCAAGCTCAATGGCTTTTTTTATGGCAGGGGTAGTCCCGGCAATTACCACCTGACCGGGGCAATTAAAATTGGCAGGTTCTACAATCCCAACTTCCTGTGCCCGGGTACAAAGTTCTTTAATCTGTTCTTCCGACATGCCAAGTACTGCTGCCATTGTCCCTTCGCCAAAGGGAACCGCCTGTTCCATCGACTCTCCCCTGAACCTGACAAGCCGTATAGCCTCCTTAAGCTCCATCGCTCCCGCCGCTACCAGAGCAGAGTACTCACCTAGGCTGTGCCCGGCAACAAAATCGGGAACCACACCCAGCTTGTCAAGGACACGCCAACAGGCAATACTTGTGGTAAGAATCGCCGGTTGAGTATTATATGTTTTTTTTAAATCTTCTTCCGGGCCTTCCCAGCAAAGACCGGTGAGAGAAAACCCCAGTATCCGGTCTGCTTCCTCAAAAGCAGCTTTCGCTTCGGGAAAGGCCTCTGCCAACTCTTTTCCCATCCCAACATATTGGGAACCCTGTCCGGGAAAGACAAATGCCAATTTACCCATTTACCTCTTGGGTTCGGCCGGCTATGAGTAAAAGCAAGGGCTTTTCAAATAGCAGAGCCTGACCCCATACACCCCTTTCCATTTTAATCGGAAACAATGTCTAAAATTAAACGTCCTGGAATTTTTGTAAAATCTCTTTCGCTTCTGAGATAATTTCTGTAATAATTTCCTCAGCAGGCTGAATTTTTTTTACTAATCCGGCAACCTGACCGGCCATCACAGAACCCATTGCCACATCCCCGTCAACAGCAGCGGCTCTCAGCCGGCCCATCCCCAGTCGTTCCAACTCCTCTGCCGATGCTCCCCGGCAGACTAATGACTCGTATTCTTTGGTCAACCGGTTTTTAAGTACCCTGACATAATGTCCATGATATCCTGTGAGTACCGTGTCCCGGTCTTTTGCGTCGATAATCGCCTGCTTATAATTTTCATGGACTGTACATTCTGTCGCACATATAAAACGAGTGCCCAACTGTACCCCGGAAGCCCCCAGTGCCAACGAGGCAACGAGACCCTTCCCCCCGTAAATTCCCCCAGCTGCAATCACCGGTACATGGACAGCATCAACCACCTGGGAAACCAGCACCATCGTTGTGATATCACCCACATGACCGCCGCATTCCATCCCCTCAGCAATAAAAGCATCTGCCCCGGAACGTTGCAGGCGCCGGGCCAAAAGGGCAGAGGAAACCACCGGAATCACCTTGGTGCCGACTCTTTTCAATTGGGGGATATGTTTCCCCGGATTACCCGCTCCGGTTGTTACTACCGGTACTTTTTCCTCAATTATTACTTGAATAATTTCCTCTACATAGGGTGACAGGTAATAGATATTTACCCCAAATGGGCGGTCAGTAATCACCTTTGCTTTGCGAATCTCCTCCCGGACTACCTCTGGGGGAGCGTTTCCTGCCCCAATTATACCCAAACCTCCGGCTTTTGAAACCGCTCCTGCCAATTCTGCGGTAGCAACCCAGGCCATCCCGCCCTGAATTACCGGATATTTAATGCCCAAAAGACGGCAAATTTCCGTTTCCAGCATGTTCCACCTCCAGCATTCACTGCTTGCACCATTTCATTACCATTGAGCCCCAAGTTAACCCAGCGCCGAAGCCTACCATCACAATCACATCTCCCTGTTTAATTCTTTTTTCCCGGTAAGCCTCATCCAAAGCTACCGGGATCGAGGCACTGGACATGTTTCCATAGCGTTCAAGATTGAGATATGCTTTTTCCATAGGTAAATGCAACCGGCGCATCGCCGCATTGATAATACGCACATTTGCCTGATGAGGGATCACCAAGGCAACGTCCTCTTTGGATAGACCTGCCTTTATTAAGCTTTGTTCCGCTGCTTCTCCCATCACCCGGACCGCAAATTTAAACACTTCACTTCCCTGCATCTGCATATAGTGAAGTCCCTGGTGCACTGTATCTAAACTGGCCGGGAGACTCGCTCCCCCCGCCGGCACTTTTAATAAATCTCCTCCGGCACCATCCGCTCCTAAGTGAATTGACAAAATTCCCTGATCCTTTGCAACCGGCTGGAGAACCGCCGCCCCGGCGCCATCTCCAAAAAGAACACAAGTGTTCCTGTCTTTCCAATTAATAATGCGGCTCAATGTCTCAGCGCCAACAACCAGAATATTATGATAAAGCCCGGTGCCAATAAACTGAGCCCCGGTTGCCAAGCCGTAAATAAATCCGGTACAGGCTGCCTCCAAATCAAAAGAAGGCTTACCGCGAATCCCCAGCTTTTCCTGAAGCATGCAAGAAGTAGCCGGAAACAACATATCCGGGGAAGCTGAAGCCACAATTATTAAATCTAACTCTTCCGCTGAAATTCCCGCGTCCTTTAATGCCGCTTTGGCTGCATGAAATGCCAAGTCAGATGTTGTCTCATCCTCTGCAGCAATCCGTCTTTGGGAAATTCCGGTCCGAGTCTTAATCCACTCATCATTAGTTTCCACCATTTTTTCTAGATCCTCATTGGTGAGGATCTTTTTTGGCAGATATGAACCCAGTCCCACAATACCCGCGGACCTTGTTTCCATCAATTACCTTCCACCTTCCCCATTAATTGATTCTTCTATTCGGGTAATGAACTGTCCGGTGACACAGTCCCTAGCCACCCGCAGTGCATTCTTTATTGCCCGTTCTCCTGAACTGCCGTGGCAGATGATACTGACTCCTTTGACGCCAAGCAAAGGTGCACCCCCATATTCAGCATAATCCATCATTTTTTTTAGGTTCTTGAGACCCGGTAGTACTAAAGCAGCTCCCAATTTTGTACGCAGGTTACGTTTAAATTCCTGCTTTAGAAGAGAAAATAAGGCTCCGCCTAATCCTTCGGAAATTTTTATGACAACATTACCGACGAACCCATCACAAACGACAACATCATATCTACCCGCCGGAATATCCCGGCCCTCAATATTACCGATAAAATTAACCGGCGCTGACTTAAGAAGTTGGTGAGCTTCTACTGTCAGCTCATTTCCTTTACCTTCTTCTGTCCCGTTGGAAAGGAGAGCCACTCTGGGTTTTTTGATCCCCAGGATCATTTCTGCATAAGTTTTTCCCATAATGGCAAACTGAACTAACTGTTCCGGGCGAACATTGGTATTGGCCCCCACATCAAGAATAACCTTGCCGCCCTGAAGAGTGGGATAAATGGTGGCAATCGCCGGTCGGTCAATGCCTTTTATCCGACCGAACTGCAAAAGAGCAGAGGCCATTTGGGCTGCGGTACTGCCTGCAGACACCACAGCATCAGCCTGTTTTTCCTTGACCAATTTCGTCGCTACCCAAATGGAGGAATCCCTTTTTTTCCTCAAGGATTCTACTGATTCATCCATCGCCATCACTTGTTCAGCATGAATGACACTAATATTTTTAGGCAGGCTGGGAAACCCCTCTTTAATTAATTCTTCTTTTCCTACCAGGATATACTCAATCTCAGGCATGGCCTGTGCGGCAGCAACTGTTCCCAGAATTATTTCCCGGGGTGCATTGTCACCCCCCATGGCATCAACTGCAATTTTCACAACGACGCCTCCTCAATCCTTATTAAACTTGCTATCCTGAACAGACAAGACTATTTGTGCTTTAAAGACTATTTCCTCTTCCACCTTGGAATGAACGGATACTAAAAGGGTCGTTCCCCGCCGGGCTTTGACCGTCGCTTCCGCTGTAATGCGTTCCTGTAAATAAACCGGCCGTTTATAGCGCAAGCGCGCACTACCGGTAAGTACCACGTTGGCATCAATTACCGCTACCGCCAAAGAATTTGCCTGAGCAAAAAGATGATGCCCTCGGGCAATTTTTGTCTTCTCCAAAACCATATTTTCGTTAATTTGTAGAACGGAAATGCCTCTTTCATTTAATTCCAGATCAATAATCTCTCCGACAATTTCGTGCGCAGCCAAAGCAGTAGGATTGTGTAAAGCATCAAGCGCCATATTTTTAACCCGTTCCCGCGCTTCCGGGATGCCCAAAATCTGCCGGTCAAGACGAATGGTAGGGATGCTCACACCCAAATACCGGGATAGCTCTTCATCGGTGACGAAAGGATGGTCACCTATATAATTTTTTAAAATTTCTTGCCGCTCCGCCCGGCTCTTATATTTAACTTTTATCACATAATCACCTGGTTATATTACCTAGTAATATTATCTGATCGTAATCATTATAACTAATTTCCCATCTTTATGCAAGAAATAATAAAAAAAATTAGCTTGCGCCAATTCTCTGAAGCAGGCGGAAGCTTAATTTATAAAGCTTTAGTTATTATTTAATAGTAAAAAATAAAGGGGTCAGGTTTCACTGTTTGAAGACTTCCAACCTCTTAAACAGTGAAACCTGACCCCTTTAAGTATACTTTATTCCGCTTTGGCGACAACTTCTTTTCCTTTATAGTAGCCACATTCCGGGCAGACATGGTGAGGCATTTTAAAAGCGTGACACTGCGGGCACTCGGATAATGCCGGTTTGGAAATATTATTGGTGGCGCGGCGCATTCTTTTATTAGCCTTAGAGGTTCTTCTTTTTGGTACTCCCACTGGTAACACCCCCTTCGATACAAATCATTTGAAAAAATTTTTTAGTGCAGCAAGTCGAGGGTCAATAGATTCCCTTTCACACCGACACTGTTTGATATTCAAATTACTACCGCAAATGGGACAAAGGCCTTTACAGTCTTCCCGGCACAAAGTTTTCATCGGTAGTTCTAAAAGAATAGCTCGGATCGCTTGGGGTAAAATGTCAATCTTATCCCCATCATAATAATGAATTTCTTCTTCGTCTGATGCTGTTTCCCGCTGGTGCAGATAGACCTCATGAAAAGATACCTGCACCGGGTAGTGTAATTTCTCCGCACACCGGCTACATGTCATTTCCACCACCGCGGAAACCCCACCTTCAATAATTAAACCATGCCCGGAATTTACTACAGTTCCGGAAAAAACAGCAGGGGAAACCAGCGTCAGAGTATCCGCCCCCAATGGAAAACTGCCAGACTCAGATGACGCTTCCGCCTCAATAACCTTTCCGGAAACATTTTTCACCTTTTCTACATTGATGATCATGATCCACCTCAAGCTTAGGTTTAATGAAAAACCTAGAGCTATTATATAAACCGCACTCTCTTCTGTCAAGAAAAAATACCTGTTCTTTGCCAACCAAGGGGCATGTTTTACAAGCCGTCACCCAAACTGTCGTGAAAAGATATTTAAGTTTTTCGCTCCACGGGCTTTGGACAACTAAAAAAATTGGCGCCAACTCATATATAATAATAAGTTGATAAGTGGTGCCTGACACCATTCATCAACTTATTATAAAAGGAATAAAACTTTTTTAGGATAATTTTTCTCCTGGTTATTTGACCAATTCCTTGGTATCTCGGGCAATCATCAATTCCTCATTTGTCGGAATGACAAACACCTTGACTTTGGATCCTGGTTTGGTAATTTCTTTTTCCTCACCGCGGAAATTATTGGCATCCGCGTCAAATTCCACACCAAGGAAAGTAAGATTTGCGCAAACCGCTGCCCGCATCGGAATGGAGTTTTCACCGATTCCGGCGGTAAAGACAATCACATCTACCCCGTTCATCTCCGCAGCGTAACTTCCAATATATTTGACAATTCTCTTATAGAAAATATCTAAAGTAAGCTGGGCTCGGTGATTACCTTCTCCTGCAGCTTCTTCAATGTTTCTCAAGTCGCTGCTTACCCCGGAAACACCGAGCAAACCACATTTTTTGTTGAGAAAATCATTAATCTGTTTTACATCCATGTTTTCTTTTTCCATGATAAAAGGAACAATCGCCGGGTCGATATCTCCGCACCTGGTACCCATGATTAAACCTTCCAGCGGCGTAAATCCTAAACTAGTATCAACAACCTTACCTTTTTCAACTGCAGTAATACTGGAGCCGTTACCTAAGTGGCAGGTAATAATTTTTAACTCGGATAGAGGCTTATTCATGAGCGCAGCCGCTCTCTCGCTGACAAAACGGTGACTAGTCCCGTGGAAGCCATATCTTCTAATTTCATATTTCGTATACATTTCGTAAGGCAATCCATAAATATAAGAGGACTCCGGCATAGTTTGATGGAACGATGTGTCGAAAACAGCTACCTGTGGGGTTTCAGGCATAATTCGTTTACATGCTTCTATCCCCAGCAATCCGGGAGGATTATGTAAGGGTGCTAGATCCACCAATTTTTCCATCTGCTTAACTACCTTGTCATCAATCAAAGTGGACTGGGCAAAAGTGGAACCCCCATGTACGGTGCGGTGCCCAACAGCATCAATCTCTTTCATATCGGAAATCACGCCGTGTTCCTGATTGGTTAATGCATCAAGCACCAGCTTAATAGCAACGGAATGATTGGGAATATCGGCATAAATTACTTGTTTTTCCTTATTGGCCGGACGGTGTGTAAGAAGAGCCCCCTCCAACCCAATTCTTTCAACTAAACCTTTAGCCATTACCTCTTCGTTCATCATATCAAATAACTGATATTTTAAAGATGAACTGCCGGAATTTAAAACTAAAATTTTCATATTGATAACCTCCGTACACACATTATTTATCTAATGTTCGACCCCAGAAAAGAAAATATACAGCAATAATTCGGCCTAGCAAAAAATATTTTTATGCCTGTTATCCTTTCACTGAAAGGTTCTTTCTTTAACCCAAAGTGTATGCCCCCTTATTTAATTTTTTTATGTTTAACTTCTACAATTTAGAATAACTTCCTTTTTTTACGTAGGCCAATTATTAAATTTATTCACAGCTAAGCATTTCTCATCAACTTCCAATTAAACCTGTTCGGGTCTAGAAAAAATCATCGTGAAATATATATTAAGGTCAGACTATTTCAACCAAGATTAACCCCAAAAACAGGTGATAATAAAATGAAAATTTTCGGTGCTTTGGCCTCGGTAATCCTCTGTGTTTCTATGCTTTTATTTCCCAAAGACACCTATGAAGCAGCAACATTAGGACTTGCTACCTGGTGGCAAATTGTCTTCCCTTCTCTGATGCCATTTTTAATTCTTTCAGAACTTTTCCTCGGGCTAGGTGTCGTGCATATGGTCAGCATTTTGCTGGAACCGGTCATGCGTCCTATCTTTAATCTCCCCGGATGTGCTGCCTTTGTAGTTGCCCTCGGCTACACTTCCGGATTTCCTGTTGGGGCAATTCTCACATCCAGGCTGCGTCGGGAAAAAATGGTTACCCGTCTGGAAGGTGAAAGGCTAATTTCATTTACCAATAATGCCAGCCCCCTCTTTATTTTTGTTGCTGTCGCCGTCGGCCTTTTCCACCGCCCGGCACTGGGCATTATTCTCGCTGTCGCCCACTACGGAGCGAATCTTACATTAGGCCTGGCCTTGCGGTTTTTTGGCTGTCAGGACCCAGAAAAAACAAGGGAGCAAGTAAAATGCCATAACCTGCTCTTAAATAGTATTCATGCTATGATACAGGCACAAAAAAAGGATGGCAGGCCAATTGCTAAGCTTATTAGTGATGCAGTACGTAAATCTATTCAAAATCTCGCCACCATCGGCGGTTTTATCATTTTTTTTGCCGTGATCATTCGATTAATGACTCTGCTCGGGATTACAAATCTCCTGGTAAAAGTACTTTCCCTTGTTTTTTATCCGCTGGGATTTCCTGAATCATTGGTCAATGCTCTTTCCACCGGGTTTTTTGAAATGACCCTGGGGGCCAAACTAGCGAGTGAAAGCACTGCTTCCCTGGCCTATCAGGTAATTGCCGCCAGTATCATTATTGCCTGGAGCGGAATCTCCATTCATGCCCAAGTGGCAGGAATGGTTGCAGAGACTGATTTGCGCATGCTCCCCTTTGTCTTATCAAGGTTTGTCCACGCTATTTTTTCCGGATTCTTTGCTTATCTTCTGGTGCAGGCTCAGCCTGTGAGCGCAATCACCCCTCTTGCAGTCAGTCCGGTAAATACTCTTTGGATTATCCTAACTTCCTTTATTTTGGCCCTTGCTTCCATGCTCATCCCGGTATGTACAGCCGTTCTTGGGTTTTTCTTAGGTAAAACTGCATGGCTAGTGCTGAAAATTAGACGTTAACACGCTGCTGATTGCTTTGTAGTTCTTCCCGACCTTTTTTAATTGTATACAAAGCTTTTTCCAGATTTATTTCTAATTGATGCAGCACCTCATTGGCATAACTTTTAGCACCCTGTTTGATTTCTGTAGATGTCCTTTTTGCCTGCTCAACAATTTCATCTGCTTGAATCTGAGCCTGTTTTACCAACTGATCTTCCGCAACCATTCTGGCTGCTTGTTTTGTTGCTTCTTCTAAAATTCGATCTGCCTGCTGCCGAGCTTCCTGCAAGACTTTTTCTTTCTCCATATTAACAAATTTTGCCTGCCGAATTTCTTCCGGAATTGCAGCACGCACTTTATCCATATATTCAAATAATAAATCGGCATCAACCATTACCCGGCCGATAACCGGAACCCGGGAACCGGAATCAATCACATTTTCCATTTCATCCAGTAGTTTAATTACATCCACCAAAATCCCTCCTGACTAAATCGAGTAATATAAAACCGCCGTATCACCGTAAACCGAATCTTTTAAAAGCTTGAGCATTTTCACATCAGGAACCTCCCTGGTTTTAGCATTGGTTTCAACAATAATGATACCGTTTGGTTCCAGCAAACCCAGAGAAGTTATCAAGGATGCCGCCGGTTGGATAAAACCCTGGTTATAGGGAGGATCTAAAATAATAATATCAAAAACATTTTTTAATTCTGGTAAAATATTTATATAGTCTCCCCGATAAACCTGAGCCAATGGTTCAAATCCCGTTAGGAGTAAATTTTCTTTTAATGTCAACAAAGCCCGGTAACTCTTTTCAATAAACACTACCTTCTTGGCACCACGGCTTAATGCCTCAATACCCATTGCGCCGGTACCGGCAAAAACGTCCAGCACTCTACTTTGGTTAACCCGACTGGCAAGCACATTAAAAACTGCTTCTCTCACCCGGTCGGAAGTAGGCCTGGTATTCATTCCCTTCGGAGCTTTCAGCCTCCGTCCGCGGGCCTGTCCGGCAATCACACGCAAACAATTTCACCTCTTTAGAACAAATTATATCATAGAAATCTGAGAAATCACGTTATTTTTTGTAAAAATTCGGAGTTCAATGCCAATAATGACAAAATTCTAGATTATAGAGAAAAATTTTGGTTTTTGTTTGAGTATATTTTTTTTGCTTCCGGTTCAGAATATATAGCGGAAACCACTCAAAGAAGAGCTGCAGGTTGTTGTTTCCCAATAACCCTCCCCCATGAGCTCTTCCTCCGGTTTCTCCTCTCCCAGGTTGCTTATTAAGCAACCACTCTCCGCAGAACCGTTCGGTTACTGCGGAATTTTTTTCATCAGATAGCATGAGTTATAATAAAAAATGCATGCACCTTGAGGCATGCACTAAAAAAGCAAAATGTCGGTTATATGGGTTTTGGCGGGTTTTGCGTTTCTTTTGCTTGAAATTTGACCCGGGTAGAACACTGTTCACAAAAATACGGGGCATCTTTGTTCTTGGCAAGCTTGGCATAGTCCTTGTGAATCTTGCATATTTCGTCAACCTTACCGCATAAGGAACATTTGACCTGCATAAAAACCCCCTCCTTCTCTTGTTTCCTATTTCGCCCCCTAGAATAATTTCCCTGCTTAGTAAAGGTATAATTTTTAATTTTTCTGTTATGCTACAAATATGTTATTTTAATAAAGAGGAGAATATTATGCGCACCGTTGAAACATTGAATAAGATCGGCGTTACGCTGGATTTAGCTGTAGAGGCTCATGAATTGCTGCGGGGAGCAACAAAAAGAGAAATACCGGGAGTGCAAGAAGACATTGAATCTTTTGATCATGCCAAAGTGACTACTGTTACCATTTTAAACAATCAAGGTGAAAGTATTATGGGGAAACCGGTGGGAACATATATCACGATAGAAGCACCGGAAATTCGCTTTGATAAAGGACTGATCGATGATCTGAGCATTATCCTCAAAGATAAAATATCAAGCATGCTCAAAATTGATGCAAACGGTACTGTTCTGGTAATTGGGCTGGGCAACTGGAATGCTACCCCTGATGCTCTTGGCCCCCATGTAGTCAATTCCACCATGGCTACCCGCCATTTATTTCGCTACGCACCGGAAACAATTGGTGAAGGATTACGACCGATCTGCACCTTAGCCCCGGGAGTACTGGGCATCACCGGAATTGAAACGGCGGAAATTATTAAAGGTGTGGTTGACCGGGTCAAACCGGACTGTATCATCGCAGTTGACGCCCTGGCGGCCGCCAATATTTCCCGTCTGGGCACAACCGTGCAAATTGCTAATACCGGAATTAACCCGGGGTCAGGCCTGGGTAACAACCGCCTTGGTATTAATCAGCAATCTATGGGGGTACCGGTAATTGCTATTGGAGTACCCACTGTAGTATATGCATCAACAATTGTCAATGAAGCGTTGGCAAAATTAAACGATATCTGGTCGGCCAATATGATGACGGCTACCTGCGCACAAAACATTACACCGGATCTTTCCAAGGAAATAAACAGCGAGTTATTTACCAACTTTGAAGGTAATCTGGTAGTCACCCCCAAAGAAGTAGATGATATCATTATTAATGTCTCCAAGGTTATCGCCGCCGGAGTCACCCAAGCATTACACGGAGGAATCAACCAAGATAATTATCACCTCTATTTACAATAACATTTCTTTACGATTTCGGACTGCACTTTTATTGTCGCACTCCAATCATTATTTTACTCAAAAAAGAACACCACCCCTTTTGAGGGTGCGTCTTAGGGATTTTCAATCCCGGAAAAATATCGGCATAGTTTGGTATGTATTTACCGGCTATGCCGATTTTTCATTCTTTGTGGTGGATGTAGAAACCGGTGGATCAAACTCGCCA
>JBMNTN010000030.1:0-22681 GCA_050945755.1 Bacillota bacterium | reverse complement strand
ATTAATTGTAAAAGAAAAAGCTTACGGTGACAATGCCCAACCTTAAATAAATTTAAAAGCACCGCTTACGGTGCTCTCAAATTTATTTTACCTTTTCCAATTTAGGATTATCTAAAATACCAGGTATTCGGCCACGTTTTGCAATAGGTACACCCCTTACTTCTTTGATATCCATTGTCATATCTATTGGAGCAGCCCCGGAAATATAACTTCCTACTCCGAAAGCATCAGCACCCGCCTCTTTGAGCAGTTTAATCCTATCGGGATCTAAACCCCCGGAAACAAAAATCTTTACATGGCTAAACCCAGCTTTATCCAACCGCTGCCGAACCTCTTTAATCAAATCAGGAGTTACCCCACCCCGTTCACTGGGAGTATCCAGGCGAATACCATCTAAATTCTTACCTAAAGCCTGGGCTACACGTAGTGACTCCTCTGCCTCATCTTTAAATGTATCTACTAAAATTAGTCTTAGTTCACCTGAGGGTATTACCTGATGATAGGCTAAAGCTGCTTCCACAGTATCTCCTACAATCAATATCAAAGCATGGGGAGCCGTGCCGGCCGGTTCCTTACCAAACAATTTTGCCCCCAGAATACAACTGGCGGAGTCGGCGCCGCCCACCAGAGCAGCTCGTTCCATCGCAGGGGCAACCGCCGGGTGTACATGCCTTGCTCCGAAACAGGACATTGCACAGTCACCTGCCGCTTCCTTAGCAAGCCTTGCCGCAGTAGCCCAGCCGCTGGAACTTGCGAGAAAGCCTAAAAGGGCTGCTTCCCATAGACCAAACTCACTGTATTTTCCTCTAATACGCATCACTACATCTTTACTCTGAAACTCACTTCCCTCGGGCAGACTCCATATTTCCACATCCTTATCTTGCAGAAGGTTGATTACTTCCCCTACACCGGCTATTACACCATTTTTTCGCGCAAAAATTTCTGCCGTAACTACTGTCTCTTCCAATCCCATGGCACGTAAAATATCTAATGTTTTCACAAAATAGATATCTGTTGTAGCTCCGGCTTGAATTTCTTCGTGGGTAGCAGAAAAAAACTTTCTACCCTTTTCCACTTGAAGCTCGGTAACCCTGGTCATGGAATTAATTTCATTTAATTTCAACATTTCCACTCCTCGTTCGAATCAAGTTATGTATATTATTCAATGTATTTCCTGATTTCCCTTTTTTACCTGATAAAAAACCTTTCGGTGCAGTTTACCACCACAATTTTTCCCTATAAAGATTCTGGTAACGTTGGTAATTTTGAAATACACGCCGAACATAATCCCTTGTTTCAAAAAAAGGTACTTGATCCAAATTATTATATTCCCCGTTCCAGGTTCCCTTTTTTAACCAGTTAACAACATTTCCCTGCCCTCCGTTATAAGCGGCAAGAGCCACCACCAGATTGCCGTCAAATTTATTTACCAGTTGGCGTAGATACCAGCAGCCCATTCTGATATTGTACTCTGGATCAAATAACATCTCCGGGCTATACTCAATTTTCATTTTGCCTGCAGCCCACTTAGCTGTCTCCGGCATAAGCTGCATCAGTCCCCTAGCGCCTGAAGTTGATTCAGCCTGAATTAAAAAACGGCTTTCTACCCGAATTACCGCCGCCACTAAGTAAGGGTCCAGTTCATACATAGTTGAGTAATGAAAAACATAGTCACGATGGGGAATTGGATAAAAAAATCTCTGGACGGGAGCACTCCGGTAAACAACATAGATTGAAACAAACAGCACCATCATTATTAGCAGCAGTCTGATCATGCACCGGGTAAAACGAAACAACCACGTCAACTCCTAAATGTTAGTGGTAGTAATCTTTATGTAAAAAAACCTGAATCATACCAAGCATACCTCTTGCCAAAGTTTTACCACCTTATTAACAGTATCGTTGATTGACCCGGACGTGTCAATAATATGTTTGGCATATTTTTGCTTTTCTGCAAGGGGCAGCTGGGACCCGATGCGTCTTTTTGCTTCTTCTTGAGAAAGCCCGTCCCTGTTCATCAATCGGTTAACCTGCACCTCCTCAGGCAGAGCTACAAGCCATACCTCGTCTACCATATCAACAAGCCCTGCTTCTATTAATAAAGGAGCATCCACCACAGCAATCGCCTCAGGACTTTCTCTCTCAATTTTCCTTAACTCCTCTATTATTTGTTCCCTAATCTTAGGGTGTGTAATACTATTTAAAACTTTTCGCAGGGATTGATTTTGGAAAACTTTTTGTCCAAGATATACCCTGTCCAATCTTCCGTCAGGAAGAAGAGTTTCCTTGCCAAACACTTTTACAATCTCCGCCAAGGCTGGACATCCCGGTTGAACGATATCTCGGGCAATGATATCCGCATCAATAATCTTTGCTCCCTGTTTTTCTAGTACTCTGGAAACGGTACTTTTTCCGCTGGCAATTCCGCCGGTTAAACCAATTACTTTCATATTTTCCTCACCGAAATTTAGATATACTTATCATCAATAAAATTAGTCCTGGTATAAATGAAAACTTCTTTCCGAACCAGTTATTGGAACTAAATTTGCCTATTCTAACTGCTGCCATCACTAATAAAAATTTACATACACCAACATAGAGTGCCGTCCACAGCGGCGGAAAGCCGGCAACAGCTAAAGCAAATCCCGCCCCTATTGCATCCATCGCCAAGGCAAAACCGAGAAGAAACGCTTCTCGTACACTCAGCACCCCGGAATGGTCTAAGTCAGCTTTGGAAGGTTCCCTTAACACCTGCACCAAAATACCCAATGTAGGGATTCGGAAATGTACCAGCATCTCCTCTGAGCCGGGAACCTGCTCACTTTTTTTTGCCCCTCCGTTCACCCAAACCTGGACCAGCATATAGAGACCCATCATACCTAAAATAACTGCACCAATAATTTCTGCAACACTGACCGGAATGAAACCCGCAATAAAATTACCGCAAATCATTGACACTGCGATTGCCAAAGAAGAAGTTGCACTGATTGCCAAAAGGGAATGAAGAGGAATTACAATGCCTCTCATTCCATAAGCCAAACCCGCTCCAAACCCGTCCAAACTAACTGCCAGTGCAAAAAGAATCAATGAAATATTTGCCACTCCATTCCCTCCCTGCCCGTCACTGACAATAACTACTATATGAGAAGGAAGGAGATGTGTGCATGTTTGCGCTGCACGTGAGTTACACCAGGGTACTTATCTATTTTTGGCATTCGGGACAGTGGTAAGAACTGCGGCTCCCTACTTTTGTTCTGATTATTTTCGATCCGCACCTGGGGCAGTCCTTACCTGCCTGCTGATAGACACAAAGGTGAAACTGATGCGCGCCTTTCTCGCCGCGTCCGTCTACATAGTCACTAAAAGATGTCCCCCGGTGTTGAATTGCCGTACTTAAAATATCCCTGATTGCAGTATAAAGCCTATCGATTTCCTCTTCATTTAACGACTCTGCTCTGCGTTCCGGGTGAATGCCGCTGGCAAATAATATTTCATCTGCGTAGATGTTACCAATGCCGGCAATCATCTTCTGGTCCAGGAGAAAAGCCTTTATTTTTGTTTGTCGACCGCTTAAAGCTTCCTCCAGTAATACACGGGTAAATTCCACTCCTAAAGGCTCCGGTCCCAAAGAACAAAGACCGGAGATTTTGCCTCTCTCCTCTTTCGCTACCACCCAGATACAGCCAAAGCGCCTCTGATCGGTAAAACGCAACTCATAACCATTATCAAGATGAAAAATCACATGGGTATGCTTTTTCACCGGTTCTTCTGCCTTGGTGTAGACAAGTCGCCCGGTCATTCTAAGATGAACCACCATCAGATATCCACCTGATAAGTTAAGGAGCAAATACTTGCCTCGCCGTTCTATCAAATCAAAGGTTCTTCCGGTAACCAATGCAGCAAACTCTTCAGCTTCAGGTATTTTTATCACAGATGTCTTGTCTACCGTTACCGCCATAATCCTTCGACCGATAATAAATTCTGAGAGCGTCCGTTTCACAGTTTCTACTTCAGGAAGTTCCGGCATCCTTTGTCCCCCTATATTCTTTTCATACTGTACCAATCTATGCCCGATTTTAAATCAACTTTGAGCGGCACATTTAAAGAAATAGCATTTTCCATTAACTCCTTAACTGTCTTCGAAACAATTTCTATTTCCTCCGGCACCACGTCAAAAATTAACTCGTCATGCACCTGTAAAATCATTTTTGATCTAAAACCTGCCTCCCGAAATGCCTGGTGAATCTTGACCATCGCTATTTTGATAATGTCGGCAGCACTCCCCTGGATCGGCGTATTCATGGCTGTCCTCTCACCAAAACTGCGGATATTAAAATTAGGGCTGTAGATATCCGGCAAGTAACGACGCCTGTTTAACAAAGTTATCACATAACCTTTGTCCCTGGCCTCCTTAATCACCCGGTGCATGTACTCCGCTACTCCCTGATAACGGGCAAAATAATTGTTAATGTATTTTTTTGCTTCTTTACGGGTAATACCCAAATCACGAGAAAGTCCATAATCACTGATGCCATAAACAATCCCAAAGTTGACCGCCTTTGCTCTTCTTCTCATTTCCGGAACGACTTCCTCCATTGGTACTCCAAACACCTCAGAAGCTGTCCTGGCATGAATATCCTGATCTTCTCGAAAAGCTTCCTGCAATACCGGGTCCCCGGAAATATGGGCTAGCACTCTAAGTTCAATCTGCGAATAGTCGCCTGCCAAAAGTATGTTTCCCTTCTGGGATGGACCAAATGCTTTGCGGATTTGCCGGCCTAATTCCATCCGGATCGGAATATTCTGCAGGTTTGGTTCAGTTGAAGAAAGCCGCCCGGTAGCTGTTACTGTCTGGTTAAATGATGTATGGATCTTCCCTGTTTCAGGATTGATTAGGCTCTGCATCCCATCCACATAAGTGGACTTTAACTTTACCAATGTCCGGTGCTCCACAATTTTAGCGGCAATTTCATGCTGTTCCGCTAGCCGCTCTAATACTTCCGCATTGGTAGAGTAACCTGTTTTTGTTTTTTTAATGGGGGGAAGCCCTAACTTATCAAAAAGAATCACTCCCAACTGCTTGGGTGAATTAATATTAAATTCTTCTCCGGCCAGTTGGTAGATTTCCTTGCTTAAGTTTTCAATTGCTCCCTCCATTTCACCGGACATAACTTTTAACTGGGATGAGTCCACTTTTACGCCGGTAATTTCCATCCCAGCCAAAACATCCTCCAAGGGAAGCTCTACCTGCCGGTATAGATCGTCCATCTCCTGCTCGGCAATTCTTCCTTGAATGAACGGAGCAAGTTCCCAAATGAGCGCTGCCCGCCGGGAACGATCTGCCACTTCTTCCTCCTCGCTGACCAGCGGGCGATTTAAAAACTCCAGTGAGAGAGTTTCCAAACTATAATCGGATGTACTGGGATTTAAAAGGTAAGCGCCTAATAGCACATCGGAAATCACTCCGGTCAGCCGGATTCCTGCTCGGGAAAATAGCACGGATAAATCTTTGTAGTTATAGACGATCTTTTTTACATTATCATTTTCCAATAATTCGGCTAAAGCACTTAACTTTTCTTGCTCATCTTCTTCATCCAAAAATACCGTCCAAGCCTTATCCCCGGACACCGCAAAAGAAACCGATGCCGGTTCTCCGGCAAAATAGTTTCCACGATGAGTCACATATAGAGCAACTTTTCCTTGAGGTATAATCTCATTAAGGCAGCTGGATATCTCTTCCCGGCTTTCCAACCGTCTATAATCTACAGTTTTATTTAGACTCTCCACAGTCTCACCGGTTTTATTTTGTCTTTCCGACATTCGCTCTAAAACATTTTTGACCAGACTTTTAAATTCCAGTTCTTTATATATCTCTAGGAGTTTCCCATAGTCAGGCTTTCCCACTTTTAAGAACTCAACATCTATTTCTATGGGAACATCACATTCAATTGTTGCTAGTTTTTGGGAAAGAACTGCCAGATCCCGGTGCTCTCGAAGCTTTTTCTGCACACCGGGAGGTGTTACTTCATCTAAATTAGCTAAAATACTTTCAATGCTCTCAAACCGGGTTAAGAGCTTCAGCGCCGTCTTTTCCCCAATTCCCGGAACCCCGGGAATGTTGTCCGACTGATCTCCCATCAGTCCTTTTAAGTCAATGATCTGGTTGGGAACAAGGCCATAGCGTTTCATAACCGCTTTTTCATCATACCTGTCCATTTCCGAGATGCCTTTGCGAATTAACAGAACTGTACACTGAGGAGAAATCAGTTGGAGAGCATCTTTATCACCGGTCAAAATAAGATTTTCCAGTCCCTGCTTCTCCCCCTGGCAGGCAAAAGTGCCAATTAAATCATCAGCCTCAAAGCCGTCCAGTTCTTCCCAAGCTATATTCATGGCAGTAAGAATTTGTTTTACCAGGTCAAATTGGGGTTTCAGCTCTTCGGGAGTAGCTTTACGCTGCGCCTTATATTCATGATATTGCTCGGTACGGAAGGTTACCCTGCTTTTATCAAAACAAACCACACAATAACCAGGATTCTCTTCACCTAATATCTTCATGAACATGTTGGTAAAACCATAAGCCGCATTGGTAAATGCCCCGGCCCCGTTGGTAAGCAGGGGAAGTGCGTAAAAAGCCCGGTGGATTAAACTGCTGCCGTCAACGATCAAAAACTTTTTCATAGAGCACCTCATATCTTTTCGTCCTTTGCGCCCTGCCAGTTATTAATTAGTAATCCCGTTTTCCCTTCTATAAGGATTTCTGTATCTAGTTTTTCCGAAATCTGACGCGTTAGACTTAATATTCTATCAGCAACACTTTCTTCAGCTATAACCGGCTGACCGTCATTAATGTATACCGGAAGAACCTTTGCTTCCTGCCACCCTTGGGGTCCGCATTTAATTTGCAGTAATAAACCTTGCTTAGTTTCTTCCGACCAGTTCTGATCAAAAACAAAATTTCCTAAGGAGTAAGCAATTAATCCGTTTTGATAAGTTTCAATTCCCTGAATACAGTGGGGATGATGACCGATAATTATATCCGCCCCTGCATCAATCAACCTGTGCGCCATCTCCCGCTGGTAGTCCTCAGGCTCAGACTGGTATTCCAGTCCCCAGTGCAGTGATAATACCACCAAATCGGCTATTGGCCGGACCAGGGCAATATCCTCTTCAATTTGTTCCGGCACACAAGGAGCAATCCCCGGGGTGTCCACATCGGCCTTCAAACGTCTTGGATATTTATAACTCCAAAACATATCCGCCATTTCACTGTAAGCGAGAAACGCCGTTTTCATTCCATTAACCTCAAGCATTGCAGGTGTCCGTGCTTCATCAATGTTTGCTCCCCCGCCCACGGCTTTAATACTTTGCTCGTTTAATAGATCAATGGTATCCAAGAAAGCAGGAGAGTCATAATCCAAGGCATGATTATTTGCGATACTTAACACATCAAAACCTGCCTGAGTTAGTGCCTGCATATTTTCCGGCTTAGCCCGAAACCAAATTCCTTTTCCCGGCAATTGCTGTCCCCTGTGGGAAAAGGGTGATTCCAGGTTGGCAAAAGCAATATCTGCCGATGCTAAAAGGCCTGCCGTTTTTGTGAAAGGATAATCTAATCCCTTACTCTCCATCAACTTGCTTAGCTTCCGGGCCAGCATCACATCGCCTACTGCGGCAAGAGTGATTTCCGGTTCCTCCTGCACCGGGGTCATAACAGGAAACTCGTCCCCCGAGCTTCCATCTTCAGGAACAGAGCTTTCCGTTACAAACCAGGATACAACATTAAATATTAGTGCTAATATGAATGCACTAAAAAAAACTCTTCCGATTTTTTTCATAGTAACCCTCCCGAAATAAAAAAATTCGGTGTCCAGAAGCGAAGTCCTGCACACCGAAAGGTATTTCAGCATTTTACTCACTTGTAACAGTTCTTAGGGTAACTTCGACCAATGTGCTGCCTGACATTTCCTCATAATATAAAATCCTTTCCTCCAAGAGCTTGATCTCGCTGTTGAGGTCATGCAATTTCACTTCCAACCGTACCTTTTCCTCAATATCTTGGGAGGCGTTTATTAATGCCGATAGTTCTTCCCTGTATTTTAGATATTTGTTAAGATTGTTTTGAGTCTCATTATAGTCCGCACTTAAATCATGATTGGAAATGCTTGTTTGCTCTATTTCTCCGAAGCCTTTCAGCATAGAAATGGTTTTTTCCATTTCTTCTTGGGGAACTTTAAATATAATTACACTCTGTTGCTCATCCAATGTCTGCACCTGATAAGAACCGGAAATTGTTTCAAATACCTCACTGGGGCTCTTCTCTTTTACACCAAGTGTGATCGCGGCTTTTTTAATTGTAATTTCCGTATCAACTCCCTCAGCCGCTACCTCGGTAAAAATGGTATAAACTTCATCTGAAACTTCCCCGTTTATGCTGTTTATCGAGGCAGGAGGGGTGTCTAAAGAATCTGCTATTTTCTGCTGATCACCTTTATGATCCCTGGCACGAGCAGCTTGGCTCCCGTTTCCTGACTTTTCTTTTGGAACACTTTCCACAGCAGGTACCTCTTGTCGTGTTATTGCTAAGGTACCAGCATCTTCTGAAACTTCCGGGGCAGATACCCCTGCTCCGATGCTGGGTTTTTCCGGTACTTTTTTTGAGTCTTGTTCTGAAACTCCCGACATATCTTTTTGCAAGCTTTCATTTTCCGCTTTAACCATAGCTATCGTGTCCGACATGCCCTCATTATTAATACCGGAATCACTCATTTCGGACGGAGTTGATAAATCCGATAAAGGGGCTTTAAATGCAACCGGATTAATTACAGTAACAATGGCAATAAGCAAAACAGCCGCTGCAGTTAAGGGAAACCAGGGAGAGTGAACAATTTTCTCAACCCAACTTTTCTGAGGCACCGGGACTTGCGGCTTACTTTCCTGAGCTGCCAGTACCAGTTTCTCATGTAAACGAGAAGAAAAATCCGCAGGAATCTCAACGTCAGGAAGAGAATGCATAATTTGAACGGTCTCTTTTAACATTAAAAGCTCCTGCCGACAAAACGTACAATTGTTCAGGTGTCTTTCAACCATATCATGCTCTTCTGCTGATAAAGCCCCATCCAAATAAGGTGACAAAAGATCCTGGATCTTTGTACATACAGCCATTATGCTTCCCTCCTTTCAACCAATAGACGCTCTTCCTTGCGACAAAGTTCCCTTTCTGCCAGTATTCTTTCTTTCAAGTATTTCCTCGCCCGATTAATTCTTGATTTAACAGTTCCCAAAGAAATATGTAACTCACCGGCAATTTCTTCATAGGTAAAGCCCATCATTTCTCGCATCACTATCACAACTCGATACTCGGGATTTAGGGTACTGATTAATTGCTGGATAAAGACGTCTGACTCCTTCTGCTCGAAGGCGACCTCCGGTGCACCCCGCAAATCGGCTACTTCCCTTTCTAATGTCCCCTCGTCTGTGACCAGCGGTTCATCTAAAAAGCTAACCGGATGGCGACTACGTTTTCTTAATTCATCTCGGCATACATTGCTGATAATATGGTAAAGCCAAGTGCTGAAAGAAGCTTCTCCCCGAAACTTATCAATAGATTTAAATACTTTAATGAACGCTTCCTGGGCTAAATCGCTGGCATCGTGGGGATTCCCCATTAATCGGTAGGCAATGTTGTACACTTTCTGCTGGTGTCTTGCAATTAACTGTTCAAATGCTTCCACATCCCCCAGCTTACTCCGTTTAACCAATTCTTCATCGTTGACGAGCATTGTCTACCTCCTTCCTTAGCCTTGCTTTTATCTCAAAAATTTATTAAAATATCTCCAGAAAATATTATAATAAGTCAAGGTACGGTTCTTTGACTCAATTTAGGATAAAATACTAATGCTTTCATTATAACAGACATACACTTAATTTACTTTATTCTAATTAAATTTAGCAAAAAAACAAATATTAAATATTTGGGGGATTAAACGGGGGATCTCAATTAAATACTGATCCTTTTCAAAAAATGGTCTTACAGTAACCAAAAACCACTTGCAAATTAGTTAATAAAATTGTACAATAATGCTTGCCTAGTGTTTTGAGAAAAATTTATGCCGAAATGGTGGAATTGGCAGACGCGCTGGACTCAAAATCCAGTGTCCGCGAGGACGTGTGGGTTCAACTCCCACTTTCGGCACCAATAATGAAAAAGGTTTGAGCAAAAAAGCTCAAACCTTTTTTATATTAAAAAAAGGGTTATCATTCTACACACTATTTTAGTAAATAATATTAAACGAAAACAGCAGCAGGAAATTTCCTCATATTGTAGAATCAGTTCAACTGTATTTTCTTGTGAAGAAGGGAGAACAAAATGTTTAAGTCATTCGAAGAAATTGAGGAGTTCTGTACGAAGAATAATATTCAAATGGTTGATTTCAAAATGATTGACCTTTTAGGCCGATGGCGCCATTTAAGCATTCCGGTCAAGCGTTTTAATAAAGAAATACTTGTTCATGGAATCGGTTTTGATGGATCAAATTACGGATTTGCCCCTGTGGAAAAAAGTGATATGGTTTTTATTCCCGACATCTCCACCTCCTTTGCCGATCCTTTTGTGCAAACACCTACAATTTCAATGATTGGTGATGTTTTTACCATTGGGAACCCCCATCAACGCTTTGAGCAAGATCCCCGCACTGTTGCCACGCATGCCGAAGAATACTTAAAATCTTCCGGGATTGCTGATGAAATGCGCATCGGCCCGGAATTTGAATTTTATGTTTTTGATAACATTACTTACGAAACAAAACCTTATTCAATAGGTTTTACTATTGATATGGAACAAGCGGAATGGAATACCGGCAATACTCAGATCCACAATCAGGGATACAAGGTACCTCTCAAAGGCGGTTACCATATTACGCCCCCCATGGATACCCTCTATGATCTAAGAAGTCAAATATGTATGCTATTGGAAGAACGGGGAGTTGCCATTAAATATCACCACCCGGAAGTAGGCGGCCCCGGTCAATCGGAAATTGAAGTAGAATTTGGACCAATGCGGGAACTGGCCGACAAAACTATGTTGATTAAATATATTATCAAGAATCAAGCTTATGTCATGGGGAAAACTGTTACCTTTATGCCGAAACCAATATTAGGTGAAGCAGGCAACGGTATGCACGTACATATGCACCTGTTTAAAGACGGCAGACCAATTTTTTATGATGAAAACGGCTATTCCGGCTTGAGTAAAACAGCACTTAATTTTATTGGGGGTTTATTGGTACATGCCCCTGCTCTTTGCGCTTTTACCAACCCCAGTACTAATTCATACAAACGTTTGGTACCCGGGTATGAAGCACCGGTAAGCATTTGTTATGCTACTGCCAACAGAAGCGCTGTTATCCGCATTCCAGACTACGCGAGAACTCCGGAACAAAAACGTTTTGAAATCCGCTGTCCGGATGCGACATGCAATCCCTATTTTGCTTATTCAGCTATCCTCATGGCCGGTTTGGACGGAGTGGAAAAAGGGATTGATCCGGATGCTCTGGGATTCGGTCCTTACGACACAAATCTCTTTAACCTGCCTGAAGAGAAACGGGCTAAAATCAAGTCTTTACCTAGCAATTTAGAAAGTGCCATGGATGCTTTGGAAAACGATTATGAGTTCTTATTAAAAGGAAATGTATTTTCCAAACACCTTTTGGAAATTTGGGTGGAAAAGAAAAGGAAGGAAGTTAATGAGTATAACCAAATTCCTCATCCGGTCGAATTTGCCTTGTATTATGACCTATAACTTTATCAAGACAAGATACTTCCAAAGTTAATGACCGGAAGTCCGGGTCAGACTGTTGAAAAAGCTATGGGGAATTGGATGAGCGCAGGTACTAAAAAAGATTGGCGCAAATTTTTGTACCTGTGCTCTTTCTAATTCTTACTAACCTTTGTTTTAGCAAGTGTTAAATGCTAATGTGTCCAAGGCATTGAAAATGTTTCGTATTGTGTTATTTTGGATGGTACTAATTCGGAAATAATCTCTCTTTTTTCCTTGCGATCTTGATTACTGATAAATTCATTCACAACACCCAATGCCATTTCATAATCTTCATAAAACATAATAACCAGATCACCCTGTTGAGCTTCTAGAAGGGCTGTACGAAATGCCGTAGACTCCGGCAAAGCCACTTTGACATTTTTTCTTTCCGCCCCTCCCTTTAAAACTGATTGATAAAGAATTTCTGCCACTTCCCCAGGTTTTCTACCGCGCAAGTCCTGATCTTCTTTAATATAAATTCGGGAAAACACCGGACCGCAGAGTTCCCCTACCTTTCTTATGCTTTCGTCAGTTCTGTCACCCGGCATTCCGATGACCCCCACTGGTTTTTTTGTATTTATTCTGCAGGCAAATTTGATGACTTCCCGGTATCCATCAGGGTTATGTCCATAATCAAGCATCACTTTAAAATTTCCTACATCTATAATATTAAACCTGCCTGGATTGGACACCGTATCCGGTCGAAAAGTGCTTAACCCTAACCTGATAATTTCTACAGGTACGTCTAGCGCAAAAGCAGAAGCAGCAGCAGCAGCCGCATTTAATATATTACATTCAACCAGTCCACCAAAAGTAATAGGTACTTCATTCAAAGCAATCAAAGGTATTATTTCCGTTCCGTCATTAAAGCACAATGTTTTATCTTCCAGATATAGGGCGGCAGCATTTCCATAAATTGAGTTTAGCTTAAATAGACTATTCTTTTGTAGGGAAAACAACATCACACGCGAGCGGACCCTCTTTAGTAAATATTCAGTCATCGGATCATCTGCGTTTAATACCGTATAACCGTCTTTTTTAATGGCTTCCACCACTAGAGCTTTGACAAAAGCCAGATCTTCCAAATTATCAATCCCGTCTTGGCCTAAATGGTCCTCCCCAATATTGGTTACTATCCCAACATCAGCAAGATTATAGCCCAATCCCCTTTTGACAATTCCTCCCCGCGCCGTTTCCAGTACAGCTGCCTCCACCTCTCGATGAGAAAGTATCATTCTCGCGCTGTGCGGCCCGGTATTATCACCCTTTAGAATGCATTTATCCCCAATATATGTCCCACTAGTGCAAGTAAGGCCAACTTTTTTCCCCCACAAACTAAGAATATGACTAATCAGACGAGCTGTGGTAGTCTTTCCGTTTGTTCCCGTTATTGATACAATAGGGATACTATAAGGGGTGCCGGGAGGAAATATCATATCTAAAATATCCGCAGCCACAGGCCGCCCTTTCCCTTCAGTAGGATGAAGATGCATTCTCAATCCAGGGCTGGCATTAACTTCAATGATTGCACCATTCCCTTTGTCTAAAGGTTTGGAAATATCTTGAGTGGTAATATCAATCCCGGCAATATCCAACCCAATCACTTTTGCTGCCTGCACAGCAAGCCGGGCGGTAGCAGGATGGATTTTGTGAGTACAGTCCCGGGCTGTTCCCCCGGTACTAAGATTACAGTTTTCTCTAATATTAACTTTCTCATTTAAGGCCGGTATAAAAGTTTCATCTAAACCATTTCTCTTCAGAACCTGCAAAGAAATTTCATCCAATGTTAGTTTGCTCAGAGGTTTTTCATGACCCTCACCTCGAATTGCACTTTGATTCTCTATGTCCACCAATTCTTTAATCGTATGGACCCCATCTCCCACTACACAGGCCGGCTTTCTTTCAGATACTGCCGATACTCTATCGCCTACAACCAACACCCGATAATCATTTCCGCTGACTTGACGTTCCACTATTACCCTGTTACTGTATTTGCCAGCTTCCCGGAATGCCTCACGCAGTTGATCTTCGTGCCAAATATTTAATGTGACTCCTTTTCCTTGGTTTCCGTCATAAGGTTTTACCACTAGAGGATAACCGAGATGTTCCCCAATTGTGACAGCAGCTTCTTCAGTATAAGCAACATCCCCCGCCGGCGCCGGTATACCATGTTCTTTTAGTATCTGCTTTGTCAAATGTTTATTGCTGGCAATATCTACAGCTATACAGCTAGGTTTGTCTGTCAGTGATGCCTGGACTAATCTTAAATACTTGCCATATCCTAGCTGAAGCATACTTTCTTCGTTTAAACGGCTGATAGGGATACCCCGTCTCTTCGCCTCTTCAAATAAAGCCTTGGTACTTGGACCTAATTCAGACTCTCGTACAACTCTTTTTAACACATCCATTATTTGGTCTAAGTTAATCTTTTGCCCGTGGCCTACATCATTCACAAGTTTAACGGCTGTTCGCGCACATTCCAAACCGCAACGTTCATTTTCATATTCAAATATAATGTAATATAAGGATGGCTCTTTTATCATCCTGGTTTTACCATAAAAGACACTATAGCCCAGCATGTTCTGCAGCTCCAGGATCAAGTGCTCTGTTACATGGCCAATCATTGTGCCTTCCCGCAGTCTTTCCGCAAAACCACCTTCATATCCTAAGGAACAGTGGTGTTTATAAAGACCGGGAAACATATTTAATAGGTTTTCATTAAACCCTCTAATATCCTTAGTAAACCTGTTGGAGAACTCACCCGTATCTACAACCATTTTAATCACCGGTCCGTGGCTGTAGATATTTCTTCCCGGAAAACTTTGGATGCTTGATATTTTCACTTTGATTCCTCCCTAAGTAGTGAACAGGAATTTTAGTGCAGACGTAAGACTTCCCGGTGAGCAAGATCATAACCGTAACCCTGGGGTAAAACATGCACCGTTACATTGACAATGGCTAAAATTTCATCTGGTTTAAGTTCAGAAACATTGGTACTCTTGATAGTTCTCCCATCAATCACCGTCACAGCATTAGTCCCGATTACCTCTAAACGGCCATCAGGATACACCATAACAGCAGTATCCTCATCAATTCCTATTCCAAGTATGTTAGGATTTTCTGCAACTCCGCATAAGAGCCGGCCAAACCGGCCTCTTTGGTCAAAATGCTGATCAATAATAACCTCGTCAATTAACCCTAACCCCGGAGCCATTTTTAAAGTACACTTTCTGGCCGGATCATTGTTATTTCCTTCCACAATCATCGTACTGCTCATTACCGATGCTCCGGCACTTGTTCCATATACCGCTGTCCCCTGGAAATGGGCCTCTTGGAGCGCATAATGAACTCGTGTACCACCCAAAATACTGGTAAGCCTCAACTGATCTCCGCCGGTAAAAAAGACACCGGCTGCCGATTTAACCTTTTCAGAAATTTCTTCCCTGTTAGCATCATCCCGGCTGTCAATATTTAAAATTTCAATCTCTCTTACTCCTAACCGCTTAAATACATCCCGGTATTCTTTTCCCACCTGATCCGGTTTCTCCGTTGCCGTAGTCAGAACAACTAAACCTCCCTCCCGATTGTTGACATTACCGGCAACTTCTTTTAGTATTCTGCTTTCCCCAAACTTATCTTCGGCTCCGCCAATAATGATCAGGTGGCCTCGCTGATTTTCTTCCTTATTCACTTGGCCAAATCACCTTTCATACTGACCTTTTTTTACAAGCTTTCCTTGCTCGACAAAGCTTTTCCCTTTCGCTATCAGCCAATCAATCGTAATTTCATCTTTGTTTAGCACAAGAATATCGGCATCGCTGCCTTTGGCAAGGACACCTTTTCTAGGGTAAATATTTAATACTTTCGCCGGATTAATCGTTACGGTTTTTAATACAGATACAAGGTCAAGTCCTTTATCCAAAATTGAACTGCGCACATCCTCAAACAACTGTCCGACTCTGCCCAGTCCAAAACCTCTCCCATTATCTAACGGAACACTTCCGTTACCGTCGGAACTCAATGTAACATGGTCCATATTGACTTGCCGGCTAAACAGTATCTCCAGAGCATCCGGTATACTATAACCGCGCTCCGATGTTTCCCCTGCAGTTAAATCAATATACCCGCCCGATTTTAAATAATGCAAGGCTTGCTGAAAAAGCTTTTTATTTCTGTTTAAATGAGTAGGAACAAACATCTTTTTGGGAAAATCCGATTCTTCAAGCAGTTTAAAAAGAGGGGTCAGCCCTTCTTTCCCATCACCAACATGGATATGAATTATTCCGGCCTTTCCCCCCAACAAACCACCTACCTTTACCTCAGCAGCTAATTCACTCAGTCTCTGGATAGACGGGTATACGGACCTGTAATCAGAAATAGCATATTCCCCTATCCCCAACACTTCGTTTATCAGCGCTATATCGGAAACAACCTTTCCCGTTAGAGTAACGAGAGGAATTCCGTAGCTTCCGGTATAGATATAGGCCGTTATTCCCTCTGCTTCCAATGACTTAGCTTTGGCTAAAAGCCCGGCTATGCTACGGGTAATACTGTCGACACCTAAAACTCCAACAACCGTCGTCACCCCTGCTGATATAAGATCGCTTAGCATCACTTCGGGGATTCTGCTTCCCGGACCGTCCTCCCCACCTCCCCCGGTAATGTGCACATGGAGATCAATAATCCCCGGGCAAACCAGTTTCCCCGAACAGTCAATTACTTCCACATCGTCAAAGAGACCTTGATTAGAAATCTCCTCTCCAATTTTATAAATCTTTTCTGCAACAATCAGAATATCTTTTTTGCCTGGATTCTCCGGTGTCAAGCAGTATCCGTTCTTTAGGAGCTTACACACGTTACCTCCGATAAAATTAATAGTAATTAAACAATATTATGTTTTCCCATAGAGTAAAATTGATACAGGAGAAGATTAAACTCAATTTTTTACTTTAATGCCTCCTTGCTTTTTCCGTATGTTTAGTGTACCCTTTGAGAAGAAACTTAGGCTTTTTATTAGATAAGAACATCTAAAAGCAGCAAAAAAAATGCTCTACTCGTATCGGTAGAGCTCCGAAATACGTTATCAGCTGTCTAATTGCCCGGGAGATACATCTCTTAATGGAAAGTTTTCACCCCGAGCCTCCTCCATCGCCTCAATATTTAATATATTTTCCATATTTAATAAAATTTCTTTTTCGCCCGATGCTTTTTGATTGATCATTTTCACACCTCCGTTTGGTTTAGTTTAACCATCAAGCCAAACATTTAATGCAGTATATTTCTGCAGTACGAGAAAAAATCTCTAGTTTTTAATTTTACATTATAAAAAGGGCTGCTGCACTGCGAGCACATAAACTCGTTTTGCATCAGCCCTTTACGGTAATTATTTAATTTTTACCCAATGAAATGTTGTGTGAACATCTTCCCATATCGGCCGCCATCAATAATGCCAATTCCGATATGAGTAAAATTAGCGTTAAGAATATTTGCTCTGTGTCCGGGACTATTCATCAAACCGGTATGAGCTCCCTGTACTGTACGATTACCCGCCAGGTTTTCACCGGCTGTACGGTAGGTAATACCGGCATTTTTCATCATGTCAAACGGAGACCCGTAGGTGGGTGAGTTATGATCAAAATATCCCTTATCAATCATGTCCTGGCTCTTCATTCTGGCAAGTTTTACCAGCCTCATATCTACAGTGAGAGCCTTTAGTCCACGAGAAGTTCTTTCCTGATTGACCAAATCCACCATTTGTTGTTCTTCTGCAGTCAGCCCTGTTACAGGTGACGGATTTGGGGTTGGTGTCGGTTTAGGTTCTGGAGCAGGCTGTGGCTGTGGTGCCGGTTCAGGTTGAGGTGCCGGTTCAGGTTGAGGTGCCGGCTCAGGCTGTGGTGCCGGTTGTGGTTTTGATACCTCAAATTTCCCCAACTTCCAATTCCAAACTTTAATTGTCACTGGTGTTTTACCAGCAGTAATCACCTTATTTAAATCTAAGTTTGAAAGGTTAACGGAGCAGTTTTTAAGCGAACTCCCCCAACTGGGTTCTGCTGCCCAGGCTACAGTGCTAAACAACATAGACAATACAAACACCAGCATTACAAGTGGGGCTATACGAAACCATCTTTTTTGCATTCAAATTCCTCCTTATTTTTTGTGGTGTTTTTTCGCTCCCAAGGAAATTAAAGCCTTTATGGAAACGTTATAGTATATGTTACTATACAATCCCCATTTTTTCAGCAAGTAAGTCTTTCCACTACTGTTAAAGCAGTCCATTTACCCATAACATTTGACATTTTTACCTTTCAAAGGCAAACACATAAACACCGGAAAACCCGGTTATGCTAAAAATAATTTAACCCCCATCCTTTACTAAGCCGCAGAATCCCCCGCATTACAAAAGGAAAGTATTAAAAATTATTGGAGGTGATAATTTGACAAGAATAATGAAAGTACGCCAAGATGAAAACCGGGAAATTACCGATATTATGCTGGACGACGGGCGGGCTCTTACCCTGGAAGAAGCAGTTCAAGAAGCCCAAGAAGGAAAAATCGAGGGGGTAAATGTAGCTGTATCAAAAAGCGGGAAGCGATATTTACGTGCTAACCCAGACAATAATGTTGGAAATAACTTAGATAACCTCCCCCAGTTTTAACAATAATTTATCCAGCAGACTGTCGATTCTTCTCATTGCTGGTTTTACAACCTTAAAATGTAAAAGACGGCAATCTTGATGGTTATCATCAAAACTGCCGCCTTCATTTTTTCCCTTACACTTCACAAGTACACCACTGAAGCTTTTCAAAAATAATATTTCTCAATAAGGTTTCGAAATCTGTACCACCTTTTTGTTTTTGCCGAATCTCCTCCCCGGTAATAGCGGTTTTAAACTTGCTAACATTTATTTTCCATATTTCTTTTTCCAAATCAACATCTTCGATCTCAACATGCAAGCCATGTGGCGGTTGGTGCATTTCATCCAAAACTAAGCGCAAGGCTTCTGTTACCTCTTCTCCTAACATTGATTTTTCATGATGATTGCCGGACATTTCTCATTTCCCCTTAGTTTTTTTTCAATACTTTGCCTATACTTCGCCGTATAAAGAAATTTTTCCTTCCTGTAAAACAGCAAAAAAAAGAGCCCTTTCAGGCTCTTCCTAATGGTATTATTTCTTTTTGCTCGCTAAATATTCGAGAAGCCTTTTGTTGTTTTCATCCAGCAGTGTCTTTACCGCTTTACTAATGCTAGGTTTTAATACCTTAGCCGGACTTAGGATTGCAGTAACCTCTTCCACTGACAACCCAGGTATTTTATTATCCAAAGCAAATCGCCTCCCCTTTTTGTTTTATAAATATTTTGACGCGCACAATGAAATTCCTGCCAAATTTGAAAATTTTATCTATTTTCATCTTATTGTTTATAGTATGATACTCCATTGAATCTAGAACCAAAAAGCATCTTTCATCCCATCCCCAAAAATTACCGCGCCATCAGGGAATTACCTCATGTTATACTTATTTTATCATTGATCGTTACTTTGAAAGGATCATTTATATGGACCCTATCACACACATTGTAGCGGGAATTGGATTGGCTGCCCTTTCCAATACTCCTTTATCCATATCAAATCCTATTTATTTGGCAGCTTCATTAGGTTCCTTTGCCCCAGACCTGGATTTAGTCTGTCGTACACAAGGCGAAATCTCTTACCTGTACCGGCATCGGGGGGCAAGCCACTCTCTGTTAGGGCTCCTCACTCTTCCGGCTTTGGCGGCTTTTCTTTTGCAGCTTTTTTATCCAAACACCGGATTCCCAACCCTCTATTTTTGGGCAATGGCCGGTAACATATCCCACGTTTTACTGGACTTTTTTAATCCCCATGGGGTTCAGTTTCTGTGGCCTATCAAAAGAACCAGATACCACCAAAGTCTTTTGAATGGTTTTGACCCTATTTTGTTACTTATTTTTATAATCTCCATGATAGGTTATAAATATGGGGCGACTCATCCTCTTCTAGCAATTTTAGGCTTTTTTGTTTATATGCTGTTTCGTTTAACAATGTCAAAAACAGTTCACAAATTATTAATCAAAGAGTTTGCAGAAGACGTCAGCAAAAAATTTATCGTTATGCCTTCCCTCATTAGCATATGGAGCTGGGATTTTCTTATTGATAATAAAGAATCCATTATCGCAGGTGAAGTTAAAATACTACCGAAAAAATTACAAGTAATGGCAATATTACATAAATCTCATGAGAGAATTGTAAATATTGCCACATCAAACAAAATCGGTAAAATGTTTCAAGATTTTACACCTTATTTTCATGTCTTCCCAATAAAGAAAGAAAGCAACGAAATCTATTTGGAATTTATTGATTTAAGGTATCGGATAAAAAATACTTTTTTACACAGTGCTATTGCTGTTTATAACGAAAACGAAGAATTGAAAAAAGCCTTCTTTTATCCCTTCAGTAAAAAAAGGGAAATAAAAATTACGGGATAAACTATACTCCTAGTATTATTTTTAGCAGATATTATTTTGCATCTTACAAGCCATAAGTGTATGCTTACACAATACAGCAGTAGTAACGGAACCAACTCCTCCCGGTACCGGAGTAATCTTTTCTACAATAGGCTCTACATCACTGTAATCTACATCTCCGCAATATTTACCAGGGTTGTCAGGATCTTCGTTAATTCCAACATCAATAACAATCTGCTTGGATTTAACAAAGTTGGCTTTAACCATTTTAGCCCGGCCGACAGCAGCAATAAGTATCTCGGCATCCTGGCAAACAAAAGGCAAATCTTGAGTTTTGGAATGGCAGATAGTTACGGTGGCATTTTCCCCTAACAAAAGCATAGCCAGAGGTTTCCCTACCACCAGAGAACGTCCTAAAACTACAGCTTTTTTCCCCTGCACCGGTATCTGATAATAATGGAGAATTTCCATCACAGCCTGGGGGGTACAGGGAGGAAAGCCGGTTTTGTCACCGACAAATACTTTGGCCGCACTGCCAAGGGTAAGGCTATCCACATCTTTTTCCGGGAAAATCAGTTCCCGGACTTTATTTTCTTTTAAGTGTTTGGGAAGTGGACTAAACATAAGGATCCCATTTATTTCTTTTCTTTCGTTGATTTCTCGCACCGCTTTTTCAAAATCTTCCTGGGCTATGTTCTCCGGGTATTCAAAAACTTCACAATCCATGCCAATGCTCGCACAGGTCTTTTTAGCTCCGCCTTCATAATACAAATCGTCAGGTCTTGCTCCAACACGGATAATACCCAATTTGGGGGTAAACCCTTGGGCAGATAAACTTGCAATCTCAGTTTTTAACTTTTCTTTGATAGCAGACGCCACTTCTTTTCCTGTCAGTCTTTCTGCCATGATTACCCACTCCTTCCTCGTTATTTTAACTCACTAAACACTTTAGCACAGACTTCATCCGCCACTTTAATACCTTCATCTACAAGTCTGTTCATTTCTTCTTTCGTTTTGTTTACAAAATCTTGATCCTTTATTGTGTTTAAATTTATGACGACATTGAACTTTCCGGCAATTAGAGCCGACCTTAAAAAGACAACGCCACAACCAACGTCGGAAATTAAAAGGCGGCTGCCAATCTCGCCCATGCGTTGATGGATTTTAATTCCTTCATATGCCTTTCTGATAATCTCCATAGGAACTTGGCAGGCATTCTTTGATTCCCTTTCCAGGGTTTCTTCTTTTATCTTCTTTTCTTCATCAGTATTTTTAGGGAGCCCATAAGCACGGGAAAGAGGTTCAAAAGCTTCAGCATCTTTTTCTACCAATGTCAATAATTCTTCATAAACTATGGTTCCCTGTTCTATTAATTTTTTTACCTCTTCTTCAACATCAGCATACTTCTTTTTGCCTACTGTAAAATTCCCAACCATATTGGAAAGAGCTGCTCCTATGGCACCAACCATGGCAGCTGCCCCTCCGCCTCCTGGAACCGACATTTTAGCCGCTAAAGCTTCCACAAAATCTTTGCATGGTTTGTCCGTCATCGCCATAAAAATCCCTCCATATTCTTAGTTTCATAGGTAATACTTGATACAGCAAGTAATTATAACCATTTTTTCCTACATATTTCAACAATTTACCCTTTCCCAGCATTTTATTTATATATTTAGTAAAAAAATTAAACACAATTACTTTATATTATATCCGGTTATCCAAGCCATATAAGGTCTGAAAAAAGAAAGCCCTCCGATACTTTTCAGGAGGACTTTGCATAGATCAACTTTCAATTTTTTTCTTAAGCATGAAATTATCAAATGTTTCGTAAGGAATAACATACTGCCTGCCCACTTTGACTGCTTCCAGCTTTTTTGATTTAATCAACTCAACAATGAACGCGTAACTCAACGGAATCTTTTCCATCAGTTCTTGGATAGTATAACCGTTTACATTGCGCCGACGCCCCATATCTGTACGGTAATTTATTACGTCTTGCTTACCAACAAAATATTTTCGTCCAATGCGGTATGCCGGTAAATTACCGTTATCAATATCTCTTTTCACTGTTCCGTAACTGGCTCCGATAGCCTCGGCCACTTCTTTCAATGTAAAGAACTCTTTTTCCACCTTCTTGTTTACGCTCATTAATAAACCCTCCTTTCCCAAATCAGCTTAAACCATTATTAGATTATACTCAAAAGTTTTCCATTATATACATTATATATTCCTTATAGTAATTTTTTCATGATTTAATTAAAAAACCACCAGTTTAATCCTGGTGGTTTTAATCAAACACATTATACAACTTTTTATTATCTGACAGGCAGCCTGAATGCACCGTCTAAAACCCTGGTCAAAAATACTGAAAATTCAGCTC
>JBMNTN010000029.1:0-24039 GCA_050945755.1 Bacillota bacterium | reverse complement strand
CAAGTTGTATGAATATTTAGTAATTTCTAAACTTTATTGTAAGGCCTTTCAAAACAATTAAGAACCCACTTACCATGGGTTCTTAATAACAAACTACGGGTAAAACACTTTCCCATTTTTTTAAGAAAAGGCAATCGTTTTGTCCTACTTAATTAAAAATTAACTACTTTACGTTTTGCAGACTGATAAGGCTCTAAAATAATCTGGTTATCCACGATCCGGGCAACTTCCGGATAGTCGACAGCATACTGGCTCTCCGGAGCCCGACATACTTTATCGGAAATCCGAATCTGGGTGGGGCGGAGGCGAAAAGCCATGACATATGCCATATCATCCCCTTGAGAACCGGCATGGGCTATTCCGCGCATTGTTCCCATAATAATAATGCTCCCTGTGGCGGCAATTTGTGCCCCCGGATTGACATCGCCAAGAATCACAGCATTCCCTTTTACATATACTTTCTGTCCGGAACGAATATTTCGCGTCAAAAGCACTGCATCTTTTTCAGCCTGAAAGTACTCTGTCTTATTGTCGGCAGGAACTGCTTTTTGTGTGGTAATCCTATCCATCTCAACAACCCGACTTTCACTTTTTACTAGACCATGCTTTTTACAAATGTTTTCTATTATTTGGATTTCCTCTGCATTTAAATCATTATCGGAGCTAATAATAAACCGGGCATTGGTAAAAAAGCCGTTGGAACTTTGAAACTTTTCGATTAAAATATTTTTTAATTCTTCAAAACTGGCATCCCTTGTATTAAAATAGAAAACAAGCCCTCTCCTGGTTCCTTTAATTTTAATTAATTCTTTTAACATAATAATCCTCCCCATATTTACGCATTTATATTTCGGCATTTTCGGTAAATTTCCTGCCGGGAGGAAAAATTTAGCACCTTTTGGAGGTTACCTCAAAATTGAGCCGCTCATTAGAACGCATTTTGCGAAAATTAATGAAAGCTATTCAGGATTATAAAATGATTGACGACCCGGCACCGATTATGGTTGGCCTTTCCGGGGGAAAAGACAGTTTAACACTGCTATATGTGTTAAATGAATTTCGACGCCGTTCAAAACATAAATACCCCCTGGCAGCCGGTCATGTCAGCATGGGGTGGGATGTGGATTATTCCCCATTGGAAAAATTCTGTCGTTCTTTGAACATTCCCTTTTACCTGGAGCCCACGAGCATCGGTCCCATTGTCTTTGACGTGCGCCAGGAAAAGAACCCCTGTTCCCTGTGCGCCAAAATGCGAAGGGGTGCCCTAAATAATTTAGCGAAAAAAAACGGATTCTCAAAAGTAGCACTGGCCCATCATATCGACGATGCAGTGGAAACTCTGCTCCTGAAAACTTTTTTTGAAGGTCGCATTGAATCCTTTGCACCCGTTACCTATCTGGACATTAAAGATGTTACCGTGATTAGACCTTTTATCTATGTCCCGGAAAAAGATATCAGCCTGCTGGCAAAATCTTTGGATCTTCCCATAGTTTTTAATCCCTGTCCGGCAAACGGAGCCACAAAAAGACAGGATATGAAAGAAATCGTTAAACTGATTGAAAGGGACAATCCTTATGCCAAGGACCGAGCGATCAGTGCTCTGCGCAACCTTAACCAATCAAAATGGACGGTGAAGAAATGATTATAGTCAGCGCCTGTCTTCTGGGCAGAAACTGTAAATATTCTGGTGAAAATAACAAAAACAGCAGAATCATTAATATATTGGGAAATTATCCTGTCCTTCCCGTTTGCCCGGAAGAGTTGGGCGGCCTTTCCACACCCCGACCGCCGGCAGAAATTATAAAAGGAAACGGTTTTGATGTTCTATCTGGCGCTGCCCGTGTTTTTTCCTGTCATGGAGATGACTTTACCCGACATTTTTCCCGGGGAGCAGAAAAAGTAAAAGAGATGGCGAAAAAACACCAAGTGTCTTTAGCCATCTTGAAAGAAAGAAGCCCTTCCTGCGGGGTCTCGCAAATATACGACGGCACCTTTTCCGGACAAACTGTCCCCGGCTGCGGGGTCACTACCGCCGGTCTCCGCAAGGCGGGCATTAAAGTAATCAGTGAAGAAGACCCTTTATTGGAGGAGATTGTCTTGGCTACTAAGCCATAGTTAATTTTTAAAGCCAACTTCTTAACGCAATATCATTTTAACTTGCCTAAGAATTTACTAAATACTTCCGCCATTAATCGATAACCGGCAAAGGAAGGATGTACTTCATCGGTAAAAAAATCAGTTAATTCCCGATAGGAAACAGAATTGAATCTGCTGTAAAAATCCAGTAGCTGAAGGCGATGCTCTTGACAAAACTCTCGAAGCAGCTCCCGATACTCTCGCAGGTTTTCTTCGATTAAAGCATCCAGCGCCGGCACCGGCATCCCAATAATTGTCCGGATCCCGGCATCTCGCGCTTGGCAAAAGCAATCCTCAATCATCTTGAGATAATTTTCTGCTTTGACCCCCAGCCATGCATCATTGGTCCCAACAGTGATGATGACAGTATCAGGAGAGTTTTTAACTACGTCCCGCTCAAAGCGTTTCTTTACTCCCCTGGCAGTATCGCCGTTAATCCCTTTATTAATAACAGTAAGCATCCCTGTTTTGTTTTTCAAGGCAAGATTAACCCAAGAATACTCCGGCCCAAACGGGTAGCCGTATGTAATGCTGTCTCCAATGCATACGATCTTTTGTGCCATATATTTATCCCCTGTTTATAGAATGTAAATTTTTATAATGATTCTTCATCGCCAAATAATTTCCTACCATGAAATTTTGCCCGGACGTGTTGACGAAAAGCACAATAACCGCTATAATATACCTTGCAGCACAGGGGTATAGCTCAATTGGTAGAGTAGCGGACTCCAAATCCGTTGGTTCCGGGTTCGATTCCTGGTGCCCCTGCCATCAAGAATTTAAACCTCGCATGAAAATGCGGGGTTTTTTGTCTCTAGTGAAATAAAAAACCAGTTATTTTGCCTTTTTAATGATAATACTCTCATGCCTTGCTACTGCCCTTGCGATTCTGTCCAGTTGTTGGGTATGCTGTGTATATAAGTCAAATAATGCATCTAGTTTCGCCCCATGGTTGTTTTCGATTCTGATCAAATCGCTCTTTAATCCATTAAGATCAGCATTCACCTTATTGAATCTTTCATCGATGCCATTAAATTTTTGATCTATACCATTGAATCTTTTATCAATACCATCGAATTTTTCATCTATACCATTGAATCTTTCATCAATACCATCGAATTTTTCATCTATACCATTGAATCTTTCATCTATACCATTGAATCTTTCATCAATACCATCAAATTTTTCATCTATACCATTGAATCTTTCATCAATGCCATCGAATTTTTCATCTATACCATTGAATCTTTCATTGGTTTCTTCCCTAAACTTTGTGAACTCTATATATAACTTTTCGAGCAGTGCAATTGCTTTATCTTCCACGGACGCATCCTCCTTTCTGATAATTATATCATGTCAGGGGGATGGAGTGATAGCATATAAAAATAGAGAAATTATCATTTTGGTAACCCCGGTTACCGATGTTTTATTATCTTTATCGTATGATGAAGTTAAAGAAAATAAGAATAGTCAAAGGAGGTATTTCAATGATCAGAAAGATCGTAAGAATTGACGAGGAAAAATGTAATGGGTGTGGACTTTGCATTGATGCCTGTCACGAAGGGGCACTACAGTTAATAGACGGTAAGGCCAAGCTTGTTTCCGAATCTTACTGTGATGGACTGGGCGACTGCTTGCCCGAGTGCCCCACAGGCGCCATCACCATCGAAGAACGAGAAGCAGCAGCCTATGATGAAGAAGCAGTAAAAAATAATATGGCGGCCAAGACCGCTCCGGCAGTGGAGAATCTTCCTTGCGGGTGTCCCGGAACCCAAGCTAAAACCATTCAAAGAAAAAAAGTAATTGAACCTGTTACTTGTGCCCAAGCTCCAGAAGCATCATCGCAGCTGCGTCAGTGGCCGTGTCAAATAAAGTTGGTACCGGTAAACGCCCCCTACCTGGATAACGCCCGTCTTCTGGTAGCGGCGGACTGTACCGCATATGCTTATGCCAATATCCACAATGATTTTATGAAAAACAAAATCACCCTGATTGGATGCCCGAAACTTGATAACGTCAATTATGCCGAAAAACTGACCCAGATTTTGCAAGCTCACGAAGTTAAAAGCATTACCGTGCTCCGAATGGAAGTACCCTGCTGCAGCGGCATTGTTCAGGCTGTGAAACAAGCAATGCTCCAGAGTGGTAAAATGATCCCCTGGCATGTTGTCACCATCGGCACAGACGGAAGTATTATTGAAGAACAATAATTACTCAATTGCATTCTGCAATTCTTCTATATCTTTAATCTTAACAGAGGACCGGTAAAACTCAATGATCCCCTCATCCCTCATTCGGCAGAACTCCCTAGACAGAGCAGGCCGAGATACATTGAGAAATTCCGCCAGTTCACTGCGCTTTAAGGGCATGATAAAAACGTCTTGCCCTGTTTTTTCATATTGTTCCATCAGAAAAGCGCTGATTCTCCCCCTCATGCTTTTTATGCTTAGATACTCCAACTTTTTGTTGAGCATTAACGCTTTATCCGAAAGAATTCTGAGCATATTCAGCACAAGCCTTTTATGCCAGGCACAGCGCTTTTCACATTCCCCTACAATGCTTTCCGGTGACAGAAATAAAACCGTAGACTCTTTTTGAGCTATAATGGTGGCAGGCCAAACTCTAAATTTTGAAAAAGCCGCCATCTCACCAAATATTTCCCCGGGATTAAGCACCGTCAAAATCATCCTAATTCCCGCCTCATTTTCCTTTGTCACCGCCACCTCACCCGAAAGAAGGACTCCAATCCCCTTAAAGCGCTCACCGGCTATGGCAATGCAGTCGTTTTTTCTAAAACGAGCAGTCCTTGGTTGAAAGCATCCTAACATTATATTCAATTCGTCCGGATTTATGCCTTGAAATAACGGACAGAGAGAAACTATTTCTATCCACTTTTTATACATCCCAATCATCTACCTCCCGCTGATTTCCCAATTACTTGGTCAATTATTATTCTATATTCTCAGCCTTTGTACGTCTTGTTTTTCATAGTTTTCTCTTTAAAATAAACCTTCTCTAAGCCTGATCTTATTGCCTCGGATCAGCAGTATCGCTAAAAATACATATTTCGATAAAAAGTTTACCTGGCTGTCACCCCTTGTATCCTCTGAACATAGAATGAATTAAAGACAAGCGAAGACAAGGTACTCCTCATCACGTACAAGGAGGCATATGGATGTTTCGTAAACGCCGAGCAATGGAACAAAAGTCCAAAAGTCAAAAAGCAAGTGAAAACTTTTCCCGTCCCCGAGATTTTTATCACTCCTGTGATTCAGGCTGCTTCCCATGGAAGGATATGAGCCTGGAGAACATCATGAAATGTGAGGCTGGATTTTTTTGCCAAGTACTTAGCCGATTATCCAAGGAAATTAAATATGCTCAAGACCTGGATGATCTAGATGACATTATTGAAATGGCCTCAAAGTTTCTCCTAGCCAGTGCGGCTAAGGAAAAAGCTATTGCCTGGCAAATTGCTGTTTCCAACGGTATTTTGCCGGGAAACTGTGACCCCGACTTCAAGGCACTCTTTAATGAAACAACTTTAGATGAGCAATGGTTCACCGACACTTCCGACTATGACGAGGAAAGTACATCCGACGAGTTTGACTCATTCAGTCAAGAAGATTAGGCAAGAAGAATTCTTCCTGTCTAATAAAAAAGAAAAATAATTAGGAGGCTGATTTTTTTTGGTGTATGATCGTTACTGTCACCATGACCAATCTGTAAAGGCTATCGGTCAAGCAGAAGCTGATATCGCTCAATGTATGGCGGACTTCATCTGCAGTATTCTTGATGAACTAAAGTGCGACCATAAGCGTTCAGTGGGAGACAAAATCTTGTTGTTTAAAGTCTTAATTACGGCCGCCGCGGTTAAAGAAAAGGCAATTGCTTCTGTCCTGAAAGCTCTTGCTTGGCGCATTAAAGCCGAAAATGAAGTTGAAGATAACAGCGTTGAAGAAATGTAAACTCTAAAAGGAGTCCTTACCCCATCACACTGCTAATAACGTGCTTTGGGCAGGGTATTGGATAATATCGGTACCAAAGGGATTGGTGCAAACTCACTTACTTAAATAAGTTGACCCAGGTGCCTGACACCCCTCGTCAACTTAACTAAAAGCGCCAATCCTCTTTTGGTACCTGCTTTCTTTTTTATCATCGCATACCGACAGCTAGTCTAATGTAAATTGGGTTATCCTTTTTGATTGAATCATTAAATGCTTTGAGTGAGAAATGTTAAAAGAACACCAAAGGCAATTCCCAAATTGGCATAGTGGGAGTGCTGCTTGTGAGATTCGGGAATTAGCTCATCGCTAACAATATAAATCATCGCTCCTGCAGCAAATCCCATGGAAAGGGAAATAAATAAAGGAGATATATTAAAAATTAGTACACCAATCAGTGTACCCAGCGGCGTGAAAAGTCCGGCTGAACTGGTAATACAGAGGATGGTAATACTCCTCGTTCCCCCCGCTTTCAATGGGGCAGCTATACCCATTCCCTCCGGAATATTGTGCAGCAGAATAGCCAGCGCGATCATACTTCCTAACTCTTCCGCAGCTTGATACCCGGCGCCCAAAGCCAACCCCTCCGGGAGATTATGTAGGGCAATGCCGGCGGCGATAAAATAACCCATTTTCATAAAGCTATTTTCCCTGCCTTCTTTTTGGAGAAAATGAAGGTGGGGAATAAAGTTGTCCAAAACAAGCATGATAATAACCCCAGCCAAAAAACCCCCTGCGGCTAAATAGGCATTTCCATACTGGACAGCCGATGGAAGAAGATTTAATGTGGAAATGGAAATCATAATTCCCGCAGCAAAACCTAATAATGCTGAAAGAGTGCGGTTGCTAAAATTGCCGCAACAATTAACAACCAGTGCACCTAAACCGCTGGCAAGACCGGTAATTGTACTGATTAACAGTAATTCTCCTACTCCCATACTGTATTTATTCTCTCCCCGTAATTGTGCTTATTAATGCACCGATTATTATAACATAAAACTGCTAAAAAGCTATTCTATTTTATTTAAAATAGTTTATTCTGCCATTTATTTATTTTAAAGATTTATTACTTGATGTTACGGCTAGTTTTCTCAACGCACAACCATGTTCATAGATTTTCTTTAATTAGAGTTTTCCTAAGTCTATTAATGCATTACTTGCAGTAAATTGTACACGGCAACTACCCCCGGGATTTTGGCAATCAAATCCTGAATATTTTCCTTGATTTTCCCCTCCCGGACAGCTCCTTTCAGAAAAACTGTCCCGCTATCCACGTTCACACTTAAATGTAAGAGGCTAGGTCCAAAAGCAAGCAATTCCTCTTCAATTTTTTCCTTAAGCTCCTGGTCGGAAAGGTTTTTATCAATTGCGATTGTCAATAAACTTTGAATCGAGTCTACATCAGGAAATCTTTTGACGATTTCCTCCGCTTCCTCTTTCTCTGCCAGGGAGTCAACCACACCTGTCAATACTGCCTTCCCTTCATTAATCTCCACATCAACCTCCAGGGATGAAGGTAATTCTTTTTCAATTTTTTCCTTCAAGGTAAATTCATTGTATTGGTTATGCACCTTTAACACCTCCAGTGTCTTTAGTAATAGTCTTCCCGCTAAAAAATAAAAATAACAGGGGCAAATCATCCTGTTTCAGTTTACAGTTTATTGGAAAAGTGCCATTCCTTTGGAAAGGTTATTTAAATCTTAAATACCTTTTATAAAACTAAAAACAGGGGCTAATACCCCTGTTTCCATATAGTCACTTATTGATTTATTCTTATTCTTTCTCTGCTTTCGCAGCGGCAATAATTTTCTCTGCCAGATTGTTGGGTACTTCTTCATAACAGGCAAATTCCATAGAAAAGCTCCCGCGCCCTTGAGTGATAGATTTCAAATCAATGGCATAACGATACATTTCCGAAAGAGGAACGTTCGCTTTAATTACTTGCATATTCCCTTCCTTTTCCATACCAAGGATACGCCCACGTTTGCTGTTTAAGTCACCCATAATATCACCCATGAACTGATCGGGCACATGTACTTCCACATTCATAATCGGTTCTAAAATAACCGGTTTCGCCTGCTCACAAGCTTTACGAAATGCCAAGGAAGCAGCAATCTTAAAGGCCATTTCAGAAGAATCTACTGGGTGGAAAGATCCGTCTTGGAGGTTAACTTTAATATTTGTCACCGGATAACCTGCGAGGATTCCTTCCTGCATTGATTCACGTATTCCCTTTTCAACCGCTGGGATATATTGTTTAGGAACAGAACCACCAAAAATAGATTCGGTAAACTCAAAATCCCCTTCTGTATACGGAGCCATGTCAATATACACATGCCCATACTGACCGTGCCCGCCTGATTGTTTTTTGTGCTTACCTTCCACTCTGGTAACACTGCCTTTAATCGTCTCGCGATAGGGAACCTTGGCTTCAATAATGTTTACCTCTGCCCCAAATTTCCGCTGAAGCCGATCTACTACTATATCAACATGAGCCTCTCCCATCGCGGTGAGCAGTGTCTGTTTTGTTTCAGCATTTTTCTCTACCCTTAATGTAGGGTCTTCATCAAGTAATCGGTTAATACCGTTACCCAGCTTATCTTCGTCACCTTTGGACTTAGGTTCGATTGCCACCGTCAGGGTGGGAACGGGGAATTTGATTCCCTCCAAAACAATGCCGCTACCCTTAGCAGTCAATGTATCACCGGAATTAGTCTTAGCCAGTTTAGCCACAACCCCGATATCGCCACATTTAAATTCGGAAAGCTGAATTTGATTTTTCCCCTGCATGGTATAAACTTGGCTAATTTTTTCATCTGTTTCTTTATTGGGGTTATGGAGCACAGAATCAGCTTTTAAAGCACCCTGAAAAACTTTGAAATAGTTTATCCGGCCCACATAAGGGTCGGCCATGGTTTTAAATACCAGGGCAGCGGCCGGTTTATTCTCCAGAGATTTATCTTCCATTCGATCCAAAGGATTAGGAGCATAATTCGTAATGAAATCAAGCAGTTTGTCTGCTCCCATGTTCTTGAGGGCGGAACCGCATAAAACAGGCACAACATTTCCGGCTAAAATTCCTGCTTTCAGCCCAGTGACAATCTCGTCCCCAGTCAGTTCTTCCCCTTCCAGATACTTCATGGTAAGATCGTCATCGCTTTCCGCGGCTGCTTCAATCAGCATTTCCCGATAGGTCTCCATATCCGACTGCAACTCGTCAGGTATTTTAATCTCCGTACTCTTGCCGTTTTGATCATACTGGTAGGCCTTCATCTCGATTAAATCCACAATTCCCTTAAAAGATGCTTCGGCGCCAATAGGAAGCTGCACCGGAACAACTTGCTTGGATAGTTTCTCCTGCATGGAATCAACGGCTTTATGAAAATCAGCATTTTCCCGATCCATTTTGTTCACAAAAACGAGACGGGGTATTTTCATATCACATGCCAAATCCCAAATAATCTCTGAACTCACTTCAACTCCGGCAACCGCATCAATTACCAACAAAACACTGTCTGAGACCCGCAAAGTACCCATTACTTCTCCAAAGAAATCTGAAAAGCCGGGAGTATCCAAAAGATTAACTTTTGTGTTCTTCCACTCACATGCCAATAAGGATGTATTAATGGTAATCTTACGCTTAATCTCTTCCGGATGATAATCCGAGACAGTATTTCCTTCATCAACTTTACCTAACCTATTGGTGGCTCCGGTATTAAATAATAGGCACTCGGTCAGGGACGTTTTCCCCGCTCCCTGGTGAGAGACAATACCAACATTTCTAATGCTCTGTGATGGGTATAGCTTCATGCAATATCCTCCTTCAATTTCCCCAATAAATTAAATTATTAATTTAAACAAAAATTAAAGTAAAAACATATGATGGGCATTAAATTTATATATTATGCCCCTACAATAAAAAATCCTTTTTATCAGATAAATTTTTTCTTCCAGTAAAATTTTTATTCTCCTTACATACAGTTTAACCAATAATTGGTACTGTAATTCTTTTCTCCAGCATATTTCTATGCTAGGTAAACAAGCTTGTTAGAAATAGGTGGGAAAGAAAATTGATCAAAAACAGCCTGCTTTACGGAACATTCATTCTCCTAGCTTCCAATTTTTTTATTAAGTTCCTGGGCTTTTTTTACCGTGTGGTGCTGGTACGCATCTTGGGTACAGAAGGTATCGGCTTGGTGGAAATGGTCACGCCAATATATGCTTTTGTTTTAGTATTGACGACCTGGGGTATCCCCCTCGCCATGTCCAAACTGGTTGCGGAAGAAACAGCTAAAGGCAATCAAGGCAATGTGCAAAAAATCTTCCGTGTAACTGTCTTTCTCTTGGTTTTCTCAGGCCTTCTGTCCACTGGGCTTGTTTATCTTTTCGCACCGCTGATCATTAAGTATTTTGCCGCAGACCAGCGCATATACTTTTGTTTTTTGACCATGGTTCCTGCCATTTTTATTATTGCTGTCTGCTCTGTTTTTCGGGCTTATTTTCAAGGCTTGAAGCAAGTCTCGGCAATCGGTGTCAGTCAAGCTTTGGAACAAACCGTGCGGGTAATCGTCGGCCTTACCCTCGCTGTACAATTAAGAAAATACGGCCTGGAAATAGCGGTTATTGCTGTTTCCCTGGCCTCCGTGCTAGGTGAACTAGCCGGTCTCATTTACATGATTACCCGTTATAAACTAAGTGTTCAAAATAAACCGCTAAAATGTCTCCCTACCTTTTCCAGGAGACAAATTGTCAAAAATGTATTTTCCTACGGCACTCCCGTGACCATCACCAGACTTCTCTCTACTTTCCTCATTGCCCTGCAAGCTATCCTCATCCCAAAAGGGCTGATGCTGGCCGGTTGCGATCTGAGAACCTCCACAGAAATTTATGGGAGGTTTTCCGGCGTTGCCCTCTCCCTGTTACACCTGCCCGGTATTTTCACCATGTCCCTTGCCGTATCAATGATTCCGGCCGTCGCCGAGCTGGTGGACGGTCGAAATAAAAAACTCCTCAATCACCGGGTATCAGAGGCTCTTCAAATATCTGTGGTATTTGCCGCCCCCAGCATGATGCTTCTCTTTTACTTCGGACGTGAACTCTGCGACATTATTTTTCATGCGCCGGAAGCAGGCGAACCATTGAGGATTCTCGCCCTTGGGGGTGTTTTCCTTTACGTTCAGCAGACTCTAAACAGTATTATGCAGGGTCTGGGGAAAGTGCGAGTGCTGTTGGCAAACACAATTATTTCCGGATCATGCCAGATAACAGGCATCCTGCTTTTTACTTCCATTCCCTCATGGGGGATAAACGGTGCCGCCCTTGCTCTGGTTATCAGCTATTTCATCGGAAGCACTCTTAACTTTCTCTACCTGAAGAATTACTCCCTTAATCTTTCTTTTACAAACATCTATTTTAAACCTTTTACCGCCGGCACCATCTCACTTCTCCTTCTTTGTTTCGGGGAATTGTATTTATTCAGCCTAGGAGAAAATCAAATCATCCTTATGCTCAGCTCCATGGTCTTTTTAACATGCAGTTACTTTATCCTTCTTTTTCTCATGGGCGGCATGCATCTCAGTATATTTTCCAGATTACCGTTAATAAACAGATGGTTTTAGCCTAAATCTTTTCCAAACCCCAAGATTTTACCGTGTCTATAATTGCGTAATTTGTCAGATCAAAGAATAAGGGACTGATTGAGATATAATTGTTTTGTACCGCATCCACATCGGTGCTACCGTCTCCTTTTACGTTTACAACATCGCCCGCTAACCAAAAATACTCCCGTCCCCGGGGATCTTGACGGCGCTCCACCGTATTAACGTAATGTCTTGACCCCATCTTAGTGATTCTGACTCCTTTAGGTTGTTCCATCTGTGCAGGGATATTAACATTTAACAGTGTTTTGGGAAAACCCTTCTCCTTAAGTAATGTACAGAGCCGGGCAGTAAATTCAGCCGCCAAAGAAAAATCTAAAACTGAGATATCTACCAAAGATATGGCAATGGCCGGAAGGCCGTTAATCGCGCCTTCGATTGCTGCAGAAACAGTACCGGAATATAAAACATCGGTACCTAAATTAGCCCCGTGGTTAATTCCGGAAACTACTAAATCCGGTGTGCCTTTCATTAATGTCTCTAAAGCCAATTTAACACAGTCGGCCGGAGTTCCAACAACTGCCCAATGTTCTTTGTCCGAACCTTTAAGTCTTACCTTCTCCGCCCTAATCGGCTTATGAACAGTAATACCATGCCCGGTAGCACTCCTTTCATAACTTGGCGCCACCACTGTTACTTCGGAAATCTCCTCCAATGCCCGCCTCAATGTTTGAATTCCTTCCGCTTGAATTCCATCATCATTGGTCAGAAGGATTTTCATATCTTACCTCCTTCATTCTTCCCATTCTATCCAATGGCCAATACCGGAAAAAGACCTTTCCCTTCACGGATTTGATGCTTATAAACGGATTTGACCACTGGTGACTGTCATAACTCATATTTCGATTGTCACCCAAAACAAAAAGGCAGTCAGACGGTACCTTAACCGGCCCAAAATCATATTGAGGAGGTTCATCCAGATAATCTTCGTTTAAAGCCTTTTTGTCAATAAACACTTTATTTTCTTGAACTACCACGGTTTCTCCGGGAAGCCCAATTACTCTCTTAACTAAGTCCTTTTGCCCAATTTCCTTTTCAGGTTTGAAAACAACAATATCTCCCCGTTGAGGGTCATTAAAATAATAAGCGGTTTTATTAACAAGAAGCATGTCACCGACATATATCGTTGGATACATAGAAGATGACGGGACAATTCTATTATCAACTATAAAAATTTTAATTACGGTAGCAATGAGAGCCGCTATCAGAACTGTACTAAGAGCCTCTTTTAATAATGATTTCCAATGTATCATGCTCAGACCTCATAAATGGTAATCATCATTTCGTTATCTCCAAAATTTTTCAGCCCAAACATTAAATTATGCTGCTTCAGGTTTTTGTTTAAAAAGTCCACAACCTTATAAAGCTCATCACTGGAAGTAAAAGTTTTGGTCGCAATTAATTCCAGTCTGCCCTGAAGGGTTTTTCCCATGAAAGATCCTCCCCTATTCTTTAATCAAAGAAAATGCTTCCGCTCTTGTTGCCTTATTAGTTTCGAACAGGCCGCGCACAGCCGAAGTAATTGTTTTTGAACCGGGTTTTTTTACACCCCTCATCGTCATGCACATGTGTTCCGCTTCAATCACAACCAAAACACCCCGTGGTGACAGTACTTTCATAATGGAATCGGCAACCTGGGATGTAAGCCGTTCTTGCAGTTGAGGCCTTTTGGCATAACACTCTACTGTACGTGCCAGTTTTGATAAACCGGTAATTTTCCCTCCCTTAGGAATATAGGCAACATGTGCCTGGCCGTAAAAAGGCATCAAGTGATGCTCACACATGGAATAAATAGGAATATCCTTAACTACTACCATTTCTTCATGTTTCTCTTCGGCAAACTGCACATTCAGGTGCTTGGTGGGATCTTCCTCCAAGCCTCCAAAAATTTCTTCAAACATCCGGGCAACGCGCTTTGGCGTATTTACCAAGCCCTCCCGTTCAGGATTCTCACCAATTGCTTCCAATATTTCCCGGACCGCTCGTTCAATTTTTTCCTTATCCATATCCACCTGTCCTTTCTAAAGAAGCTGAAATGTTTTATGCATCTGCGGTATTACTCTGACATTTTTTAAGTGACGGCTACAGTAATCCTGAATGGAAATAACATCACGAGGAGAAATCCCTTTGGCTTTCTTTACCGGAGTAACCGGCTGGAGTATTAACGGAATCCCATTGTCAATTTTTTGAATTAATTTAACAGCTTGATCAATTTCCTCCCTTTCCGTTTTCGACGTTAGTACTATTTTTACATAAACTTCCTTTTCCTTAGCTATCTTGAGAAATTTTCCATGCCGGTCCCATGAGGATAATCCGGTAGCACTGGGCAGTTTAAAATCCATGCTGACAATGTCAATCAAAGGGATTAACTCTTTTAAATCCTCCCACCTAGTCCCATTGGTCTCTAAAAACACCGGGCATGTACCGTGAAAAAGTTTTAGAAACTCTAACAAAAATTCCTTATATAATAAAGGTTCTCCGCCGGTCAAGCTGAGAGAATGGTGTCTTTCAGCAGACATTGTCTCCACTAAATCCAGTAGCTGCCGGGGTGTAACCGGGTTTGATAACCACTGAAAATCCCCAGAACCGGGAACTATTTCAACCCGAAAATTTTCGTTCAGCTTTCCAGTTGCTTCATTGGTATCACAATAAATACAGGCCAGGTTGCATCGTTGAAAACGGATAAAAATCTGCCTAACACCAAGATAAACCCCTTCTCCTTGCACTGAGGAAAAAACTTCCTGTAAAAACGCTGTATTCATATCTTCCTACCTGTCCAAATAATAAATGGCTGCAGCCCGAGGCGATTCCCAGACGGTAACAGAACATATTTTTACGGAAACATCTTTCATCATTTCTTGAAACTTGTGAGCAATATAGACACTGATGTTCTCCGCAGTTGGGTTTATTGTCGTAAAGTAGTCCAGGTCGTTAATTAATGAGTGGTCCAAAGTACCTATTATTTTTTTTAACTTTTCCTTCAAGAAGGCAAAATCCACCAGCATCCCGCATTCATTCAATTTTTCTCCTTGGACCCTGATTTCTACCTGCCAAGTATGACCATGGACCTTAGCACACTTTCCGGTATAACCTCGCAAAAAATGAGCGGCATCAAAATGCTCACCAACGACCAACTCGAACATAACAAAATCCTCCGTCAAAAATTCTTTCTTATTTTGCCCTTGTTTAAAAACGGAATTCTTGGGGATTGTATCGTATAGTTAACTTTGCCTGATAGTAATAAACTAATGCGCAAACCAGACAATTATTAACAGCATTGTTGACATATTACAAAAAAGTCCGGCCAGCAAACTTCCACAACAAGTCTTAATAACCCGGGAACCGGACTTAACATTCACTCCTATTTTATGGTTTTTGTTTATATGAGTCAAGGCCGACTCAAGTTTCATCTGGAAGGTATAAACCGGCGAAACTTGCATAGATTGTACAAATGGATAAAAAGGAGGACGCTTTACATGGGGCTTAGAGACAGACTTACCTTATTCCAGGAAATCAGCTTTGGTTCTGTTATGCGCGGCCTAATTATTGCTTATGTTTTCATGATCATCCTCTCCCTTGTTCTTAGCTTAATTTTTTATCTTTCACCCCTTAGTGAATTATGGATGAAACCCTTTGGCGTAGTAGCAGTAACTCTTGCCTTGTTTTGCGGAGGATATGGGGCAGGCCGTTCCGCTGAGACAAAGGGACTTTATCACGGTCTGTTAGTCGGCTTACTGTTTCTCGTCTTAATGGCTGTGACTTCCGCAGGAGCGGGAGTTTCTTGGTCATCCTTTATGTTAAAAAGTGCTTACTCACTGCTTGCAGCAGTCATTGGCGGGATTTCCGGAGTAAAATAAAAATAAAATATACAGCTAAGGGCCGGAGAAAATTATTCCCTGGCCCTTTTTATTTGACCGGTTGCCAGTGCCCATTGATTTGATCAATCCTCCAACCATTTTCATTCACTAAAATCAGTGTCACAGGGGTCTCCTTTTCCCGATCGGTTAATGGGTTCCAAAGCACTTCCCCTTTGACCCATCCTCGATTAGAGCTGACACCAAAATCATTAAGAAAAAATACACAGTATACTCCGGTCCGATTTGCCCCCCAATCCTTTTCCAGGGACTTAATGACCTCCCCTCGGGTTAGCAATTCCCAATATTGAGGAGTTACCAGAGATGACATTGCTCGAAATTTCCCATCATTAATCGCTTCATAAAACTTATCAACAATTTCAACCGGTAAATTTAAGCGAATGGAACTGATTTTCCAACCATCCTTATCTCGTATAAAAAATACTGTTTCATTTTCATCATCAATTCTTTTTTTTGCGGATACCCAGTCTACTTTTCCCATTACCCAAGCCCAGCCGTTTTCCAAATCAACTTTCTGGTTGGCCACCAAAAACATGACAAAATCCAAGGAATCATCTGCTTTCACCGCATTCTGCCACTTTTGCCGGTATCCCGACCGATGCATTTCTGCCCACCATTCCGGAGTAACCAAAGTTTTTATCTTTTTCCAGTCATTATTTTCAATGGCATGATAAAAATAATAAACCAAATGAAATGGGGCTTGGTAATCTCCATCAATCACTTGTCCGGCAGCAGGAATAGAAAGATGTGCCATACCTTTTTGAAATCCCCAGGCAAACATTACCAGCGAGAATAGAATAATTATCCCGGAAAAAAACCGATATACTTTCACTGAACCCACCCCGAGTAACTCTTTTTACCTAATGTAGCGGGAAGAGTCACAGTTTAGACCATGAAATTTAAAAGGCAAAAGAATAAAAAAAACACACTTCTTAAAGTGCGACAGTTTGTTGTAAATGCCATTCCCGCAGAAAGGATATTTAAATTCTTGGAAGCGTAACGTTAAGAAGATTGGAAAAAGAGCGCAGGTATAAAAAGAATAGGATTAGCGCTTGTTTGAGCAAAAGCTGAGTTTGCGCCAATCCCTTTTTGTCGCGAGTTCATACAAAAATTAAATACCCTTTCTTTACAGTCTGATACACTTTAGAAGGTGGGCTCTTCTAATTTTGTTTTAACGCTTTCTTTAAAATATTGCGTAAAAACTGCGGCAGTTTAATATAATAAACACGCATTACTTTCACCCCTCCGGCAAATTGGTCTCAAGACATTTTATTGCTCAGACCAAGAAAAGGTGATTAAAATTTTAATATTTTGGAACCTTGATTTTACTCACCATTAAAATCCCTAAAAGCAACGTTACCCCCAAAAAAACTTGGGCAGGAATTTGGAATGGCAATAGGTTGAGCAATGCCAGGAAACTTCCAGCGGCAGTAATCGGTACTCCGACAAAATGTCCGCTAATATTTTGGGTATTAAAACGGGCAAGCCGATAGGCACCTGCCACGGCAAACCAGATGACAGAAATCAAACCAACCCAATGAAAGTTCTCCAATACCTGTGCATAGACCAATAGTGCCGGAGCAACACCAAAAGAAACAATGTCAGCCAGAGAATCAAGTTCCTTGCCAAAATTGGATGAAGCATCAAGCTTCCGCGCAATTCTCCCGTCTAAACCATCCAATATCATACACAACAAAATAGTGATTGCTGCCATTTGGTAAGATTCTTCCCGAGTATAATTTAAGGATAATAGCCCAAATGCCAAATTTGCTAGAGTAAAAAGAGACGGAATCGCATTTAATCCCATTAATTTATCCTCCCAATTACTGATAAGCCGGCTTTAACCCTATCCCCTTTTTTTACTAAAACCAAATATCTAAGGGGTAGATATATTTCTGTGCAAGACCCAAACTTTATCAAACCAAATCTTTCTCCCTGCCGAAAAGAATCCCCTTTCTTGGCCCAGCAAACGATGCGCCGGGCAATAAAACCTGTAATTTGACAGACCATTATTCGCCCAAACTGGGTATTAAAAACAACATAGTTTCTTTCATTTAAACCCGAAGCATGACTTTTAAAGGCTGGAAAAAACTTGCCTGGCACATAATTTATACTTTCGACAATACCATCTACCGGCGTCCGGTTAAAGTGCACATTTAAAATGCTTAAAAAAATTGTGACTTTCCACACTTCACCATCCATATGTTCCGGGTCTTGCATTTTGGTAACACCCATAATTATTCCATCTGCCGGAGACAGAGCAGCTTTCGCATCCGGAATAACTTCTCTTTTGGGGTTACGGAAAAAAAAGAGACAGAACAGGAAAAAAACGCCAGGAAGCAAACTAGCCCATGGGTTGACCAGATAAAGAAGCAAAGCTAACAAACCGCTGCCGGCTAAAAATGAAAATGATTCTTTTGCTATCAAAAAATTATTCATCACTGCTCACCTTTTTTAAAATCAAGTTCTATTTTATCATTAATCTTATTACGAGGAAAGATTAATTTTCTCATCAATTGCTTTTGTCTGCCAACCACTTTTCAATTGTACCCGCCAGTTCCTCAGTCTTCATTATGTCCATCTTTAGTCCGGGAAGAGACCTGATAAACAGTTCCCCATATCTTTTTTCGTAGATTCTTTTATCCAAAATACAGACCACCCCATAATCGGTACCGGACCTAATCAAACGTCCGAAGCCCTGTTTAAACCTTATTATCGCCTGGGGTAAACTATAATGATAAAACCCGTCCTTGTTCATTTTACGGTATCGATCTAAACGGGCGGATACAGTTGGAAGAACCGGAGGCCAAAAGGGAAGTTTCACAATAATTACCGAGCTTAATGTGTGCCCTACAACATCCACTCCTTCCCAAAAACTGTTTGCACCCAAGATCACGCTGGATGGATTGTTCTTAAATTGTTCTAAAAGCTTGGCCCTGCTACCGGTTAACCCGTGGGCTAATACGGCAATTCCCACTCGCTCAAGGGGAGATCTAATCTGGGTATAAACCTGACGCAACTGGAGATGAGACGTGAATAAAACGAGCGTTCGGCCTCGAGTGGCTTGCACAATCTTGACTAGTGCCTGGGATACTGCCTCTGTATAAACAAATTCTGGTGCTTTGGACGGATCCGGCAAATCAGAAACAGTACCGATCAATACATTTTCCCCGTAGTTAAACGGGGATGCCAACGCCAGTGTCTCTACCGTTTTATCGCCCAGATCAATTCCGATACTGTCTTTAAAGTAATTAAACTTATTATTTACCGTTAAAGTTGCTGATGTCATAACAATTGAGGATTTTACGGCAAACAAAGACCGGTGTAACAGCTGGTTCACTTCTACAGGTGCAGTATGCAGGACAGGATAAGGGGCATCCCGGGAAAATTCAACCCAGGACACCAGATTTTCTTCATCACCGTTTAATATGTTGTCCAAGCAAATAACCTGTTCCCTCAATGCGGCAATAATTAGATTAACTTCTCCGGAACCGGATACTTCCCATCCGCTTTCGGCTTCCAAATAGTTTAATTTTTCTCCAATCTCAATTAGCGAACCGGCCAGTTCTTTAAGATTAAAAATAAGGTTTTCCCCGGCAGATACTATTGCCTCCCAACCGCTTCCTAAACGGTGCCCGGGCATAATCCGCACGGTACGCAAATTAGCGCGCGTCGATGCTGCCTGCGGGCTAAAAAGCTCTGCCACAACACGGAAAAATTCACTATTCTCAGCATACAATTTGTTAACCGATTTACCTGCTGAAGCAATACTTTTGATAATCTTGTCCTTAAAGCCATCATCTATAATCACAGCCCGATTTACTTTAGCTGCAATACTGTCGAGAATCCCGCTCCCGCTATGTTCATGCTTCTTTAGCCGGGAAAGGAGCAAAGATAATTGATGGTAACTGCTTTCCGAACCAAATTGTTCCTCAGCCACCTTTTCCAAGTGGTGAGCCTCATCTATTATTAAATATTTATATTCCGGTAAAATATTTTCATCCATATTTGCGTTGGCAAGCAGCAAGGAGTGATTGACAATAATTACATGGGCTGCCTCCGCCTTTCTTTTGACCCTGCTCACAAAACAAGTCCCACGGAAGTAGGGACATTTAATGCCAAGGCAAGTGTCCCCCCTGGCCGCTAACCACTGCCAACTGCCTCCCTCCTTAGGAGACAATGACATTTCATTTCGATCACCTGACTCTGTCCGACATAACCAAAGCACAAGACGCATCATGAAGCGCTTTATTTCCAAGTTATCCTGGGCAAACCAGTATTCCCACTTTCTAATGCACAGGTAATGACTGCGCCCCTTTACCTCCACGGCAGAAAAATCCCTGTCTAAAATTGTTCTGACCAAAGGAATATCCTTTTTTAAAAGTTGTTCCTGCAAATTAATTGTGTGGGTACTGGCTACTACTTTTTGTCCCGTTTTTGTACCCCAGATTACTGCCGGTATGAGATATGCCAATGACTTTCCTGTCCCGGTACCCGCTTCGACAATTAAGTGTTGATTTTCATTAAAACTCCGGGCGACAGACATGGCCATCTCCAACTGTTGAGGTCGATATTCATAATCAGGAAAACTTTGGTCAAATGTTCCACCTTTCTGAAACATATTTTCTATCTCTGTCAAAGGAATACGATAACTAATATCCTTATGTCCCGTAGCGTTCCGGAAAAGCCCTGCGTATTGATGGGCACCAACTACAAACAGGTTGCGGGCTGATATTTTCTCTCCCAGAAATTTTTTTACCCGGCGGGAAAAAGCATCACCAAAAAATTGACTAATACCATCTTTTTGATCCTTACTTAAATTAAATAAAATCTCCAGAAGAAACGTCTCAGTTTTTTCTAATAAATTAATAAGATAGAGAAACAATTCTGCTGTAGCGCGGGCATCAGATGCTGCCCGGTGAGCACCAAGGTTTCTAATTTTTAAAAGTTTTGTCAAATTTTCCAGAGAATAACCTGCTTCGCAAGGTAAAAGTATTCGAGCGATTTCCAATGAATCAAGCCAGGTATATTGCCTGGTTAAATGATTCTCTAAAAACCCCCGGTCAAAAGTCGCATTATGGGCGACGAGGACTGCATCACCTAAAAAATCTTCCAGTCCAGGAATAACCTGAAAAAGCAAAGGCTGGGTCTGGACCATATCTGTGCTAATTCCCGTTAATAATGTAATCTCTTCGGGTATATCACATTTGGGGTTTAACAAGGTTGCAAACTCATCGGTTATCCTGCCTTCAACAATTCTTACCGCACCAATTTCAATGATTTTGTCTGTCGTATTATTAAACCCGGTAGTCTCCAGGTCAATCACTACATACTCCACTCAGCTTAAACCCCTTTCTCTCTTTTTGATTCCACACCTCCTTTAAATAATCCTGCTCTGGACCATATAGTTATTCTTATAGTTATCAATTCCAACCCTAAATAAAAGAAGAAACCGGTAAAACACCGGTTTCCCCAAAATGACTATTAATACTATCAATAAAATATATATTATGCAATAGTGTACAGTTTACGGCAGTGTTGTGCAACTTCTTCCGGATCCATAGTTTTTTGTGCCACTCCGCTATCCATGGCAGCTTTGGCTACGGCAGCAGCCACAGCAGGGCCGACGTCAGGGTTGAATGCTGCCGGGATAACAAAGTCCGGAGCCAGTTCTTCTTCTTTAACCTGCGCAGCAATGGCGTAAGCAGCGGCAACCTTCATTTCTTCGTTAATATCGGTGGCTTCAACATCAAGAGCACCACGGAAGAGTCCGGGGAATGCTAGTACGTTGTTCACCTGGTTCGGGAAATCGGAACGGCCGGTGCAAACAACGGCAGCACCTGCAGCTATTGCTTCTTCCGGCATAATTTCCGGAGTGGGGTTGGCCATGGCCATAATAATAGCGCCTTTATTCATGGAAGCAACCATTTCGGGTGTTACCAGTCCCGGACCGGATACGCCGATAAATACATCGGCACCCTTAAACGCGTCGGCAGCGCTTCCTTTCATCATCTGCCTATTGGTGATTTTCGCCATTTCTTCTTTCGCCTGATTCATCCCTTCAGGCCGGCCTTCGTAAATAATGCCTTTCCGGTCACACATAATAACGTCTTTGACACCCATGCTCATTAAAAGTTTGATGATGGCAACGCCGGCAGCACCGGCACCGCTGGTGATAACTCTGATCTCATCAAGTTTCTTGCCCACAATTTTTAAAGCGTTGATCATTCCTGCCATGCAGACAATAGCTGTTCCGTGTTGATCATCGTGGAAAATAGCCATATTTGTTTCTTTTTTCAAGCGGGCTTCGATTTCAAAACACCGGGGCGCAGAAATGTCTTCCAGATTGATTCCGGCAAAAGTAGGCTCAAGAAGTTTAACGAACTGGACAATTTCATCGACATCTTTAGTCCCGATGCAAAGCGGGAATGCATCAACACCGGCAAAGGATTTAAATAGCACACATTTTCCTTCCATAACCGGCAGTCCGCCTTCAGGACCGATATCTCCAAGACCTAATACAGCAGTCCCGTCGGAAACAACTGCTACTTGATTCCAACGGCGGGTATAAATATTGACAGCACTCTTATTTTTCTCAATTACTCGGCACGGTTCAGCAACACCTGGAGTATAGGCCAAACTTAATTCTTTTTTGTTGGTGACAGGTGCGAGAGGCGCAATTTCAATTTTGCCCCTTTTCTCTTCGTGCAATAGTAAGGACTCTTCATAAATATCCATTTACTAAACACCTTCCTTTTTAATTTTACTCTTCGTTATATTGTTTTACACCTTCTTCATATAAGTCACCGCCATGAATGTCATTAATCACAGTAACCGGGAGATTTTCCACTCTGAGCTTTCTAATTGCTTCCGGACCTAACTCCGGATAGGCAACTACTTCCGCCTCTTTAATACATTTGGCAATTAAGGCTGCAGCACCGCCGGTCGCGCCAAAATAAACTGCTTTGTCTTGGCAAATAGCCTTTTTCACGTCTGCGTTTCTTAAGCCTTTGCCAATCATGCCTTTTAAGCCTTTTTTCGCTATTAATGTCGGGGCATATGCGTCCATTCTGTAACTTGTCGTAGGTCCGGCAGAACCAATGGGATTCCCGGGCTTGGCCGGAGATGGACCAACATAATAAATAACCTGTCCCTGTAAATCAACAGGTAATTCTTGTCCGGCATTAACCAGGTCAACCAATCGCTTGTGCGCGGCGTCACGGCCGGTATAGATAGTTCCAGATAGGTACACAAGATCACCAATCTTCAAATCGGCCAGATCTTCATCTGTTAAAGGGGGAGTTAGATATTTTGTAGCCATTTTTCCACCTCCTAAAATTCTATGCTCTTATGCCGAGCAGCATGGCAGTTGACGTTGACCGCCACGGGAAAACTAGCAATATGACAGGGATGATATTCAATCGCAACATTGAGTACCGTTGTTTTCCCTCCTAACCCGGCAGGGCCGATTCCAAGCTTGTTAGTTTTCTCAAGCAGTTCTCTTTCCAGTTCAGCAACTTCCGGAATCGGACTGGGTTCTCCGATCTCCCGTAGAAGAGCCTTTTTCGCAAGAATCGCAGATTTTTCAAAGTTTCCGCCAATTCCAATACCCAACAAAATAGGCGGGCAGGGATTGGGTCCTGCTTGACGTACTCTCTCGATGATAAATTTTTTAACTCCTTCAATTCCGGCAGAGGGAGCCATCATAGCTATGGCACTCATATTCTCGCTCCCGCCTCCCTTAGGGGCAACGGTAATCTTAAGTTTGTCACCGGGAACAATTTCCGTATGGATAATGGCTGGAGCATTGTTTCCTGTGTTTTTTCGGGTAAAAGGATCGCACATTGATTTCCGAAGATATCCATCAGCATAGCCCTTGATGACACCTTCCGTGATGGCATCATTGATATATCCGCCCTCAATTTTTACATCCTGGCCAATTTCCAGAAATACAACTCCGACACCACAGTCCTGACACATCGGCACCTGTTCATTAGCTGCTATTTCCGCGTTTTCAATAAGCTGATTCAAGATGTCTTTACCTGTTGGCGAGACTTCGTTTTCCAAACCTTTCTTAAAAGCGTTCATGACATCCTCGCCTAAGTAATAGTTGCCGTCAATACAGAGTTTTGCTACTGCGTCTACAATCTTTTGATATTCTACCGTCTTCAAACCATATCCCCCTCTCTTTTTATATTAAATTTTGGGTCGATAAAAACCCAAAAAATAATATGACATTATCTTGATGGAAAGTGTTTCCATATATTTCATTTCGCAAAGTATATTCGTTAAACAAACCTAATATTCCTGCCAATAAATTAATATTTTTTACTTAATTTCAATAATATTACAATTTTTATAGAACTTATA
>JBMNTN010000028.1:0-24140 GCA_050945755.1 Bacillota bacterium | reverse complement strand
CTCACCAGTAAGTTGGCATTGGAGAGTGTAGATGATTTTTTTCAAAAGCACGGCAAGTACGCGATTCTCATTGCCCGGCTTCTGCCGTTCATATCGTTTGATGTAGTAAGCTATGCTGCCGGGCTGACATCAATGGGCTTTTGGGAGTTTTTCTGGGCAACAGGCCTTGGGCAGCTCCCGGCGACCATTGTTTATTCCTATGTCGGTGATATGCTGGTGGGAAGTGTCAAGACCTTTGTCTTTGGGCTCCTGATAATATTTTCCCTGGCGGTGCTCGGTATTCTATTAAAAAGAGTTTTTCAGGAGAAAAAAACGAAACATGTTATTAATGAGTAAAAGGGCGTGCCCAAGGCATGCCCTTTTATATATATTGAAATCTATTTCACTGTCCAGGATTAATAGTGTTTCTTTTTGCTTAAATGTTCCTGTACATCAACTAGGGCTTCGCCGAAGCGTTGGAAATGTACTACTTCCCGTTGTCTTAAAAATCTCAGAGTATCTTTGATCCCCGCATCATCAGTCAGGTGGATCAAGTGCTCATATGTAGTACGTGCTTTTTGTTCGGCAGCCATGTCTTCGTGCAGGTCGGTTACCGGGTCGCCTGTAGCCTGGATGTAAGTTGCTGTCCAGGGCACCCCGTTAGCATCTGTGTAGAAAAGGGCCCGGTCATGCTGGGCATAATGGCCGCCTAAATCAACCGCTTTTAGTTCATCTACACTGGCATCTTTCACCAGGCGGTAAACCATGGTGGCGATGATCTCCAGATGAGCCAATTCTTCAGTGCCGATATCAGTTAGGAGGCCTTTTGTTTTTCCGGTAGGCATTGTATAGCGCTGGTTCAAATATCTTAGGGCAGCACTTAATTCCCCGTCCGGGCCCCCGTATTGGGTAATTAGATATTTTGCCATTTTAACATCTTTTCCGTTTACCCGCACCGGATATTGCAGTTTCTTTTCATAAATCCACATATAGAGACCTCCCGCTTAATCTTCTTCCCAAGGCCAGGGTTCATTGACCCATTGCCAAGGATACTGGCTGGGCGCATTTCCAAAATTTGTTAAAGGGCCATATCTCGCTTCGTATGCGTTTTTTAAATTGATTAGTTTTTCCGTAAACCTATTGTAGTCTGCCAGCGCGCGTTGACATTCCGGGTGGTTATCCAAATATAAATTTAATTCTACTGCGGCAAACTCCAATTCTTGAATTTTTTTTAATAGTTCTCGACGATTTGAACCGGACATATTTTTTCCTCCTATTTACTTTTTAGGTTTGTAAGGCCGGTAGAGGCTTGGGAAAATTGTCCCTCTTTCCAGAGCTTCATCCAGTGGAAACAGACGTTCATAAGGCTGATCCGGGACATATGCTTGGGCCAGCTTTAAATCTACGGATGCCATCATTGTGGCTTTTGGCATTAAGTCTCACTCCTTTCTTCTGCTCCCTTCATATTATTCATACCTTATCCGGTTACGTGACAATCACTGCTTGAACAACACATTATTTTTAAAGATGGTAATTAAAACTGTTTGTCTATTGCTAATGGCTTGACCAAAATTTGATTAAGCTATGCAAATTATGTTTATTTCAAAATATCCTCTATCAGGATGATGGGATGGGGTTAGGGTCATCAAAATGCTTATGCGGGAAGTGAGCGAAGAGAATATCCTGTTTGTGTTAGGAGAAAGAGATGCCTGGTATTGTTTAGAGGAGGCACTGGACACTGATTTAATAAAGAATCTCCTTTTCTAATAAATCAATAAATTTTTGTGCCCCGACCGGAACAGGGATACTGTTGTTTGTGACAATGCCTAAGCTTCTGGAAGGGATTTTTTCTTTTAGATCCAGCATAAAGATTTCATCTTCTGTCCGGCTTTTTTCGATAGCATCCATCGGGACAAAGGAAATGCCTAAGCCGATTTGTGCCATTTCCACCAAGAGGTCTACGCTTCCCAGTTCAATTTCCGGAATAACATTTACACCTTTGTTTTTGCAAAACTGATCAAAAAACTTTCTGGTCACGGTATTTTTTTCCAGCATCAGGAGAGGATAGCGGTCCAATTCTTTTAAAGAGATTTTCTTATTTTTGAGGAAGCTGAAGGCTTTCCCGGCAATAAAGACATCCTGAATTGTTTTTGTTTTTTTTGTGGTCATATTGTCAAAGGGCATTTTTTCCGGCAGATTGACAATGGCAACATCAACAGAACTGTTTTTCAGCATTTCCAGACACCTAGGGGACGTCCGGTTGGTGATCTGAATTTTTATTTTAGGAAAGAGGCGGTTAAATTCTTGCAGGTAAGGTAATAAATAATATTTACAAATCGTGTCGCTTGCCCCGATTCTCACAACGCCTGCTTTCAGGGAGTAGAGTTCTTCAATGCTCCGTTCACCGGTTTTGATATAATTAAATGCTTGCTCTACATGTTTATAAAGGATTTCCCCTTCCGGAGTAAGTTTCACTTGTTTGGAACTGCGTAAAAAGATGCGGCAGCCTAATTTTTCTTCCAGTGATTTAATGGATTGGCTGACCGCCGATTGAGAAATGCATAACTTGTTAGCCGCAAGGGAAAAACTCTTGCTAAAGGCAACATGATAGAAAACCTTGTAAAGTTCAAAATTAATATCCATATCAGGCTCCTTAATTAGTAAACTTGGGGAAAAATTCCTTGCACAAAAGAGATTAAAGGTTAACCCCCGGATAATAAAATATATATAAGCATAGATTATAAGTTCTATTAGAATGATTAACTGTCCTTATTAATTATATTGTGGTAAAATTAATTTGTAAATAATCGGCCTAAATAATATTTGGTGTGATCGGAGGAGGTAATTCTTGTGCAGGATTTGGTGCGGCGTATTTATGTTGAAAAGAAACCGGGATTTGATGTGGAAGCGACCGGTTTATTTCAGGATCTGAAATCTAATTTAGGGATGGATGGCTTAAAAGGGGTGCGCCTATTAAACCGTTATGATATTTCCGGCATCACTGACGAGGAATATAGAGAAGCCCGGACCAATGTTTTTTCAGAACCAAATGTTGACTGGGTTTACGATGAGGATTTTCCCATAGAATCGGCAGACAGAGTATTTGCTGTGGAATATCTACCTGGCCAGTATGATCAGCGGGCTGATTCTGCTGCTCAGTGCCTGCAGATAATTACCCAGAAAGAACGACCGGAAATCCTTTCGGCAAGAGTGATTGTTTTGAAAGGAGAATTATCGGAAGAAGAATTTGCTCAGGTGAAGGCCTACTATATTAACCCGGTGGATTCCCGGGAAGCATCCCAGGAAAAGCCGAAAACCTTACAGATGGCGATCCAGATGCCTGATGATGTTAAAACAATGAATGGGTTTAACGAGAAAACAGCGGAGGAACTGGTTCTCCTCCATCAAGATATGGGACTTGCCATGAGCCTGGAAGATCTGCAGTTTTGCCAGAAGTACTTTCGGGATATGGAAAAAAGAAATCCAACGGTGACAGAAATCCGGGTGATTGATACCTACTGGTCGGATCACTGTCGGCATACCACATTTTTAACAAATATTGAAGAAGTCTCCATTGAAAAGGGCTATTTCAACGAGCCGGTTAAGACTGCCTATCGAGCTTATCTAAAATCCAGGGATCTGGTCTATGGTGACAGACCGAAAGATATTTGTTTAATGGATATCGCTACCATTTGCATGAAGGAACTGAAAAAAAGGGGCCTTTTAAAGGATCTGGATGAGTCGGAAGAAATTAATGCCTGCAGCATTGTGGTTAATGTTGACGTTGAGGGGAAAAGTGAAGAATGGTTGGTTCAGTTTAAAAATGAAACCCACAACCATCCCACGGAGATAGAACCTTTTGGCGGTGCCGCCACCTGTTTAGGAGGGGCGATTCGGGATCCCCTTTCCGGCAGGGCTTATGTTTACCAAGCGATGCGGATAACCGGGAGCGGTGATCCCCGAGTTAAAGTGACAGAGACACTTCCGGGGAAGTTGCCTCAGCGTAAAATTACTACCCAAGCGGCAGCAGGCTATAGTTCTTATGGCAATCAAATTGGGCTAGCAACCGGCCAGGTGGTGGAAGTATATGATGAGGGATTCCTTGCCAAAAGGATGGAGATCGGCGCTGTCATCGGAGCGGTACCCCAAAAGCATGTAGTTCGGGCTAAGCCTGTTCCCGGAGATGTGGTAATTCTTCTTGGCGGACGGACCGGCCGGGACGGCATCGGCGGGGCGACCGGTTCTTCTAAGGAGCACACGGAAGAATCAATTTTTACGTGCGGCGCGGAAGTACAAAAAGGTAATCCGCCGACGGAAAGGAAAATTCAGCGGCTTTTCCGGAACCCCCAAGTGACTGGGATGATCAAAAAATGCAATGATTTTGGTGCGGGTGGTGTTTCGGTAGCCATTGGAGAACTGACAGACGGTTTGGAGATAAATCTTGATCTGGTACCTAAAAAGTATGAGGGCTTGGATGGAACGGAACTTGCCATTTCCGAATCCCAGGAACGGATGGCAGTTGTGGTGGCAAAAGAAGATGCCCAAACTTTTATTGAATATGCCCGTGAAGAGAATTTGGAAGCCACGATCGTGGCTGATGTAACAGGGACTAATCGGCTGAAAATGTTTTGGCGGGGAAAGCCCGTTGTCAATATCAGCAGAGACTTTCTCAATACTAATGGGGTTAAGCAAAAAATAAATGTGGTTGTTTCCGCCCCTGAGGAAAATAAAAATTTCTTTTGCGCCTATTCTAATGAGGACGAAACAAGGGTAAGTGACATTAGAACTACCTGGTTGGAGAAGCTGAGGGACCTTAATGTATGCAGTCAACGGGGTCTGGGAGAACGTTTTGACAGTACCATTGGCGCCGGTACCGTCCTCTTGCCTTTCGGGGGAAAATATCAAGCTACGCCGACCGAAGGGATGACGGCTAAGATTCCCGTTCTTTCCGGAGAGACCAATACAGCAACCATCATGACTTATGGCTATGACCCGAAACTGGCCAAGTGGAGCCCTTTTTTAGGTGCTCTTTATGCGGTGGTGCAAGCGGTTTCCAAGATCGTCGCAATGGGCGGAAATTATCAAACTGTCCGGCTTACTCTCCAGGAGTACTTTGAAAAGCTGGGGAGGGATCCCGAAAAGTGGGGTAAACCTTTTAGCGCTCTTCTCGGCGCATTTTATGCTCAGAAAAAGCTGGGCATCCCTGCCATCGGCGGAAAGGACAGCATGTCCGGGACCTTTAAAGATCTTAATGTCCCGCCCACTCTGGTTGCTTTTGCTGTGAATGTAGTTGATGCAAAAAGAATTCTTTCGCCGGAATTTAAAAAGGTGAACAGTAAAGTGGTCTGGCTGCCCCTAATTTGTGATGAATATGAAGTGCCTGATTTTCATGAACTAAAAGCCAACTTTGATAAGATAAATGAACTGGTTAAATCCGGTGTTGTGCTTTCAGCTTCCACCGTGAAGTTTGGGGGATTGGCGGAAACAATCAGCAAAATGTGTTTTGGCAACCGGATTGGCATTTCTTTCTGGGCGGAGATGGATCGGGAAACACTTTTTGCTCCTGATTATGGTTCAATCGTTTTGGAAATTGACGGGGAAACAAATGTGCAAGAAGTTATGGGAGATAAAATAACCTATGAAATTCTCGGGCATACCCAAAAGAGACCTGTTATCTCTATTAATGATCTGGAAATCAGCATTGATGAAGCTTTTACCGAATGGGAAAAACCGCTGGAAAATGTCTTTCCCACCAAGATAGAAAAAGTCTCTCATAAGCCCAGACATGTTTTGTTTGATCATCCGGATACGGGACGTTCGCAGGTAAAAACGGCAAGGCCAAGAGTGTTTATTCCCGTATTTCCCGGCACCAACTGTGAGTATGATACCGCCCGGGCATTTGAAAAAGCTGGCGGGTTGGTCGATACGATGGTGATTAGGAACTTGACGCCTGGGGAGATTGAAGAGTCTGTTAAAGAAATGGTTAAACGTCTTAATCAGTGTCAGATTATTATGCTTCCCGGCGGTTTCAGCGCTGGGGATGAACCGGACGGGTCAGGTAAATTTATTGCGGCAGTATTTCGTAATCCCTGGATCAAAGAAGCGGTGATGAGACATCTCAAGGAAAAAGACGGTTTGATGCTGGGTATCTGTAATGGGTTTCAGGCATTGATCAAATTAGGGCTTTTGCCCTACGGTGAGATTATTGATCTTACCGAAGATTCGCCCACTCTTACTTTTAATCAGATTGGGCGGCACCAATCGTGTTTAGTGCGCACCAAGATTGTATCCAATCTTTCACCTTGGTTTAATCATGTTAAGCCGGGGGATGTGCATACCGTGGCCATCTCTCATGGAGAAGGACGTTTTGTTGCCAATTCCCAGGTAATCGATACGCTATTTAATAATGGCCAGGTGGCGACTCAATATGTGGATTTGGCGGGAGAACCTAGTTATGATATCAGGTTTAATCCTAATGGTTCAGTAGATGCCATTGAAGGCATTACCAGTCCCGACGGCAGGGTGCTGGGCAAAATGGGGCACTCTGAAAGGATTGGTTCTTATGTCGCGGTAAATGTGCCGGGTGAAAAAGATCAGCATATTTTCCAAGCCGGGGTGGAATATTTTAAATAGGGAAGTAACTTGGAGGGTCTCCCCAAATATATTTTTGTTTCCGAAAGGAACTTTCCGATAGGAAGTTTTACCCTTTAAAAGCCGGGAACAATATGCGGACTCCGTCCGTCAATCTTCTTAAGACCTAATGAGAGAATGAAAAAGGAGTGGATTTTTATTGTTTAAGAACCGGACATTGATTTTTTTCCTGATGCTGACACTTCTAATTTTATTTGCCGGCTGTAGTTCCCCGAATAAATCCACCCCGGATACCGGGGCAGAGACAGGAGAAAGTCAAAATGATAATGGTGAATCGCAATCGCAGATAAATGGCTTGGAAAATGGTGCGGAAGATGATCCGGATAGTGCAGAGACAAAGACAGATTCAGGAACTTATGTGGGACTGATTGACAACAATTCCATTGAGATTAAAATAAGCGGTGTTCCTGATGAATCCTCTGCCCGAGCATTTCGCTTGGGAGAGGAAATTAGAGAAAACTTTGAAGAAAGGTTTGGATTAACAACTGGTGACGAGGTGCGCTTTAACTATATTCCTAAAGAGAATGAACAGCCGGTGCTGATTGAAATCGAAAAAATTAACTAAGAACATTTTTTCACTAAAGATAAACCCTTTCATTTGATGGATGAAAGGGTTTATCTTATATTAACGTAAATATGGGTTATTATTTTTTTAGCGGTTTTGACCAGAGGTTCATATCTTGAAACTGGCCGCAAATATCACAGTTATTGACAAAACGACCGTAGTATTTAAAACCAAATCGGGCAAAGACCCCGTTAATGCCAATGGAAAGAGAACGAGCAATAGTATAAAGGGTAATCAGTCCTAAAGATATTGCTTCCTTTTCTAATTCTTGCACTAAGTGAGACATCAGACCTTGTCCCCGATATGAGGGGAGGGTGGCACAGTCTGTTAATTCTGCACTTAATGTCTGGTAGTCGATATCCAGGGAGGCCGCACTTACTATTTGGTTCTGATGTAAGAGAACTTTAAATACAGATGCGTTTTCCATTGCCTTTTCCAGGTATAACGGATCATTAAGAGGCGTGGGATAGGTCTTAAACACCTGGGTGAAAAGCTCGACTAATGGGGGAATATCTTTTATGGTAGCTGTCCGAATATAATATTCTTTCGGTAATTTTTCTGGGATGCCGGTTACCTTTCTTGCTTGTTCGAGAATATGGTCTTCTTGGTCCCAACAACAGCTATTTTTTCTTTCTTGAGAAAAGAACTTGGATAGATGAAAACCAGGCTTTCCCCTGAAAAAGGTAGGATGAAGAGCCTCCAATAAAAAGCCTCTGGTAAAAAGCTCCTGCCACCCTTCTTCTGAAGCGGTTATGATAAGTTTAGTTAGGCCGTTTTCTTTGCAGATAAATTCTAAGTAATCGGTAAACTGATCGTAGTTAGATATTTTATGGTCTTTAACCTTCAATCTTTTATTTATCAGATCAACAAATATATTAACAGAGTAATGAACGGTTTCTTTATGATAATGATAACCATCTTTGGTTGATATCGAGATGGTTTTATTTCCGGGTTCGATTTTAATATGAGATAATTTCATAAGATAATTCTCCCGTTATTATTCCATAAATTCCTGGCGCCTTTTTTCCCTAAGATTACCTTTAGGTACTAGACTTAATTTTTTATCACTAAATAATTTTGCCAAGCCCGCTTTTGATTTGTGCTTACGATGCTGTTGGCAGATTTCACATTCTTGGCACTCGGATTGCCGATCAGCCGGCTCCGTGTAGGCACAAATTACGCCTTCGTAGTTGCGCAGGATAACCTTTTCATCTGACATGGAAATCAGGTACTGGGGACTGACCGGGATTTTTCCTCCTCCCCCCGGCGCATCAATAACATAGGTAGGAACAGCAAAACCTGATGTATGTCCCCGTAAAAGTTCAATGATTTCAATGCCTTTGGTTGCAGAGGTGCGGAAATGCTCAAGGCCTTGAGAAAGATCGCATTGGTAAAGATAATAAGGGCGTACCCGCATTTTTACCAACAGATGAACTAATGTTTTTATAATGAAGGGGCAATCGTTCACTCCTTTGAGAAGAACGGTTTGGTTGCCCAGGGGAATTCCTGCGTCAGCAAGTCTTTCACAAGCAGCAATAGCTTCCTTTGTAATTTCTTTGGGATGATTAAAATGGGTATTAACCCAAATCGGATGATATTTTCTCAGCATTTGGCATAATTCCGGGGTAATCCGTTGGGGCAGTACCACCGGGGTACGGGTGCCAAACCTGATTATTTCCACATGGGATATGCGGCGAAGTTTCTCCAAAAGATATTCCAGGATTGTATCATCCAAAAGAAAGGCATCTCCGCCGGAGATAAGGACATCCCTTACGGCAGGGGTGCTTTCAATATATTTAATCCCCGCATCAAGTTCTTCCCTCAGCCGAGGCTTGTCGGTTGCTCCGGCAATGCGTCGTCTGGTGCAGTGCCGGCAGTACATAGCACATTGGTCGGTGACTAAAAAAAGCACTCTGTCCGGATAGCGATGTGTCAGACCCGGGGCTGGGGAATCAACTTCTTCATGGAGCGGATCGGACAAGTCGCAGGATGATTCCTCCAGTTCCCAAGTTACCGGGATTGCCTGCTTACGGATCGGACAGTTTGGAGATGTGGGATCCATCAGGGATGCATAATAGGGGGTAATGGCCATGCGCAGACTGTCAAGACAGTGTTTTATGCCTTCTTCTTCTGCGTTGGTAAGCTGAACGACTTTTTTCAACTGATCTAAGGTAGTAATCCGATTAGCTACCTGCCAGTGCCAGTCCTGCCATTGTTCCGGGGATATATCCTTCCACGGGTAATTACTTTCTTGATTCAACCAATCTAAACCTCCTGGTTATAAAATTTTCCCGCCCTTCCTGTTTCTATAATTTTTCCTTCGTCCATAAAAACTATGCGATCCGAATAGGATTCCACCTTGTGTACCAGATACGAAAAAGTAGCGGTAAATGTTAGAAAAAATATGTTATAAATCGAAAGTTTGAAGTTATGAGAAGTTTGTATTTTGCAAGTATATAGCGTCGGTTAAATGAATAATTTTTGTTAAGGTTTTTTCTTTCTGATGCCGAATTGTTAAGCAGAAGGGAGGTGAAATAAATGGTATTGCAAATTGATACATTAAAAGAGCTTGAAGTAGGGAAAACCTACAGTGCTCGGGAATTATGGTATTTTCTTAATTTTAACGATGCGACAATTTTGAGTGAAGATGCAGCCCAGTTTACGGATAGTGAAGATTTTAAGTTTAGAGTAATTGATTGTAAAGAAACCTTTGTTCATTCGGTAAATGATGACCAAGTATACATCATTCCCAACTCCAAAAGAAAGGTTTATATTATTGAAAAGATATAAACTGTAATAAAATTTAAGAATAATTCCCTTTAAAATGAAGAAGATAATATTCAAGATGTCCCCCAAAAAGGTGGCTTTATATGCTTGAAGACTTCTTTAAATTAAAGGAACATGGTACTACCGTTAAGACTGAGATTATGGCGGGAGTCGTTACTTTCATGACGATGGCCTATATTATTTTTGTCAATCCCAATATTTTAAGTGCGGCGGGTATGCCTGTTGGTGCAGTCATGACGGCTACCTGTCTTTCTGCCGCTTTGGGGACTATCTTTATGGGGTTAATTGCTAATTATCCTTTTGCTCTTGCTCCTGGGATGGGTTTGAATGCTTTCTTTGCTTATTCGGTGGTTTTGGGGATGGGATTAAGTTGGCAGGCTGCGTTGGCTGCGGTATTTATTTCCGGTATAGTTTTCCTATTGCTTACGTTAAGCAGAATTCGTGAGAAGATTGTCAATGCGATTCCCATGTCATTAAAGCTGGCGGTGAGCGTGGGCATTGGCTTGTTTATTGCTTTTATCGGATTAAAAAACATGGGATTGATCGTTCCTAATCCTGCCACATTTCTGACATTAATTGGTCCGGAATATTTTCGCGATCCCGACCTGCAAAAGTTATTACCTGCCGGAGTGACATTTCCCAGTATCTTGGTAGGTATAGGTGGCTTAATTATTACATCTGCGTTGGTCGCACGGAAAGTAAAGGGCTCATTATTATGGGCAATTCTTTTGACAACTCTTTTAGGCATTCCCTTTGGAGTGACGAATTTAGAAAATTTTAAGCTGGTCAGTTTACCTCCCAGTATCGGCGAAACATTCGGGGCCTTTACCTTGGGATTTAAAGAAATATTTAATTATGGCATAATCTCTGTCATTTTTGCTTTTACTTTTGTGGATTTGTTTGATACCATTGGAACTTTGGTTGGTGTGTCTAGCAAAGCAGGTATGCTCGATGAGAAAGGACATTTACCGAAAGCCAATAAAGCGTTAATGGCTGATTCCCTGGGAACGATTTTTGGGGCAGTGCTGGGGACCAGTACGGTGACCACATATGTGGAAAGTGCTTCTGGGGTAGCTGAGGGGGGAAGAACAGGGTTGACAGCTTTGGTTACGGCGGTGCTCTTCTTAATTGCCCTTTTCTTTTCCCCTCTTGTCGGAGTGATTCCTAGTGCGGCCACAGCCCCAGTATTGGTGATAGTGGGAGTCTTTATGGCTGAACCGGTAAAGCAAATTGATTGGTCCAATTATCTTGATGCCATACCTGCTTTTTTGGCAATTATCATGATGCCTCTCACTTCCAGTATTGCAGAGGGCATTGTCTTTGGGATTTTGGCATTTACCGCTCTGCATATTTTAACAGGTAAGGTTAAAGAAATTAGTGTGACGATGTGGGTCCTCACGTTATTGTTTATCGTACGATTTTTCTTGGTTTAGTTTTACAGGCATAGTTGGTAGTTCAGAAAATAAATAAATTCACTGTTGCCGCTGGCGAGTACAGCGGTATTTTTATTGACATAAAAAGTCAGACTTCATAGGAAAAGTTAATGGGAATTTGATAAAATAAAAGCCAACAGAAGTGATAGTTGACCCGGCTACCCAAAACCAACCTAGCAAACCAAGTTCCAGGCAGTGTTATTGCCTTTAATTTAAGGAAAGGTATAATGATTAGAAATAATGTTGAGTTATGAAGAGAAAGCTGCCTACGAATTAAAACATTGGCAGCGGAAAGTAAGCCGAAAACCTTCGCTTGCCGATCGTTTGACTAAAGGCTGGCAGACGAAAGTAAACAATATCATTCCCGATCAGGTCCATCGTGCTTTAACTGTTGCGATTCGGAACATGACAGAAGCAGTATTGATCGGTTCCCAATTTATTTCCGGGGAACCTTTAAAGGGGTTAGTATCTCTGGAGGAACGGGAGAAACTGGTTCGTGACAAATTAATATTTTATAAGAAAGCAGCAGCTGCTGAAGGTGCAGGTACCGGGGTAGGAGGGATCTTCCTTGGCTTGGCAGATTTCCCCCTCCTCCTCAGTCTAAAAATGAAATTTCTTTTTGATACTGCCGGCCTCTATGGATACGATACGAAAAATCTCAGGGAGCGATTGTTTATTCTCCATATTTTTCAGCTGGCCTTTTCCAGCGCGGCGCGAAGGAGAGAAGTATATTTTCAGATTTTAAACTGGGAAGAACGGTCACGGGAGCTTCCCGCAGGGTTGGATTCTCTTGATTGGCGTCTCTTCCAGCAAGAGTACCGGGATTATATTGACCTGGCGAAAATGCTTCAAATGGTACCTGGGATTGGAGCGGTGGTAGGAGCTTATGCCAACTATCAGCTTTTGGATAAGCTGGGGCAAACAGCCGTGAACTGCTACCGCCTGCGCCTGCTTAAATGATTAGATTTCGTTGGGGTTAAGGGGTATTATTGATGGACTGGTTGATAATGTCCTAAACTTTTTTCCAAAGTATAGATAGAAGCTTCTAACTTTCATTTTGCTTTTGAACTAATCCGGCAGAAGCAATAAACTTCACGGCATCTTCCACCGACATATCCAGTACGGTTACCATTTCTTTAGGCACTAAAATCAAATTGCCCGCCCACTGCATTGACTGCATCAAATATACTGAAATATAATCGTTCAAACCAAAGCCGTCCATATCTTCATTGGTAATAAACCCCAAAAGTTTAATATCGGAACCGGGAATATGCACAAGAGCAAGCTTTGAGAACCCCTTTTTCCCTTCTGTAAAGGTAGAGAGAGTATCCCGGATGGTGGTATAGATTACTTTAACCAAAGGGACATTGGTAAAGAGCTTGTCAATTAAATTAAATAATTTTTGACTCAGCCAATTTTTCGACAGCAATCCAATCAAAGTGATAGTCACTATGGCAAAGAGAATTCCCACTCCGGGATAATAGGGGATGTTAATTAAAGTTAGTAGCCCGGAAACCATGCTGTCTAGAACGGCGCCTAACTTATAGACAATTAGAACGGTGATTATTACAGGGGTAATTAACAATAGCCCCCGTAAAAAGAGCTTAAATAATGTTTTCAAAATTGTTCACCTCAAATAGTATTATTAGATTATAGCCATATTAAACCATAATTAACCAATAGCCAATATATTTTTCTTTGTTTACAGGTGTTTTTATAAATAAAGGAGAATTAAAGTTCTATCCAAACAGCCAGAGACAAAAGGAGAGGTTTATTTGTACGTGCAGGAAATAAAAGATCTTCCGGCTGGAAAGTCAATAACAGGTTTTTTTCTTGTCAAAGCCGTTAACTGTAAGACAACACAAAATAATGCAAAGTATCTTGATATATTGCTCGGGGATAAGACCGGAGAGCTTAATGCGAAACTATGGGATTGCTCTGACGAGGATGAAAGGTTGTACTTAGAGCAAATGTTAGTAAAAGTCAAGGGTACAATCGGTTTGTGGCAAGGCCGTATGCAGTTGAAAATTGAAAGAATCAGGCCTGCCCAAGAAGAAGACGGACTTGATATCGAAGATTTTGTCCCTGTCGCCCCGGAAAAACCGGAGGTTATGTTTGAGAGGGTGTTACAGTATATTAATGAGATAAGGAATAAAGATATCAAGGCGGTTGTTGGCCAAGTAGTGGAAGAAACGAAGGATAAACTGATGTATTATCCGGCAGCAAAACAAAACCACCATTCCGTACAGGGTGGGCTTTTATATCATATTTTAACAATGCTGACGGTAGGGGAAAAACTGAGCGAGATTTATTCCTGGATAAACCGTGACCTGCTGTACGGGGGGATTATTCTGCATGATATCGCCAAGGTAGATGAAATGGATGCTGGACCCCTTGGCATGGTATCGGATTATTCTGTAGAGGGGCAGCTTTTAGGTCATATTGTGCAAGGAATCAAAAGGATTGACCGAACCGCTCGTAAGCTAGGCGTGGCTGAAGAAGTTTCCTTGCTGCTTCAACACATGGTGCTTTCCCATCATTACGAACCTGAATTTGGCAGCCCCAAAAGGCCGATGATTCCGGAGGCAGAATTGCTCCACTATATTGATATCATTGACGCCAGAATGTATGATATGGCAAAGAATTTGGAAAATACATCTCGGAAAGAGTTTTCCGACAAGGTGTGGGTGCTGCACAACAGAAGGCTTTATAAATCCGGCGTTGGAACAGATGAGGACGAAGTGTTTTAGTATAAAGTACACTTTTTTAGAAAACGTTTTATCCCAAGAAAGTCAAATTAACGAGGATTGTTGATATGAAACTTTGGCAAATAAATGATTTAGAAAAAATATTACCTGCGGTTCCAGGGATAAACGGGCAAGAGAATTATTTTCAGTCTGCAGTAATGATTCTGCTTGCGCTGTTTAACGGAGAGTATCATTTCATATTTGAAAAACGGTGTGCCAAAATCAGACAAGCCGGAGAGATCTGTTTTCCCGGAGGAAAGTTTGAAGCGGAAAAGGACAAGAGCTTTTGTCATACAGCTCTCAGAGAAACTCAGGAGGAACTAGGCCTTTCTCAAGAGAAAATTGATGTTTTAGGCAGATTGAACACCGTTGTCACACCAAAAGGAGTGATAGTAGAGACCTTTTTGGGAATTGCCCACATTGAAAATCTGGATGATTTAACAATTAATCCTGAAGAAGTTGCCGAGGTCTTTTCCTTGCCGGTTACCCTGTTTGAAAAAGATGATCCGGACAAGTATTTACTGCCGGTGACGGTTTCTCCGATTATGAAGGATTCTTCCGGGAAAGAAAATATTATTTTTCCGGCAGCCGAATTAGGTCTGGGGGATAATTATACACGGCCTTGGCGGGGAATGGATTACCCAATGTATGTATATAGAATTCAGGAACGGGTGATTTGGGGAATAACCGCTCGGATCATTTTTGATCTGGTGCAAAGAATAAAACAGCTCCCTGTTGAAATTTTATAATTTGTTGATAGTGGCGGCAGGAATTTGATTGTATGAATAACTTTGGAGTGATGGAAATGTTGATTCGGGAACAGACTGAACAGTGGGAAACGGAGCATCTTTCCCCTTGTGCAGCAAAAAGTATTGAAACAAAAGGCCGGCAGGTTTCTGAAGATGAATGCGAAGTAAGGACCTGTTATCAAAGGGACCGAGATCGAATTATTCATTCCAAGGCATTTCGGAGGTTGAAATTTAAGACCCAGGTTTTTATTGTTCCAGAAGGGGATCATTTTCGTACCCGTCTTACTCATACGCTGGAGGTTGCCCAGATTGCCCGGACAATTGCCCGGGCACTTAGAATCAATGAAGATCTCACAGAGGCAATAGCTTTGGGGCATGATTTGGGACATACTCCTTTTGGACATGCCGGTGAACAAGCTTTGGATGAAATTGTTACCGGTGGGTTTCGCCATAACCGCCAAAGTCTCCGGGTAGTGGAAAAGATTGAAGGGGGAAAAGGACTAAATTTAACCTGGGAAGTGCGAAATGGTATTTTGCATCATACCGGACCAATGAAACCGGCAACTTTAGAGGGGCAAACCGTTAGGTTTTCTGACCGCATCGCGTATATAAACCATGATATTGATGACGCCATCAGAGGAAACATTATCAGAAAATCGGATCTGCCCAAGGATTGTCTCCGCATTCTGGGAGATAAACACAGCAACAGGATTAATACCATGGTTAAGGATATTATCAATCATAGTTTGGGGCAGCCTCTAATTAGCATGTCGGCCGAAATTCAGGGAGCCATGGATGAGCTGAGAAGCTTTCTTTTCAAAAGGGTATATATTGGGTCGCCTGCTAAGGCGGAAGAAAGAAAAGCCAAAGAAATGATAAAGAGTCTTTTTAACTATTACTTGAATCATAATGATGAGCTACCTGTTGAGTATCAGGGAAATGATCAAGTGATAGTGAAAGTCTGTGATTATGTAGCCGGGATGACTGACCGTTATGCCATTACCCAATTTTCCAGAATTTTTGTGCCGGATGGTTTTCGGATTATCTAACACAATATTAACAGGCCATGTCTATGTCAAGCTCCCAATGGGAGTTTGTCTTGTTTAAGTTGACAATCTAAATAACAAGAAAGGTTGGACGGGACCTCTTCGCTGGTCAGGCTATCCAAGTAGTGACTAATTACTTGGCAGGGTAATCGTCCAACCTTCGATAATATCTTTTCCGTAGAGTCCATGCATTATTCATAGTTATTAGTTTTTTTTGAAACTCCTAAGTGTCTAAACCGCAGCGGGTATAATCTACCAAATATTAGGAAATAATAAAATGGCCTGGTGGCAGGTTATTTTTGTCGAACACTGGAAGGAATTAGCCAAGAGGTAGCGAATATAACAATACTTTGGGTAAGAAGCATTTGAAATTAATGCTACAGGTCGGGGATTAAATACTAAATTTACTATCAAGAAGGAATCAAAGAAAAAATGGCGAAAACAAATCGTATCTGACAAGGTATTTTTATAAGTGAGGGTGGTGCAAATGATGAAGTATGTACCGCCGGAAATTGTTGATGAGATAAGGATGAAGTCTGATATTGTTGAGATAATTTCCGCATACGTTACATTAAAAAGACAGGGGAAAAACTATGTTGGCCTTTGTCCATTCCATTTGGAGGATACACCTTCATTTACTGTTTCGCCTGAAAAACAGATTTTTTATTGTTTTGGCTGCCAGAAAGGTGGCAGTGTGATTACCTTTATCATGGAACAGGAGAATCTTACCCTACCTGAAGCGGCAGAAAAGTTAGCGGAAAAAGTGGGGATAGTGATTCCGGCCACAGCGCAAACAGGGGTTGAGGCAGCGCGCCTGTCCGAAAAACGTCGCATGTATGAAATGCATGAATTGGCGGCAGACTTTTTTCATGCCAATCTTTTAGATGCGCATATTGGTAAAGTTGCCAGGGCTTATTTGGATAAAAGGAAAATAACCCGGGATATGATTATGGATTTTCACCTGGGATATGCTCCAGCCTCCTGGGACAGCTTAAAAAATTATCTACTGACGCAAGGGTTTACCGAACAGGATATGGAAAAAGCCGGTTTAATCAGCAAAAGTCAAAAGGGGACGTATTATGATAGGTTCCGCAATCGGTTAATGTTTCCTGTTTGGGATTACCGGGGTAAAGTCGTTGCCTTTGGGGGCAGGGTGATGGGAGATGAACTACCCAAGTATCTTAACTCCCCGGAAACTTTGATTTTTAACAAATCCCAAAACTTATACGGCATTAATCTTGCAGCAACTGATATCCGTAAGTGTGATGAGGCGATCATTGTTGAAGGTTATATGGACGTTGTGGCAGCTCGCCAATTTGGCATAAATAATACTGTGGCTTCTTTAGGAACTTCGCTTACGCCTGATCAGGGAAGGTTGCTCAAAAGATATACATCCCATGTATTAATATCATATGATGCGGATACGGCAGGAGCAAAAGCTGCTTTCCGTGGATTAGAGATCTTAGATAACCTGGGTTTCCGGGTTCGGGTATTAACACTACCTAATGGGTTGGATCCGGATGAATTTTTACACAGGTACAACGGGAAAGCATGGATGCAACTGATGCAAAATCGGGCGGAGAGTTTTCTGGAATACAGGTTACATGTTGCTGTGGCTAAACACAATATAAAAACAATTGAAGGGAAAGCCGATGTTGTTAAAGAACTGCTTCCCGTTATTTCCAGGATAAAAAGTCAAGTCGAAAAGGATCAATATATAAAATTTATTGCACGGCACTTGGATATTTCCCAGGAGTCAATTTATGCTGAATTAGATCGAAAGATGGGTTATTTACAAAATGCGGATAATTTTATCCGGGGCAAGCATACTAACAATACTCGGTTTCAAGTTAACGAAGTTATTCAAAGAGATCGCCGAGATGCCTATACTATTGCGCAAAAGAGTCTTTGCCGTTTGATGATCGAAGACCGGGAGACTTTTGACCGGGTTGAAAAGGTTTTAGGTTTTGATTTTACAGATATGCCGGTATTGGCGGATGTTTTGCGGTTTGTTAAAAAAATATATGCTGATTTTGATTGGCATCCGTCTACCCTGGTAGAAAAGGTTGATGATGCTAAGTTACGGCAATCTGTTGCTGAATTACTATTGGAAGAAATTCCCGGAGAAGATAGAGAAATGCTGATCCGAGATTATATAAAGATGATCCAGCTGCATAAATTAAAAAAACGTATTAAAGAAATTCAAGCAATAATTCATGATCAAGAAAAAAAGAATTTAACATCCGAAACTATCACCTTGCTGCAGGAGTATACCAAGTTGCAACAACAGGTACAGCAATTAAAAAACTAAAGAATATGGCAATTTTTATCGGAAGGAGGGAAATTATGAAGCCGGACCAATTAAAAGTTGAAGCAGTAAAAAAACTAATTGAAACAGGCAAACAGCGGGGAATGCTTACTTATAATGAAATCATGGATTCTCTGGCCGAAATAGAATTAACTCCAGATCAAATGGATGAAGTATATGAACAGTTAGGACATATGGGTATTGAGGTCATGTCCGGCGCCGGGGAAGTGGAAACGATCGAACATCACGATCAAGATGATTCTGCCTCCAATGAGACGATTGAAATTGATTTGTCCATTCCGGAAGGAGTTGCCATTGATGACCCTGTACGCATGTATTTGAAAGAAATCGGACGTGTTCCGCTTTTATCTGCAGAGGAAGAAGTTGAGCTGGCCAAACAAATGGAGCAGGGCGATGAAGAGGCAAAACGGCGCTTAGCGGAGGCCAATCTCCGCTTGGTGGTCAGTATTGCTAAGAGATATGTTGGACGGGGGATGCTCTTTCTCGATTTAATTCAGGAGGGTAACTTAGGGTTAATAAAGGCTGTGGAAAAATTTGACTACCAAAAGGGCTTTAAGTTCAGTACCTATGCAACATGGTGGATTCGTCAGGCCATTACCCGTGCCATTGCGGACCAAGCTCGGACCATTCGGATACCGGTCCATATGGTAGAAACTATAAACAAATTGATTCGAGTTTCTCGCCAGCTCTTACAGGAATTAGGGAGGGAACCCCTTCCGGAAGAAATTGCCAAAGAGATGGATATTCCGGTGGAAAGAGTGCGGGAAATCATGAAAATTGCCCAAGAACCTGTTTCACTGGAAACCCCAATCGGAGAAGAAGAAGACAGTCATTTAGGGGATTTTATTGAAGATGAAGATGCACCTGCTCCGGCAGAGGCAGCATCATTTATGCTTTTAAAAGAACAACTGGAGGACGTTCTGGAAACGCTGACACCTCGGGAAAAGAAGGTGCTCCAGCTTCGTTTTGGCCTGGAGGATGGCAGGTCACGTACTCTGGAGGAAGTAGGGCAGGTGTTTGGTGTAACGAGAGAACGTATTCGCCAGATAGAGGCGAAAGCATTAAGAAAGTTACGCCATCCCAGCCGGAGCAAAAAGTTAAAGGATTACTTAGAATAAAAGGGCAGCGTTTTTTTAGATTAACTTACGAAAATTTGGTACCCGGAATTTATTGACCGGGGAAAAGAATTTTAGTATAATGTTCTATGCAAATGAGCGTTCCCCGATAGCTCAACGGTAGAGTACCCGGCTGTTAACCGGGTTGTTGTTGGTTCGAATCCAACTCGGGGAGCCATTTTTTGGGCCTATAGCTCAGCGGTAGAGCCACCGGCTCATAACCGGTCGGTCCCTGGTTCGATCCCAGGTGGGCCCACCAAAACAAAAAGACGCAGATGCGTCTTTTTTTTATAGACTAATTATTAGACACAGTGCCTGATAGCAGGCGATATGTGATATAATTTAAATATATTTGGCCTGAATGTGGGTGTGAGTTGATTAAATCTTTTGTAAGGTAAGGTTTTCTTTGCTGCCCCATATTGTTGCTGACCATATATGTAAATATGTTAGTATTCTCATTATCATAATTTTTTTGTGTTAGCTAAAAATAATGAAATCTAAAGGAATGGATAAAAATGATTTGTAGTATATTGAATGATGTAATCGGCCCTGTTATGATGGGCCCGTCCAGTTCTCATACGGCAGGTCCCTGCCGCATCGGCAATCTGGCACGGGCACTGCTTGACGAAGAGATCTTGGAAGCAGAAATTGTTTTTGACAAGCGTGGCTCCTTTGCGGCCACATACCATGGACAAGGTTCCGACTATGGTTTTATTGGTGGTCTTTTGGGGATGACGCCGGACGACGAGAAATTAGCTCAATCTCTGGCTGTAGCTGATGAGAAAGGTATGCGTTATAATTTTGTGGTAGGAGATCTGGAAGATGTTCATCCAAATGCTGCCCTATTAAATCTGCGAGGCCGTAAGAAAGAGATCTCAATTCTTGCCCGCTCTTTAGGTGGTAGTATGATCGAAATTGTCTCGTTGAACGGTCGTCCGTTACACATTACCGGTGAAGTCAACACTTTGGTAATTGTGTATCGTGGTCAAGGTTTTCCGTCCAAAGTCTTGCCCCATTTCTCCAATATCCGCCAACAAAATTTTCCCGCGGATGATGGCGGCGTTTTGCAGATAGAGATGACCGAGACTCCGGAGCAGGAACTCATTGAATTATTCTCAGCAGATGATGACTGCTTGCTCTGCAGTTATGTACCTGCGGATCTTGTTGTACAACGTCATCCAAATGCATTGCCACCTTTTATTGACGGTGTCGGTGCTTTGCGGTATGCCCAAGAGACGGGACACTCCCTTTGGCGCCTGGCTATTGATTACGAGACGGCTCTTGATGCCAAAGAGGACGCTATATTTGAGGACATATACCGCAAGCTGAAAGTTATGCGCAAGGCTGCAGCAGATGGCTTGTCGATGCCGCCGGACAGTCCGAGAAAAGGTTATTTGAAGCCGATTGCTTCTACAATGGCTGAACAGGTTAATAAGAGAAGACTGATTGATGGGGGTATTTTGAATAAAGCAATGCTTTGGGCTGTTGCTGTTATGGAGATGAGTGGAAAACCAGGTGTTATCGTGGCAGCGCCTACGGCAGGCTCCTGCGGCGTGGTGCCGGCGGCTTTAATCTGTGTTGGAGAGCAGATGGGATATGGTGATGAGGAAATTGCCAAGGCTTTGTTAGGCGCCGGCTTGGTCGGAGCTTTTATTGGTAATAATGCCACATTCGCCGGCGATGTTGCCGGTTGTCAGGCGGAAATTGGTGCAGCAGCTGCCATGGCGGCCGCCGGACTTGTATCACTCGTTCATGGTACAGTGGCAGAGTCACTTGAAGCCGCTTCCCTGACACTTCAAAATATGTTAGGCCTTGTTTGCGACCCTGTAGGCTGTCAAACGGAGATACCCTGTATTAGTCGAAATAGTAGTGGAGTCGCAAATGCTATTGTTGCTGCTAATATGGTTATGAGCGGCTTTCGCGCCGTCATTCCTTTTGATGAGGCAGTTGAAGCAATGATGACTGTGGGTAGACAGATGGATGTTTCTCTGCGCTGTACCGGCATGGGTGGGCTCTGTGCTACAGCCACAGGCTGCCGTATCGCCAAAAGCATAAGTTGTAAATAATGCTCCCTTTGTTCTTCTTATGATTATTTTATTTTTCGATTATATCGGCTGGCCTTCGGTATTGGAAGGATTTCAGCAATAAACTACGAATACTGTAATTAATATGATTTTATATCTTATTCCGGAACTGTTATCGGGGATAAAACACCGGATTTAAGGGAATGATATCCTGGTTCCTTAAACATTCGGGTATCTGTGTGGTGAGGTATCAGTGAAGATTAAACTTTCGAGCAGGTTGGCTGCAGTAGCGTCTATGGTTCTTAAGGGTTCTGTAAATGCGGATATTGGAACTGACCACGGGTACCTGCCGACTTATTTAGTTTCTCAAGGCATTTGCCCTTATGCTATTGCCAGTGACGTCTCTCAGGGCCCGTTAAATGCGGCAAAAGATATCGTGGAACTCCTGGCACTGGAGAAAAAGATTGATTTGCGTTTGGGGGATGGGCTAAAAGTGCTCAGCCCAGGTGAAGCGGAGACAATTTGCATTGCTGGGATGGGAGCTTCCACCATCATAAAAATATTGGAAGGATCCCCGGATGTTTTAATTCAAGTTAAAAGGTTGGTACTTCAACCAATGCGAGGGACTTCTCAACTGCGAAGATGGCTCATGGAGCATGAATGGAAAATTATTGACGAAGAATTGGTGCTTGAAGGCGGGGTATTTTACGAAATTATTGGAGCACAACTGGGGAAATGTTGTTTAACTGAAGCGGAAATTGAAGTGGGACCAGTTTTAATGAAAAAAAGACACCCCCTTTTAAAAAAGTACCTTCAAGAAAAAATTACTTCATTGAAATGCATTGGGAGTAACATGGAGCGCGGCAATGCTCCCGGAGTGAAAAGGAAACAGAGTGAAGTTAATGCTCGAATATCTATGCTGAAACAGGTGATGGAATGCCTATAACGGTTATAGAACTGATGGGAATAATTGAAACTGCTTTTCCACCGCATCTTGCCGAGCCTTGGGATAATGTGGGCCTGCAGGTAGGAGATCCTGAGGCACTTGTCGAGCGGCTTCTGGTAGTGCTGGACGTGACTGAAGAAGTAGTTGATGAGGCCGTTTCTCAAAGGGTTAATATGATTTTTTCCCACCATCCCTTAATTTTTTCCCCGGTTAGCAATATTCGTTTTGACCGACCGATGGGGAAAATTCTCTCTAAAATAATTAAAAACGATATTGCCGTATATGCTGCCCATACCAATTTAGACAGTGCCCAGGAGGGAATCAATGAACATTTAGCTAGGTTATTTAATTTAAAAAACATTGAAGTTTTAGCGACGTCAGTGGGAGAAGATTTATTTAAGCTGGTGGTTTTTGTCCCGGAAGATCATTTGGAACAGGTGCGCAGTGCCCTTTGCCAGGCAGGCGCAGGCTGGATTGGAAACTATTCCTGCTGTACATTTTCTACTGCCGGAGAAGGAACTTTTTTACCTTTGGAGGGAACCAATCCCTTCATCGGGACTAAAGGATCATTGGAAAAGGTTCGGGAATACCGTTTGGAGACTGTTATTCCGGCAGGGAAATTAAAAAGGGCAATATCTGCCATGTTGGAAAGCCACCCTTATGAAGAAGTCGCCTATGATATTTACAAGCTGGATTTGGACAAAGGCCGGCTAGGGTTGGGGAGAATCGGTGAACTGGAAATGCCTTTGAAACTCCATGAAATGGTAGCGCAGGTAAAGGAGCGTCTAAATGTTAACACGGTAAAGGTGGTAGGACAATTGGATCGGAAGATCAAACGGGTTGCTGTCTGCGGGGGAGCAGGGGCATCGTTAATCAACCAGGCTGTACTAAAAGGTGCAGAATGTTATATAACCGGTGATATAAAATACCATGGGGCGCGGGATGCAGAAGCTATGGGGTTGACTGTGGTCGACGCAGGCCATTTTAATACGGAGAATTTTATAGTGCCTCCCCTTTGTGAATGGTTGAAAGAAGAATTTGCCAAGAGGAAAGTAGATATTGCTGTTTGGGCAAGCAAGTCAATTACAGAACCGTGGAAGTATTATTAGGATAGGGTTTCCCCTATCCATTATTTTTCTTAAGGAGGAACAGGGATGAATATCGAAATGTTGTACCTGCTTCAAGAATTGGAGGCGCGGGAAGCAGAAGTTAATAAAAAATTAAAAAAGCCTCCTCAGGTGTCTCAGCTAAAAATTATCAAAGAGAAGTTTGAAACGGAGCAAAGAAAGCTCACCGAGAAAAATGTCGGTCTGAAAGATACATTACGCCAGTTAAAGAAATTGAAAAACCGGGTAGTTGATTTAGAAGCGATAGAAAAAGAATTAACCGGGGCTCTTTATGACGGGTCTGTCCAAAATCCCAAAGAGCTGGAAAATCTTCAGCAGAAATTAGATGACGCCAAAGAGCAAAATGATGTTTTGAGCAATGAAATCATTACTCTGATGGTGCAAAAAGATGATTTGGAGAATGAGGCAAAGGAGATTTCTGCGGCATTAAAAGTGATGTATCGAGAATTTAACCAGCTTAAAGGCCAGTATAGCAGAATAAAAATTGAATTGGAGCAGGAACTGGCAGTTGTGATCGAAGATAAAAATAAGCTAATTTCTCAAATCGATCAAAAGTGGCTGTCCTGGTTTATAGAACGGCGGGAAAAATATGCAGGGACTCCTGTGGGAAAAATTACGGAGTGCCATTTTTGCAGCGGTTGC